>CAYSTJ010000016.1:0-83654 GCA_964434105.1 uncultured Cellvibrionaceae bacterium | reverse complement strand
TGGCCCTAGCCCTTCGGGTTGTGCCTGAAAACGCGCCACTTGTCGTTGCTCCTCATTCATTTGGAGCGACCAAACCACATTCGTCGCGCCGGCATGCCGCATCACAAAATTGGCGCGTTTTCAGGCACAACAGAGGCGATGACGAAACGTCAACAGACCCTAGGCCAGGCTGATCAGTTCGAGTCGAACCGCGCATTTTTTATAATCTGTTTGCAGGGAAATAGGGTCTGTGGCATCAAGTGTCAGCTTGTTAACCAGGCGGTTTGCATCGAAAAATGGAATAAAAATCAGGCCCGGTGGAGGCTTGACCCGCCCGCGGGTCTCCACCCTGCCCCGCATATCCCCCCGACGACTTATGACCCGCACCTCACTGCCACGACGAAAGCCCAGCTCTCTTGCATCGTCGTAATTCATGTAAACCAGGGCATGCGGCACGGCACGATTCAGTTCCTCAACCCGCATGGTCATACTGCCGGTATGCCAATGCTCGAGTACGCGCCCCGTACTTAACCAGAACGGGTATTCCTCATCGGGCGATTCGGCGGGTGGTTCAAACGGCAGTGCGAAAATCAGCGCGCGGTTATCCGGCTTTCCATAAAACTGTACACCACTGCCCTTTTCCACGTAGGAATCATAGCCCTCCCGGTAGCGCCATAACGTCTCCTTGCCATCTACCACTGGCCAGCGCATGCCGCGCTCATCGTGGTACATGTCAAACGGCGCCAGATCGTGTGCCTTTCCTCGACCGAATCTGGCATATTCTTCAAACAGACCTTTTTGCACGTAAAACCCGAACGCATGGGCTTCGTCGTTACGGTAATTATCGTCCTTTCCTTCGACCTGAAACTGGTCGACCTGGCCATTTGCGTACAGCACCTGATATAGCGTTTTGCCTTTGTATTCCGGTGCCTGATCCAGCAATGCCTTTGGCCAGATATCATCGGTAGTGAGCCGTTTGGAAAACTCGATCAATTGCCACAGATCCGAGCGGGCCTCGCCGGGCGGAGACACGAGTTGATGCCAGAACTGCGTACGGCGCTCCGCATTGCCAAACGCACCTTCCTTTTCTACCCAGCCGGCGGCCGGTAGTATCAAATCAGCGGCCTGCGCAGATACCGTGGGGTAAATATCGGAAACGATGACAAATGCTTTCGGGTTGCGCCAGCCGGGTAAGGTTTCCTGCATCAGGTTGGGGCCGGCCTGAATATTATTGCAGACCTGAGTCCAGTAGACTCTCAAATCTCCATCCTTTAGTTTGCGACTTTGCTGTACGGCGTGGTACCCAACTTTTTCCGGAATTGTGCCGGGTGGGAGTTTCCAGACTTTTTCCGCAAAGGCGCGGTGCTCCGGGTTGGTTATCACCATATCGGCAGGCAGGCGATTGATAAAAGTACCGACTTCACGTGCGGACCCGCAGGCGGATGGCTGGCCGGTCAGTGAGAACGGACTATTGCCGGGTTCGGCTATTTTGCCGGTCAGAAGGTGCACGTTGTATATCATGTTATTGGCCCACACCCCCCGGGTGTGCTGGTTGAACCCCATAGTCCAGGTGGACATGACCTTGATGTTCGGGTCGGCGTATATTTCCGCCAGCTTTCTCAGTCGCTCCTGTGATACACCGGTCTGCTCCGCCGTGCTTTCCAGTGTATAGGGCTCAACAAATCGGGCGAAATCTTCGAAAGTGATATCTTTCCAGGTGTTGGCAGTAGCCACACCCACCGCACTCGTCTGTCGCAAATCTTCGTCGCGTAATCCGTAACCGATATCTGTCTGCCCCTGCACAAATCGGGTATGACTGTTTACAAAATCCTTGTTGACTTTACCTGACTGGATGATGTGATTGGCAATGTAATTGAGTATCAGGAGGTCGGTCTGCGGCTTGAAGATAATCGGGATGTCGGCCAGTTCGAAAGTCCGGGTTTCGTAGGGCGACATCGTCACAACCTGAACATGGTCGTAGGACAGGCGACGATCGGTGATGCGACTCCATAAAATCGGGTGCATCTCTGCCATATTGGAGCCCCAGAGTACAAACGCATCGGCGTGCTCGATATCGTCGTAGCAACCCATCGGCTCATCCATGCCGAAGGTACGATAGAAACCGGCAACCGCCGACGCCATACAGTGTCGCGCATTCGGGTCGATATTATTGGTCCGAAGCCCTGCTTTCATAAATTTCGACGCGGCGTAGGCCTCCCAGACCGTCCATTGACCCGAGCCCAGCATGGCGATACTGTCGGGCCCTGATTCACGTACGGCTTCGCGAAACTTCTCGGCCATAATGTCGAATGCCTGATCCCAGCTGATCGACTGAAATTCGCCCTGCTTGTCATATTTACCATTCTTCATACGCAGCATTGGGCTAACCAGTCGATCCGGCCCATAGAGTATCTTCGAAAGAAAATAACCCTTTACGCAGTTGATTCCCCGGTTGACCTCGGATTTGATATCACCGTGGGTCGCAACAATCCGGTTATTGCGGGTTGCCACCATCACACCGCATCCCACACCGCAGAATCGGCACGGTGCCTTGCTCCATTTCAATGTTGTCAACTCGCGATTGGTCACCAGATTCTGGGCCAGGCCACTGGCTGGCAGGCCCAGCGCTGCCGCTGCAACAGCGCCTGCCTGGGCCTTTGCAAACTGGCGCCGTGTCAGTCCCGCAGGTGCTGTCTCCGCGGTTGTATCGGGTTTGGCACTAACGTCAGGAGTCGGTGTATTTTCTGGGCATTCTGTATCTGACTTCATCAGGCGTCTTCCTCTCCATCGATAATTTCATGGTAGATCAAGGCAGCATTAAGTACCACGGGCCTGCCGGTCAGCGTATCGAGCAGATCCAGAATTGTCTGCTCGTGGCGGCACTCCAGGACAACGGCCAGCTTGCCTTGTGAGCTACGGGAGTGTATTTCCACACCGGGTTGCTGTTCGAGCCAGCCTGAAATCTCAGACAGGTGCCGGGGGCGAACATGTACGATCAGGCTGGCAATATGTATGGGCGACTCAGGCACAGTGCCGGGACGATCTATGTTGACTAATGGAATCGAATCCATAACGGGTTCCGTAAGTAACGCGTCATTTTCGGGGCGCTTGAATGTATTGCCATTGTATTTGTTATTAAGATATGGCATTTTGGTCGGCGATCAGGCGCGATTATGATGGATCGAAACGGTCTCGATCATTGTCCCGGCAATAAAATCGGGCGCAGCCTGAACAGGTACGACATACGCTGAACAGGTACGACATACGCTGAATAGTTACTACCATACTACGTAAAGACTGTTTTTCCCGATGATCCTGTCCGATCATCATCATCATCATCATCGGCGATGCGAAATCCACCCCATCGTGGCTAAACACCCGGTGGCCCTGGCGGGCCGGCAAATAACTGATACATCCAGACTGTAAAGCCGAACCCGCCAACGATCATGACGCTGAGGATAGGAAAGAGAAAAACGATAATAAAAATGTACAGCCGCCACTCTCTGCGGCGGTCATTACCATCATCTGTGGTGCGATCCGGGCTGGCATGCATGCGATTTCCTCCAAATCTTTTTGTCAGGCGATTTACGTGACAAGCCACGATGATAGTCAATCACAAAGATGTTACCTTGTCCACGCTCGAGGGAATTGTTCTATATCAAACGCAGATTCTTCTAAAGTGGTTAATCTACAAATTTATAACCGTGATCTCACAATCAGATCCAGTGGAGCCCGCTATGCGCCTGACTTCCGATACTGTGCATGAAATTGAAGTATTAAGTCTGTTTAAAGCGGACTCGATGCGCGAAGGCATCAAATTGCGACACAATGCCGAGGTTGAACATATTACAGCCATGGAACGGCTCTATGCCAAAGGACTGGTCACCCAGAAAGACGGCGGATACCTGACCAGCCTGGGCATGGATGCAGTATCACATGCGGAGCAGTTGCTGATCATACTTGGCCGCTGAACGTCCGATCAGGCTATATCGTTCCGGACGAATTACAAAAGCGCATGAGACAGCAACTGGTCCACCGTTTCTACCGGAATTATCGTGAGACCCGTCCTGACCTGTTCCGCCAGTTCGGGGATGTCCTTTTCATTCTGCCGGGGAATCAACACCGTTTTCACCCCCGCATTCAGCGCCGCCAGCGTCTTTTCTTTGAGTCCGCCAATGGGCAGAACCAGCCCGCGCAGGGTAATTTCGCCGGTCATCGCCACTTCCCGATTGACCGGGCGGTTACTGAATAGTGATGCCAGTGCCGTAAACATGGCGACCCCCGCAGACGGACCGTCTTTGGGTATGGCGCCGGCCGGAACGTGTACATGTACGTCGTATTTGCCGAACTCCTCCACCGGGATGCCCAGCGTGTCGGCGCGATTCCGCACCAGGCTTTCAGCGGCCTTAACCGACTCCCGCATGACCTCACCCAGTTGACCGGTAAGCGTGAATTTTCCGCTGCCTGGGTAGCGGATTGCTTCAATATGCAGAACTTCGCCACCGACAGGTGTGTATGCCAGTCCATTCACGACACCCGGTGAGCTGGTGCCTACTTTGCCCTCGCTGGTAAAGCGGGGCGGACCCAGTGCATCCGTTATTTCGGAAGGTCCGATATTAACCTGTTCGCTATTACCTTTGGCGATCCCGGCTGCAATACTGCGTGTCACCGCGCCGATTTCCCGCTCCAGATTACGAACGCCGGCTTCCCGGGTGTATTGCTGAATGACAATTTGCAACGCCTCCGGCGACCACTGACACTGCTCGACCGTTACGCCGTTTTCCTGCAGCTGCCGCGGCACCAGATACTGCTCGGCGATATGACGTTTTTCGTCAGGGGTATACCCTGCCAGCTGAATGATCTCCATACGGTCTCGCAACGGTGGCGGCACCGGTTCCATCATATTGGCTGTGGCAATAAACATTACCTGCGACAGGTCGAACGGCAAATCCAGATAGCGATCGACAAATGCATGGTTCTGTCGTGGATCCAGTACCTCCAGCAGCGCGCTTGCGGGATCGCCACGAAAATCTGCTCCGAGTTTGTCAAGTTCGTCGAGCATGATAACTGGGTTGCGCGTTCCGCTGCGTCGCAGCTCTTGAATAATGCGTCCGGGCATCGCACCGATGTAGGTTCGGCGATGGCCGCGAATTTCAGCTTCATCGCGGGCACCACCGAGTGCGATTCGTACAAACTGTCTTCCCAGTGCGGTTGCAATGGATTGACCAAGACTGGTTTTGCCAACGCCCGGCGGGCCGACAAAACACATAATAGGTCCCCGGCCGGCGGGGTTCAGCTTACGTACGGCCAGATATTCAATAATACGCCGCTTTACTTTGGCGATGCCGTAGTGGTCCCGGTTCAGCACGTCCTCGGCGCGTTCAAGGTCCAGTTGGTCGTCGCTCAGCCTGGCCCATGGCAGACTGGCCACGGTTTCCAGATAGTCAGTAATCAGCGCATATTCCGGACTGGCAGGTGATAGCTGTTGCAGTCGGCTCAACTCCCGGTCGGCCTGCTCACGGGCAGTCTCTGGCAACCCGGCACTGTCGAGTTTCGATTGCAATTGTGCGACTCGCGAATCGGTGCCATCATCCTCACCGAGCTCTTTCTGAATGGCACGCAACTGTTCACGAAGAAATGCCCGACGCTGAGCTTCGCTGAATTCGGTTTTAACGTCCTCTCGCAGCTTCGCCTGAAGGTCTACTATATGGAGCTGCTCATTGAGGAAATGCTGAAGTCGGTCGACCCGTTTGACGACTTGCGTTTCTTCCAGCAGTGATTGTTTCTGTTCCAGGGTAAGCGCCAGATGGCCTGCAATAAAGTCGGTGAGCAGTGCTGTATTACTCATGGGTAAACCAGGAAATACACTTTCGGCATCCTGGGCCGGCGACTGCGACTTCCGAAAAAATTGCATGGCCGAGTCCCGCAGGTTTCGCACGGCAGCCTGCCAGTATTGATCGTCCGCCGGAGGTGTTGTCGAAAGCAATCGCTCGACACTGACGTGAAAGCTGCGACCGGTGGGATAAAACGCCTGCAGGCGTGCCCGGTCGCTGCCCTCGAATACTACAACCAGAATATTGCCCCTGCGGACCAACTGAACCACACGGCCGATTATGCCCACTGGATAAAAATTGTCTGCGGTCGGGGGGTCTTCGCTGCCGGCTTTGATGGAACTGACAATGACATCGCGCCGATCGGGCAGTGTTTCTTCAATCAGGTTGGCCAGTTCCGGATCCTGCACCGGCAAGCCGATGGTCATGCCGGGGAATACCACATCATTCTGCAGGGGCAGAAGTAAATACCTTGTATTGTTTTCTGCAGCCTCCCTCCCCTTGCTATCGGATGCATTGAACGGAGTCGCTGATTCAGTCGATAGCGCTTTGTTTGACACAGAAGATACCTTATGCAAGTTGTAAACGTATCCAGACCAGTCCATTTAGGGCCGTCACGGTGGCGCTGCTGCCATCGACGGCTTCCGGCAGCTCGATTTCCCGCCAGAAATTACCGTCTTCTATTTCCATTAGCGTTGTACGATGGCAGCGGCTTTCTGTCACTTTACATCGAAGGTCCGGCCATAGACGAACGCCCGAAATAGCAACTCTGCGGTCCACCACTTCGATTTGGATATTCTCGGTTGCTACGCCGGCGAGCTCCACACAGATCTCATAATGCTCCGGGTAGCGATAAACATTCATCAGCGGCTCCCAGCCTTGCCGCGCATGTCGCCTGTAACGGTACTGCACGGTGTGCAATTCGCTCACGATAGCGCCTAGCTGGTTCACCATTATTTCGATATGTTGTCTGGACATAATTTTCCCATTTCGACAGTCCGGCCGTGCTGTGCACCGATGGCCTGCAGCAGCTTCCGCCGCGATTCAAGCGTCGGCGGACATGATAGCCGACCACTACTATAAGACACGCCACCATAAAGCGAAAGGCCCGGAATCCGGGGCGACCAATGGCCAACGACTGACAATAAGAATATCGGTATCCGCTTGTGAATTTCAACCGTGACCAATATTCGATTGTTCGATCAATATTCGGATTTGGTTCTACACTAAAGCGTGAGCAATCCGAAAAGGCACCGAATAACCCCTTTATGCGAATACGATCGACATGAGTCATAGAGTCTATATTTCAACGGATCGGACCTATATCATCTGCGAGGTCACCGTCGATGTTACGCCGGAGGTGGCACGGGACTTTAACATGGCCGTGGATGGTCTGAGCAAGGAATCCGGTATTAAACGGTTTTTTATCGATGTTCGTCGCGTGAAAAATCTCATGGGAATCGGTGAAAACTACAATTTTACCTATAAATCCATGAAAACCATGAATATGCAACGGGATGTACGGGTTGCCACGCTGGTTGGCCTCAACGATTCAAGTCACCACTTCCTCGAAACCCTCTCGCGCAACGCGGGTTATAACGTGCGAATATTTCGTCATGAGGCCGCCGCGCTTGACTGGCTGCTCGGCACAGACCCCGGTTAAGCTGCCGATTCGGGAATCGACCGTCTGCAAGCAACGCGGTTCCCGAACCGCGTCGAATCAGGGCTCGTGGCGGGCGTGAATTCCCAAAAAGGTTCCAACAAAGCCCCCGGCAACCTGTGTGCTGAGAATGCGGGCATTCAGATCTTTTCCGAGGTAAATTCGCTTTCCTTCGAAGTCGTTATAAAAGAATGAGATGGACGCAGCGTCCCCTTCGATTCCCATTATCAGGCGCTTGCCGAGTGTTTTTTCGTTGTGACTTCGAATGATTGTCGGTACGTTAGACTCGGTTTTTTCGACAAATAGTATATAGCCCTCCTCGGATGCCTTGACGCCCATATAGTAATGATGTCCTTCGTTCTGGAATGCAGCAATGCCAGCAGACACACCGACAGTCATATCCAGATTCACTGCTACGCGGGCTTCGTAGGTAATATGTTGTTGCCTGCGAGCCAGGAACGTGGGCGTCGTGCGCTGCAAAAGCGTATTGCGGCTGGGTGTCAATACAATATTGGAGACATCGGCATCGATCCTGTACCAGTCGGTACCGGGTCCTCTCAGCGTATTCCACGAAAGGTCCAGCTCTGGAATATCAAAATTGTCCCGCCAGACAAAATTTCCTGTCATCGGTCTGGCATCTTTAGTGGGTTTGAGACCAGAGGGTTTGGTCACTCGATACGGGATCGGTTTGCGGGGTTCGAGAATTATTGGCCAGCCGTCCTTCCACTGCACAGGGAGCAGGTAGGTTTCCCGACCGGTGTTAATCAGAGTGCTGGCGTAGGCCCGGCTCGCGAGAAATACAGCCCACCATTCACCCGTCTGCGTTTGAACGATATCGGCGTGACCAGCGCCAATGACCGGGTTGGCCCGGTTTATATCAAGACCACGCTGCGTCAGGATGGGATTGCGTTCAGCGGGGACAAACGGACCCTCCATACTTTTACTGCGAAAAACGACCTCTGAATGGTGGTAGCCATTCCCGCCTTCGGAACAGGTAAGATAGTACCAGCCATCCTTTTTGATAATGTGTGGCGCCTCGATCCAAACAGGCTTGTCATCAAGATTGACTCCGCCGTTCACGATGACACGTCCAGTGCCTTTGATGACGCTTCGGGCATCCAGATCAAACTCCCAGACCCAGATAGCGCGATGCCCTTCATAGAGCGGCTCATCAACAGGCGCGTCGCTGTGGAGAATATACGCTTTCCCATCGTCGTCGACGAACAGCTCCGGATCGATGCCGCCAATATCCGGCAGCCAGACAGGATCGGACCATGGACCGGCAGGATCTTCTGCGGTCAGAATAAAGTTGCCGCCGGCCCACGACGCAGTGGAAGTGATATAAAAGATTCCGTCGTAATAACGGATAGTCGGAGCAAAGATACCTTCCGAAATCTGACGGTTTTCCAGGTTTATCTGTGATCGGCGCGTCAGGGCATGCCCCAGTAAGCGCCAGTTAACCAGGTCCGTGCTCTGATACACGGGCAGGCCCGGCCACCACGCATAAGACGAATGCACCATATAATAATCGTCACCAACCCGGACGACGCTGGGATCCGGGTTGAATCCAGCCAAAATCGGATTCTGAAATTCGCCAGCGCTCAAGGGTTCGTCGAAAACAGCATCCTTGCCGCTATATTCAAACCACCCGAATGACACGTCGACATCACCTATATCCTTTATCAGCTCCAGCGATGACATATTCACGTTCCCTGTCGGGAATGTAACCCGCACGACGGCGTCGCCATGCAGCGGTATATCCTTGATGAGCTCGGTAGACCAACTATTCCAGTCACCACCACGGGTTATGGCCGCGCCGACTTCATTCCCGTTGATGGAGATAACGGCTTCCAAACCCGCATCAGCTGACGCAATACGCGCCCCTATGTGGTAATTTCCCTTGGGCAGGTCGACCACCTCATACTCCACCCATTCACCCGGCGAGACCCAGCCGATCCCGCAGGGGCTGTAGCGGGTGCCGGCGCCGAAAAGATCAACCTCGCCTACGGAACATGGCCCCGCCTGCGTTCCGGATCGCTGTTGGTCGAGTTCCAGATAGCGCACATATTTTTGCAGCTCGATCTGCACCTTTCCTCCCTCCAGCCTGTGCGGAACCGGTTTGCTAAAAGGAGAAGGCGCCGGTGTTGAGTCAGCGGCTGGATGATTTCGGTCTGAACTGCAGGCGGCAATACCGGTAAGCCCGAGACTTACCGCCAAAACTTTGACGCACCACAGCAGATGACTAAATGGTTTCGAAAACATAATTCGTCTCGTGGAAATCCCTGCGAACGTCGAAAAAGTTATTTCTATAAGGATAGGTGACATGAGCGATTGCACAAGTTTTCATCGGCGGGCGGCCCATTGAGAGTTATTTATGGCCCAATAATTGCTTACTATTCGTTGCAGATGCGGAATACAGTGGATTGGAGGCAATCAATGTGGGATCTCGTATTTACCGGCGATCTGGTGACGGGCTATAAACGGGACGACGTTATCATCAATTTGGCGAAATTACTGGGTAAGGCCCCGGACTCGATAAGAAACGATCTGTTCACGGGAGATCAAGTGCGATTGCAGCGTGTTACCAGTGAACGCGAGGCGCGTCAGTGGCGACGGCACTTTGCCGATGCGGGTGCATTACTGATGATCCTGCCGGCCGACACCGAAACCGCTGACGGATTACCGCTGACGGGACTGGATCCGGGCAGCCGCAATATTGAAGAACCAACCATGGCTTCAGTGTTTGCGCGGGTTCCCGCCATTCGTCGGCGCAATCAGGCTTTTATTTTTCTGGCTCTGAGTGTGTTGACAGGGGTTGTTATCGCCATTTTGGTTGCAACGTTTTTTCAGTGAGGCAGGCGTAACCACTGGTTAATCCTGCGCGAGGAGTCGGACATTGACGAACACCCGTGTGATGGTCCCGTGCAGGGTAATGCCTGGCCTTCCTACCGATGATTTTCTGGTCACACCGGTCATTTCTCCGTAGTATGCGCCACCCCGGCCCAAAATATTTCATGAGTGCGCGCTTTTGATTGCGCAAAACCACGCAGCGTATGATCTGGCTGTGTTTTCACCGGGCGTATGAAACGTGCGGGCTGGCCGTCGGTGTATCCCTGGTTAGGGGGCACCTCTCTTTGAACCGAATTTTCGCCCGAGTATGCCGTGACAACTTCAGATTTTTCTAAAATATCTTTGCGCGCCGAGCTGTTCAACAATTTGCCCACATTGAATTACCATCAGATGACCCCGGTTCAGGCGCTGAGCCTGCCCGCCATTCTGAATGGCGAAGACGTCATCGTTCAGGCACGAACCGGATCAGGGAAAACTGCGGCCTTCGGTCTCGGCGTATTGCAGTCACTGGATACTGCCAGCTTTTCGGTGCAAACACTGATTTTATGTCCTACCCGGGAGCTGGCGGATCAGGTTGCAGCGGAGTGCCGCCGACTGGCACGGGGACTGCCCAATACCAAAATTCTGACGCTGTGCGGCGGTAAACCGTTCGGTCCGCAGGCAGGCTCTCTGGAGCACGGCGCGCATATTATTGTCGGCACGCCCGGTCGGGTCGAGGAGCATCTACTGAAAGGCTCTCTAAAGCTCCACCGGCTTAAGTCACTTGTACTTGATGAAGCAGACCGGATGCTTGACCTGGGTTTCCAGCCGGCATTGGATGCCATCCTGGAGTTCCTGCCTGCCCGACGCCAGAATTTACTGTTCAGCGCAACGTTTCCTGAGGGCATCCAGGCCATGGCGCAACGCATTATGCTCCAGCCTGTGCGAATAACGGTGGAAGCGCAGCACGACAGCTCGAGTATAGAGGAGCAGTTTTTCCGACTGGACGGCGTTGCCCGCGACACGGCCGTCCAGCTGCTGTTGCTCCAAAGCCGGCCCGATACGGCATTGGTTTTCTGTAACACCAAAGAGGAAACCAAAGGGCTTGCCCAGCACCTGAACAGACAGGGGTTGAACGCCCTGCCCCTGCATGGCGACCTCGAGCAACAGGAGCGGGACCGGACACTGATAATGTTTGCCAATCGCAGTGTCTCGATACTGGTCGCAACAGACGTTGCCGCGCGTGGCCTGGATATTGACGCTGTCGACCTTGTCATCAATCATCAGCTGGCACGGGAAACTGCCGTACATACTCATCGTATCGGTCGTACCGGCAGGGCCGGGCTTAGCGGCAAAGCCATGACGCTGTTTGAGGAAAAGGAACGATTCAAGCTGGATCGTCTTGCGGGCACCATGGACCAGCCACCACAGGAAACGCGTCTGCCGGATACCGCAATCCTGAATTCGCCTGGCTACAGGGCGCCTATGGTTACGCTGGAAATCGATGGTGGTCGAAAACAGAAGCTGCGCCCCGGCGATCTGGTCGGCGCACTGACCGCCGAACAGGGTCTGGAAAAGAGCCAGATCGGCAAAATCCATATTGCGGAATTGCGTGCCTTTGTCGCAGTCAAGCGTGCTGTGGCCGATATCGCGCTGGATATGCTGAATAACCGGCCATTGAAGGGCCGCAAATTCCGCGCCCGACACTTATAGTGCGTCATTCAGTGCGTTCAGAGCGCTATGGTAGTGTGGCGATTCGCTCATGTCGGCCGCCGCACGTGCAAAAGGCAACGCCTGCTGAGCGCGGTTTTGCCTGATCAACGCCCACGCCAGATTGTGGTGCGGTGCCGGCTGCTCCGGAGCCAGCCGCGCCGCCTGCCGGAATGCCTGCTCGGCCTGACCAAATTCGGACCGTAAGTAATAACGGTTACCCAACGCTACCCACGCGGGCCAGTATTTCGGCCAGAATTGCGTGGCTGCCAAATAGGCTTGCAACGCAGCCGTCGGCTGGCCGGCCTGCTCTAACCCGTTCGCCGCTTCCAGGTAGACAACCGGATCTGCGCCGGCGGGAATATCATCGGGTTGATGCACTGTCATTAACCACTGGTTGCCATCGTGCCAGCTTCGCATAAAGTCTCGCAAAGGCGTGGCCAGCAATGCCGTGGTGCCCGAGCGCAGGTACACGGTTTCTTTTTCCGCCGAATAACCGATAACTACGGCGTAATGCCACCGTGGCCATCTGCGGAGCCCCAGGTTCTGCAGCACCAGGACAGCGGATCCCGATGCCAGCTGCTCAAGCAATACATTGAAGCCACCCGAGTGAACATAGGGCACCAGTCCCTGACGACGGGTAGCGGCGACCATTTCGACTTGCAGCGTGCCCTTTCGATCCGCTATATAAAGTTGCGGCTCAAGCGCTTCCGGCGAAGTCTCCACCCCGGCACCGCTCAGCAGTGTCGCCAGCGCAGCCGGCCCGCACTGGTATTTCTGTTGAGGATAAAACGGCACAGTCGCCAGCAGCGGAACAGATTTGCCGGACTCCTGGGCTGCCCGCCAATCAGTCTGATAGACACGATGTCCAGCACAACCCGAAAGCAGGAGCAACCACAGCGGTATGTAGCGGAAATGACCAATCATCGTCGGTGCAGTGTACCGGTCGCCATGGTCTCCCCCGCCTATCGCAACAACAGTATCAAAATGATGATAACCAGAAGTAGGGTTACGTCGCCTCCGGCAGGCAGTTCATTGAAGTGTTGAGCCAGCTGTTGCACCTCCGCATCTGTCATCGCCGCAATCCGGTCGGCCGCATCGGCCGCGCTGACGCCATACTGCTCCAATTGTTGCACAACATCACTTCGGTCGAGGGCTGCCGTGAGTTGCTGCCGTGTTGAAGTCTGGGTCATTTCAGCCAGTAGCGCCTCTGTGGTGATGATGTCGGCGTTAGCCTGTTGAGAAGCCAGGCCAGACCAAACCAGCAACGCCAACAGCGGATACAGCAGTCGTCTGGAACGGCTGAAGTGATGCAACATAAAAACCCCTTATCTTATTGAAATTAAATATGTTTGATTAAAAATTGGAAATGGCCTGCAACGCCTGAACGGGATCCGGTCACCCAGTCAGCGGGTGTGCAGTACGCACTGTCAACCAGATCCGCTGTGTCGGTATTATCCGCACTGGCTCCGGTATTACAAGGTGATTTATGGGTTAAACGGGGGCCCAGGGTGTCTTCGCCAAATGTTGCATGATCCTGGTCCTGATAAAGCGGCTCCGGAAAACACGCGCAAATTGGCGTGCGGGGCCGGTAGTGACTATCATGGACGCCATCAGTAAAGGGGGTCTGAAGTGCGGCGGCAGGGTCGTACGCAGAGCGCTTGGCGTTAGTGTTCGCCGGCAGGTCGCTGTTGGGGAGTGTCATCTGTGATGACCGGCAGGCTTGCTAGCCGTTGTAACGCGCGAGCTCCCACGAGCCGTCTTCCTGCCGTTTGTATTCGAAACGGTCGCGCATTCGCGGTCCGCCTCCCTGCCAGAACTCCATATGCACGGGAATAATCCGATACCCGCCCCACTGGTTTGGCTGCCGGCCGCCGTCATAGAACCGAGCCCGCATTGTCTTGAATTGCTGCATCAGAAATTCCCGGGAACCCGATGATCGCCTGCTTTGAAGAAATTCTCCGGGTGTTTCCGGTGGATCTGGCCGGGATATAAATATCCGGGTCGTCTCCGTCGCCGATATTTTTTCGGCAGTGCCCCAGATCCTGATCTGACGGTCCATTCCGTGCCAGTAAAAATGCGCACATACCTTCGGATTTGCTGCTATATCCATGGCCTTCTTACTGGCATAATCCGCAAAGAAAATCAGACCTGCATCATCGACGTGTTTCACCAGAGTCGCTCTCTGGTCCGGACAACCGTCACTGCCGCATGTCGCCAGTATCATTACGCCGGAATCGGGGATGCCTCGGTCATGTGCGTGTGTCAGCCACAGGTTTAACTGCGCCAATGGACACTGCAGCAGGCTTTCCTTGGTCATGCCGCCCACGAGATGGCTCTCGTCGTTCTGAATCGATTCGCTCATGCCGGTCTCCTTTGTTTATCCCACGACTTACCGTCCTCCATTTTCATGATTATATTATAGTCAATCGCTGTGTTGACCTGGATCAAATATAACCAGATTAAATGGTGGTTGCTCCTCTCTGGATTTCTCGTTCTTCCGCCCAGCAAAAAAGCACTGGTACGACGAACATACTGAGCAACACGAAAGTCAGGCCACCAAGCGTTGGAATCGCCATCGGTATCATCAGGTCTGCACCTCTTCCCGTAGCCGTGAGCACGGGCAACAATGCCAGAATCGTCGTGGCGGAGGTCATTAAGCACGGCTTTACGCGACGCTGGGCTGCTGCAAGCGTCTGCAGGCGTAACTGCGCGATATTCTGCGCCGGTTGTTGTCTGAGTTGTTGTTGCAGATAGGTGGCCATAACGACGCCATCATCTACTGCAATGCCAAACAGCGCCAAAAAACCGACCCACACAGCAATGCTCAGGTTGACAGGTTGAAGCTGGAACAGTTCGCGCAAATTGGCGCCGAGCACCGAGAAGTTACCAAACCAGTCCTGTGCATACAGAAAAATTGCCACAAACCCGCCGGCCCAGGCCACGGCCACACCGCTGAACACTATCAGAGCTGTTGATACTGAGCGGAACTGGAAGTACAGCAGCAGGAAAATCACCGCAAGCGCCATTGGTACGACCAGCAGCAAAGTTGCCGCAGCGCGTTGTTGATTCTGATAATTACCGGCAAAGCTGTAATTCACGCCAGCATCGAGCGACAGATTTCCCGCTTGATATCGCTGATCCAGATACTGTTGCACTGCATCGACCACATCTACTTCGGACCAGCCGGCATGCGCTCCGAAGGTAACATAGGCCGTCAAAAATGTATTTTCCGTGCGAATCATCTGAGGGCCGCGTGTGTAGCGAATATCCGTGACGGCTTCCAGCGGAATCGGCACTTGATTGGCGTCATGGATCAGAACTTTCCCCATTTGCTCCGGTGTCTGTCGATGATCCCGTTGATAACGTACGCGTATGGGATAGCGTTCCCGACCTTCGACCGTGCGCCCTACTTCGATGCCACCGATGGCGGCGCTGATGGTGTTCTGAATTTGCGTGACGCTCAGTCCATAGCGGGCCGCAGCAGGTCGGTCAATATGGATCTCAAACCACGGTTTGCCCACCACCCGATCGGCATTCACGGTCTGTGGATCGACGCCTGGTGCCTGGCGCACAGCCTGCTCCAGCGTCAAAGCGGCACGATCGAGGCTTTCCAGGTCCGGCGCCGTGAGTTTAATCCCTAAAGCGGCGCGCATCCCGGTCTGGAGCATCAGCAGTCGGGTTTCGATCGGTTGCAGTTTTGGCGCCAAAGTCGTGCCGGGAAGATGCGCTGCGGCCGCAATCGCCTGCCAGATATCATCGGGACTGCGAATATGATCACGCCATTGGCGGTAAGGACGTCCGCGGGCATCCGGGATCAGCTCGCCCTGATCATCCTTCAGAAAGTCACCCGTCTGACGATCGTAGGCGAAACGTAAACGTCGACCATTTTCATCCGTGCGATACTCATCGTGGTATTGAATAATAGTCTCGAACATGGACATGGGTGCCGGGTCCAGTGGCGTATCCGCCCGGCCCGCTTTGCCTACCACGGTTGCAACCTCCGGAATGGCCGCAATGGCCAGATCCTGCTGTTGCAGCATGTCCAGAATTTCACCCCGGGAAGCATGCGGCATCGCGCTAGGCATCCACAGAAAAGTGCCTTCGTCCAGTGCCGGCATAAATTCGCGTCCCAGACCGGGCAGCGTCCTGGCGGTTGCCTGCCAGCTATCGCTGTTGCGCAGACTCTGTCCGTTAAGACCAACCCGTTCCAGTATATTGGGTACGAACCCGAACGTTCGGTCGAAGCCCAGCCAAACATTGAGCCCAAAGACGATCAACAAAAGCGGCAGCGTGAGGAATGCGCCTTTATGCGCAAGACACCAGATCAGGAGTCGGTCATAAAAGCGTAGAAAAATTGCAAATAACCCGAGTACAAAGCCGAATAGCATGCTGACAAACAATATATTGCGCAACGTTCCCGCTACCGGACCCAGTGGTTGCCAGAATCGGGCTGTAACCAGCACCAATAGAAAAACAGCGAGCCAGACAGGCCAGTACGGCGCAATTTGCGCAGCCCAATCCGGCAGTCGTTCCCGTGCCCGCTGTTTGCAGTGAAGTACAACCGGCAAGTGCTGAACCCACAGATACCAGAGGCCGGCCGCAGCAGGCAGAAGCGCTATTAGAGTGACGCCGCGCCAGCTCTTGATGCCGCCGACGATCAGAAGGCTGACAGCCAGCAGCATCCAGTGCCACCCGGACCGCCAGCGTCGGCGCGGTTGCAACAGAAATTCCAGAACCAGCGGCACCAGCGTCAATGCCAGTAGAACCGATGCCATCAATACAAACGTTTTGGTATAGGCCAGCGGCGTGAACAGTTTGCCTTCGGCGCCCGTCATGACAAACACTGGCAGAAAGCTGATCACTGTGGTGGTGATCGCGGTGACGATCGCGGATGCAACTTCAGTCACTCCATCGTTTATCACCCGCGCCAGTGGTGCATCAGGGCGATCTTTTAGCTGCCTCAGGACGTTGTCTGTGATGATGATGCCCATATCGACTATCGTACCGACCGCTATGGCGATACCGGCCAAGGCTATAATATTGGCTTCGATGTTCGCCAGCTTCATACCGATAAACGCCATCAGTACCGCCATGGGCAACATCAGGCCGACAGCGATCGCCGCGCGCAGGTGGGCGAGCAACACCAGAATGACCACCAGCGTGATCAACAGCTGCTGGATCAGCGCGTCATTCAGTGTCCCCAGGGTTTCAGAAATCAGTTGTGTCCGATCGTAAAACGGTATCAGTGTGAGCTGGCTGAGTCTCAGCCATTGCGGCGCCAGTTCCGGGTGGGCGCGAAGCCAGCTGCTCCATTGCTGGCTTGTATGATCGGCAAGTTGGGGCAGCCCCTGCGCTTCACCAAATGCTTCAACTTCTGCCGGTGTTGTCTGTTGCCAGTCAATCACCGGCCGGGCCGGCAAGCCGCGGCTGATTTCTGCAATGCGTTCTTTCAGGTTGCCTATGGCACGTTGCGGGTTATAGCCCTCGCGCACGGTGACCACCCCGCCCACCGCCTCTGCGCCACTTACGTCCAGAGCGCCGACCCGTATTCCCGGCCCCAGTGTGACATGGGCTACATCCTTGATCCTGACAGCGACCTGCCCGTCAGTCAGCCGTACGGGCGCGTTCTCAAGGTCCGAAAGCTCACTCACCAGCCCCACACCGCGAACCAGATATTCCACCCCGTTTATTTCCGTGGTGCCGGCACCAACGTCCAGATTGCTTTGTCGTGCGGCCGCTTCCACGTCAGCCAGACTCACCTGATGTATTCGTAACGCATGCAGATCGACTTCGATATGGTATTCGCGGGTGTAGCCGCCGATGGAAGCGACTTCACTGATGCCTTCGGCGGACAACAGGCTGAATCTGACCGTCCAGTCCTGAAGGCTGCGCAGTTCATGCAAATCCCAGCCACCGACAGGCCGGCCCTGTTGATCCCGGCCTTCCAGTGTGTACCAGAAAACCTGTCCCAACCCGGTCGCATCCGGACCCAAAGCGGGTTGCACACCGGCTGGAAGAATATCCCCGGAAAGGCTGCCCAGCTTTTCCAGCAGGCGGGTCCGCGACCAATAGAACTCGACATCATCATGAAAAATTACCGCAACGCTCGAAAAGCCGAACATGGATATGGCCCGCACATCCCGGACACCCGCCACGCCCATCAAGGCAGTGCTTAACGGATAGGTAATTTGATCCTCCACATCGCGCGGCGATCGGCCCGGCCACTCCGCAAACACGATCTGCTGGTTCTCTCCCAGATTGGGAATGGCGTCCACCGCAACCGGGTCGATTCCATCAATTTTGGGACCGTTGAACGGGGCGACTGCGACACCCCAGGCAGCCAGCAGCAAGGTGATAATGAGCAACGCGAATTTTTCGCGCTGGCAAAACGCAACGAGTCGGCCCCACCCCGCCGGATCATTCATGACTGCGCCCCTCCAGGGTCTCCTGCATGTCACCACAGCGCAGCATCGATTGCCCGAAATACGGATTACTCAAGCGGTCATCGCGTTGCAGCCAGTGCGCCCCGTTGCCGTCGCCGGCAGAGGCCATGGGGCAAAACGCCACAAACCAGGTGCCGGAGGCGAGCCCCATGCGCGCCATGGTCATCATGGCTTGCGAGTGTCGGTAAAAAAGCGCCCCAGCGCGGTCCAGGCCACGGATATGCTCCAGATGAATCCGCCCTTCCTGTAGCTGATCATCGACCCCCTGCAGAAAATCAGGCCACCTCACCTGCAAAGACGCCTCCTGCAATTTGGCAGTCGCATTTTTCCAATCGTCCAGGCGGTCTTCCGCCAGGGCCTGCTGCGCCTGATGATAGGCGTTGAATAACGGCTCCAGCTCGCGCACCAGTGCAGCGTTCACGCTTTCGTGCCCAGGCTTGATGCCGGATTCAGGGATGACTTCCTGCGCTCCGGCGCTGTGTTCATGCGAAACCCGGCCTGAAGCCGTACCGTGGGCACCGTGATGCGTATGATGAGTGCCCTCACCGATGGCGGGCCGGTCAGCCAATGATGTCTCGCCATGGTGGTGTACCGGTGCACCACCGCCCAAGGGTGTCATCATGCTCGGACGGTTGCGAATCTGTAACTCACTGTCAATTCGCACCGCACCCTGCACAACGACCAACTCTCCAGCCTGCAATCCATGGATCACCGGGTAGTATTCGCCGAGTCGATGACCAAGGTTTACCTCCCGGGCGCTGAAGCCGCCGGCGGTGTCCGCGTCCTGCACATAAACCAGGGATGTACTGCCGGTAAATAATGGCGCTGTTGCCGGAATCAGTACAGCAGGATCGCGCGCTGTCAGAACCGATCCATTTACCAGGACGCCCGGTTTCAGCACGCCGTCAGGGTTTTCCAGAACAACCCTCACACCCGCGGTGCGCGTTGAACTGTCAACCCATGGATCGATATACTCAATCCGACCCTTGAAGGTTTGCGCCGGGTGCGTTGCAGTGGTCAATTCCACTTCATCGCCTGATCTGAGAAAATCCAGGTCGGATTCAAAGGCCTCAAGCACTGCCCAAACGGTTCCAAGATCAACAATCTGAAACAGTGTGTCGCCCGTTTGAAGATATTGTCCTTCGACGACATTCAGGGTTTGTACAACCCCTTCTCCAAATGCGGTCACGGGCATCGTGTTTCTGGCCTTGCCGCTTTTTTCGATAGCATCCAACGCGGTTTCAGCGATACCCAGCAGTCGCAGTTTTTCCCGCGCAGCCCGGTATCCCGATGCACCCTGGGACCGCATTCGCACTGCTTGCAGAAATTCCTCCTGCGCGGCCAGCAATTCCGGGCTATAGATATCAGCCACATGATCGCCCCGCTGAATCCGCGCCCCGGGCGTGTTTATGTAAAGCCTTTCCAGTCGCCCGCTGACTCTCGCACTGACAGTATGGCGGTGGCTATCGGCGATCTCGATGCGCCCCGGCAGATGCAATTGCGCTTTCACGCTGCGATAGCGGGCAGGCTCGGTTCGAATCGATGTCAGCGCCACTGCGCGCGGGCTCAATGTAAGACTGGCAGCCGTGGGATCGACGTCGTGATCGCTGGTGTCCTGCGGTACCATGACCAATGCCATGCCGCAGATGGGGCAACGCCCGCCGGGATCCGTCGAGCGGATCTGCGGGTGCATGCTGCAGGTATAGAGGGTTTCGTCCGCCCGGCCCCCGTCTTCCAGTGGAGAATGCCGCGGGGCTGTTTCTGCGTTGGAAACGTTCTGGTGTGGTTGATGTATCTCGTGGTGGTGAGGCGAGGCTGATAGATTCAGGGCAAATGCAATCAGGTATCCACCTAACGCACCCTGTAATGCAGTACGTGTATTCATCGGTTTTCCTCCAGTGCTGGAAGCACGGTATCAACACCCAGTAGCGCCATCAGCTCTCCCTGCCATCGCATCGCGTCTGCCAGTGACCGCTCTCGATTCAGCTCGAATGACAGCCACTCACGCTGACTGGCGATCAGGTCAGCAAAGCTCGCGACACCGCTTCGATACGATGACAGTGTGACGCGGAAGGCCTGCTCTCCGCGCGGCACAAGCGACCCGGCGTACAGTCTCTGGTTGCGCTGCGCCTCGTCGAGGCTGAACAGGGCCATACGGACTTCCGCTTCCAGCTTCTGGTAACGGTCTCGCGTGCGTTCGCCAACCGCATGGTGCCGGGATTGGGCCTGCTGCTTTTGGGCCTGATATCGACCGCGCCAAATCGGCAAATTTATGCCGAGCATCAGGCTGGTTTCGCTACCGCCCATATTCCCGTTGCGCATCTGCTCCACACCGATCATCAGGTCTGGAAATCCGGTCCGGCCAGCCAGTCGTTGCGCCGCATCCGCCGCTGCCAATTCATGTTGAAGTTGCTGTAATTGCGGGCTGCCGAAAATCTGCGCTGCCACGGGCGCCTGCTCTCCAAGGGGTATTGGCAATAGCTGCAGCTGCGGTGAAGGTAAAGGGCTGCCCGGTAAACGCCCCAGTGCTGCGTTCAGGCGGGCGCCAGCCACTGGCAACATATTCGAGAGCGAAATATGCTGGTTGACCAACTGCTCTTTTTCGCTCTCCATGCGCAATAAATCCGCCTGCGTTCCGGAACCAGTGGTGTATTGAGTTCGCGACACTTCCAGCACCTGCTCCAGCAGGGCAATCTGCTGCGCCATAATCGCCTGGGCCGTACCGATATAGGCATATTCAGCATAGGTTTTGAGGAGGTCGCGAGCAACGTCGGACCTTGCCTGCCGCCACTGCGCGCTAGCCGCCCGGTGCAACTGTTCGGCCTGCTCCGCGGCGAGCCCCCGCTGACCGAAAAGAGGCAGACGCTGTTCCAGCGCCAACGTTTGCTGGTCAGTATCGGTTATTCCCTGGGTAATGCTTAGCTGGGGATCCATTAATGCCCCTGCAATTCTGACATCAGCCAGGGCTGCACGCCGGTCTGCGTCGGCAGCCATGATGGACGGATGCCTTTCAAGTGCAGAGGCAAGCAGCTCGGTCAGCGTGACTGCCGGATAATCGGACATTGCCGTGATCTGCTCGCCAGGCCGATAAATGGAAGGCGAATCAGGGTCCATGCGTCCGGCATTGAATGCGGGGTATGCACACGCCTGTAATACAGGCAGGCAGACCGCAAGTAACCACGCACGACCCGTTGTGATATTTCCGGTTAGACTATTTTTGCTGAAAAACACTGTGTCTTCCTCATAAGGGTTCGCAGGAGCGTAAAAGAAGGTCGTGCCGGATAACCGCCTTACCCGAATGCGTACAGGCATTACAAACGTTTAAATCTGTGGTAACTATTCAGCTCACGCCCCGATTTGACCCTGCACCTATAAATGAAAGCTGCGTTAAAAAATGGTCACAAAACCTGTCGGGAACAGGTTTGAACGCCTGACCAGGCGGCCCGGAGGGCGAAGCGCAGGATGCGCGGCGTATTGACACGCGTAAACTCACATTTTTCGCCTTGCTCTGAACAAATCTGGACGCAATCTGAACAGTGACGACACGAGCGGAATAGTTATCAAACCTTTTGTTATAGCAATGCCACGATTTGTGAATGGCAGAAATGACAGGCGCACTGACCCTGGGGGTCAGGCAATACTGGGAGGCCGCAAGAGATTGGTCTGGGCGGGCGAAAGCACTGTTTGATGAATGGGCGGATAAATGGAAGACCGGGTCAGTAATACCGCGGCGTAACTGTGCACCGGCATGCTGGCCGCGGTTGCACACCCGCCTGTCGCGCAGGAACAGTCGTCCCCGCTGTCGGGATATACCGGGGCGTCTGAAAAGTTGGCATCGAAAAAGGACTCTTGAACTTCATGACAAGGCTTTTCGAATGTTTCGGCAAGTGAATTGCCTTGCGGATGCATGGTTTGGGCGTCCATCGACGCCTGAGTCGCGGACCACAGGCATGCATGGGCAAAAGCGGATGACTGCGCCGCAAAGATCAGCATCAGTAACAGGAGAACGCTTTTGGGTGAGGCGAAGAGTGTCATCGCAGCCCGATACACGATATGGATTCTTCTTAATACTAGCATAACAGTCTGGACGAATATCCGGATTTCTTAATCGGGATCCATACTGACATCAAGGATCCGGACCGGTTTCAGTCGACGCAAGAGCGGCACAAAGCGGTCATTCAGTTGTTCTTCCATCATGCGCAAACGCGCCGGTGCCGCAGCAATGTCGACGCGCCCCGATTTGCCAGCAAACAGGATGTGGTTGCTGAACTTGCCGGAGCAGACCATCATCCTGCCAAAACGCCGGTTCAGCTGGGCGAAAAACGCCGAGTCAAAATCCGGGAGACGATGATAATTAATAACCAGCCAGCCATCCGCGCCAAGACCACGCCAGCACTCCTCCACAAAGCGTCGTTGTTGCTGCAGACTGTGCATTTGGTAGGCATCGTAGATATCGGCAAATATGATATCAGTTCCGGCTTTCTGCAGGGTTGCCAGCGCGTCCGAAGCATCACCAATCGTGACCCGAACCCGTTCATCGTCCGGAATATCAAAATAGCGTTTTGCGATGTCATGAACTTTCGGTCGCAATTCGATGACATGAAACCGGCAATGGGACAAGCAGTGGTGAAGGCTGCGCAGCAGGCTGCCACCACCCAGCCCCAGTAAAGTGACGTGTCGCGGTTCGATCAATCCAATCACCAGCATCATGATGCGCGTGTACTCGTGTACCAGCGCGTAGGGCCTGAGAACATCGTAGGCACTCTGTTCGTAGACCGAATCGAAACTCAATGCACGATAACGCGGATACTCGATAACCAGAATATTGCCGAATTCATCGCTGCTACTATGAATGATCTCGCCGGGAACCCTGCGTTTCGGGCTCCAGAAAATATCACGCAGCTTCATCTGTCGAACCGGTATGACATTATTATTCTCACGTTTGTGCAGAGATTGCTTCCTGCAGATTGGGATACAATTTGAACCGCCCTTCAATCGGTCGCAGGTTCGCCCGGGTCAGTGCCTTCAGTGGTTGAAAGTTCAGATCGGTCAGTACCAGCCGGGTGTCCTTTCCTTCGCAAAACTGTATCAGTCTGGCAAGCGATGACACGCCGCCGTTATCCAGCATGGTAACATTATCCAGATACAGGATTATGGTCCGGCCGGGCTGGCAGTATTGCATCAGTTCGCCGAAAATCTTGTCTGCTGCCGCGAAAAACAGGGGGCCTGTAATTTTGAAAATACGGACGTTGGGCGCAGGGACTCCGCCCGTATACCGCTGGTCCCCGCTGATTTCGACAACCCGCGTCATATCCGCTATCTGTTTCATAAACAGCACCACGGCCAGCAAGGTACCCGTTGTAATCGCAATGACCATGTCAAACAGTACGGTCAGTAAAAAACAACACAGGAACACCAGGCGGTCGCCTGTCTGGGATGTTTTTAGCAGATGCACACTTTTCGGGGCTTCACTCATGTTCCAGGCAACCACCATGAGCATCGCGGCCATCGCAGGCATGGGCAGATACCCGAGCAAAGACGTCAGGCCAACCAGAGCCAGCACCACAACGATCGCATGCACCATTCCGGCCACCGGTGTGACGGCACCTGCCTTATAATTGGCGGCTGACCGCGCCAGCGCGGCGGTGGCCGTTATCCCGCCAAAAAACGGGGCCACCAGATTCCCGATACCCTGCCCCAGCAGTTCACTGTTGGCACTGTGCCGCTTGCCCGACATGCCATCCAGAACCACCGCGCAGAGCAGTGATTCTATGGCTCCCAGCATGGCGATGGCGAATGCTGCTGGCAGGAGATCCCGAAGCAACATCCAGCTGAGGACCAAGGGCTCGCCGCTGGCACCGGGTCGCGCCCAGGGCCACTGAAACACCGGTAAAATTGGTGGGATACCATAACCTGTCGTGCCATCGGCATCGATATAGCTGAAACGGGTGGCGATGGTGTCAACGTTAAAGCCACCGTGATTGAAGGCAAGAGCGACAATGCTCCCTGCCAGGAGGGCTGGCAGATGCGCAGGCACCGGGGTTTTTAGTCGTGGCCAGACTATCATGACCAACAACGTTGACGAGGCAACGACAATGCTGGGCCCGTGGGCCAGGCCCATCGAATGGACCAACACATCGATCTTTTCCAGAAAGTGCACGGGCATTGCTTCGATGGAAAGACCAAAAAAGTCATTCAATTGTAATACGGCGATAACAACGGCAATACCGCCGGTAAACCCCAGAGTTACCGTTTCCGGTATATATTCGATCAGGCGCCCCAGGCGAAAAATGGCCATCGCAATCAGAATCGCACCGGCCATCAGCGTAGCCAGCATCAGCCCGCCCAGGCCATACTTCTGCGTAATGGGATAGAGGATGACCACAAAGGCCGCGGTGGGCCCGGATATGCTCAGCCTGGAGCCGCCCGTGAATGCGATAATGAAGCCGGCGATCGCCGCCGTATACAGGCCATATTGCGGCGCTACCCCGCTGGCGATTGCCAGTGCCATGGCGAGTGGAATGGCGATGACACCAATCGTTAATCCCGCCAGCAGATCCTTTCTGAACTTTGCTCCGGAATAGCCTTCCTCCAGACAGCTTTCTCGAAAAGCATGAAAAATACGCAAAGAAAAAAGATGCGCTCTATGCGCCATGCTCTACCTCATCGCTAACCGAAACGCGCCCTGACAAGAATGACCAACAGAAAATCCCGACCCGACTATTGCCACTGAGATTCAGCGAAAAACATTCCGGCAGTTGTGCCGATGAAACGTCAACAGACCCCGGCCACTGGCCGGGAACTGCGTAATGACTGTACCATAAATGCGGGTATTAAAGGGCTGCTATCGCAAGGCCGAGAGAAATCGAGGCCGGCCAAAAAATGGCGCGCAACTCCAAGCTGACAGGCGCTCGCGCGCCTTCACGAAACATTTCAACCAGGATCAACCGGTCAGTTTCGTCGCTATTCCGGCAACATATTTGCCCTGGTGGTGGGCAATTGCCAGTTCGCGCTCATCCGGTTGACGGGAGCCATCACCGCCCGCAATGGTCGATGCACCGTATGGTGTGCCACCACCCACTTGCGAAACATCAAACAGCTTGTCAATGGTATAGCCGATCGGAACAATGACCATGCCGTGGTGAGCCAGTGTGGTCCAGGTTGAAGTGATTGTCATCTCCTCGCCGCCACCGGTACCGGTCGACGTAAACACACTGGCAACCTTCCCGACCAGCGCGCCTTTCGCCCACAGGCCGCCTGTCTGGTCGAAAAACGTACGGACCTGTCCGGACATGTTGCCAAAACGTGTCGGCGTTCCGATGATAATGGCGTCATATTCGGGCAATTCCGCCGGGCTGGCGACCGGCGCTTTCTGATCTGTTTTTCCACCCGCGGCGCTGAAGGCATCCGGCGTCATGGTTTCGGGTATACGTTTGACGGTAACTTCAACTCCGGGCACTTCACCCGCCCCTGCGGCAACAGCCTGTGCCATAGTTTCGATATGGCCATACATTGAATAGTATAAAACCAGAACTTTTGTCATTTTCACATCCTCTAATGGATTGGTAAAATTTGCCGGACGGTTGCCAGCATGGCTGGTCGGTCGCGGCCCGAATAATGCCTTTAACCAGAATGACCCTGTATCCTGAATAACCCGTTCATAAAGGTACCGTCAGACATCTTCCTTGTGCGGCTCAGTCGCGCTTGAATCCCGTTTTGGTCATAAATGCCCTGTAGGCGCAATAGAAAACTGCCGGTATCCAACACTACGCTGATCGCTACGCAACCCACGGTAATCAAGACCACTTTGACAATTGCCGATCATCACGTTTTTTGCCACATGATCCATACGATGCCCTTTTTCCATTGCCGGTCGCCAGCGGGCTTTCCAAGATCAGTGACCGCAGTGATCACACCGTTGGAGCGCCAACAGGCAACGCCAAACTTCACCTGTTACGAAGTTCTATAAGCAGTGCGTCCACCTGGCCTGCAGCGGCAAGTTCAAGGCGCTTTTCTCCCTGCAGGATCGCGCCGTCGCCCGCCGCCATTTGCTTGCCATTGATACCTATCGTACCGCGAGCCAGCTGCAGGTAGTAAACGCGGTCGGGGTCGGGGCTGAAGCTGGCAGTTTCATCGTCGAGCTTGATCTGGTAAATACGCGCGTCCTGGCGTATTCGAAGGGAGCCATCCCGACCGTCGGGTGATACGGTAAGCGTTATTCCGGACGAAGTCGAGAAATCTCGTTGGTCATAGGCCGGGGTGCCACCTTCCGCGTCGGGCATAATCCAGATCTGCAAAAATTTAAGAGGTTCGGTTTTCGACGCATTGAATTCACTGTGTTGTACACCGGAGCCAGCGCTCATAACCTGAATTTCTCCGGCCCGCAGCTCGCTGTGGGTGCCCAACGTATCCTTGTGCACAATGGCTCCTTCCAAAACGTAGCTGATGATTTCCATGTTCCGGTGTGGGTGAGTGCCGAATCCGGAATCTCCGGCCACCCAGTCATCATTTATCACCCGCAAATCCGATAAACCCATGAACCTGGGGTCATAATAATCAGCAAATGAAAATGTGTGGTGGCTTTTCAGCCAGCCATGATCGGCTTTGCCGCGTTCATGACTCTGTCGTATCGTAATCATATTTGCCTCCATGCAGCACGCGTTCGCGACCCGTGCTGCCAATTTGTTGAGAGTTTCTGATGAATTTCTAGACGGTGATACCGCCGTGGCGAATGACCTTATCCCCGGCAAAACTGCCACTCAATGTGCGGTCCAGCGACAGCTTGCCGCCCCCGTTGAACACCAGTGCCACCGATATTGCCAACAGCGCCAGACCGAATTCATAGCCGTTATTGCTCATAAACAATCCATTGGGCAAGTGCACCGCCACAATCGCTACCGCCATGGTTACCGCCAGCGCCAGGGCCGCAGGCCGGGTCAATAGCCCAATCAAAATTGCAATGCCGCCGAAAAACTCGGCGCTACCCGCTGCCAATGCCATCAAGTAGCCGGGCTCAAGACCCAACGAAGCCATCCACTGCCCTGTACCTTCCAGTCCGTTACCGCCAAAACTGCCAAACAGCTTCTGTGCGCCGTGAGCCACGAAAATAATTCCAGCAGGAATACGCAGTGCCAAACCCGTCAGGCTGTCATTCGTTGCCAATACGCCGTGTATGCGAGAAATACTCATTCTATGCCTTCCTTCAATTATTTGTGAATTTTGTTGATCGATGAAATACACTATAGCCGAGCGCTTCTGCGATTAATAACGCAGAGTTTTGAACAATAGATTCAGGTATTTTGAACAATGATTTCACCCATTACGCTGGACGCGCTACGAACGCTGGATGCCATAGATCGTCGACGCAGTTTCGCCGCCGCTGCCGAAGAGCTGCACCGAGTGCCATCGGCGGTGTCATACACCATCGGCAAACTGGAAGAAGACCTGGGCGTCCTATTGTTCGACCGCAGCGGGCGCAAAGCGGAACTGACAGCAACGGGCCGATTGGTGCTTGACCAGGGCAGGCACATATTGAAAGCCACCAGTGAGCTGACAGAGCTGGCACGGCAAGCAGCCGACGGCTGGGAGACAGAGCTGCGGATCTGCATCGACAGTGTGCTTGCCTGCGATGTAATCTACGAGCTGATTGGGGCGTTTCAGAAGATCCAGCCCAGAACGGAGATACGGATTAGTGAGGAGGTTCTTGGTGGCAGCTGGGACGCACTGAACGACGATCGGTGTGATCTGGTTGTCGGCGCAGAGGGCACTCCCCCCAACCCCGGCTTTGCCCTCCATCTGCTGGGGCAGGTTGTTTTTGAATTTGTAGTGGCTGCCGATCACCCGCTGACCCGGGCACCTCTGCCACTCGCAGCCGGCGCGATCCAGAATTATCCAACAGTGGTGGTGGCTGACAGTTCCCGTAACTTGCCGGTGCGCTCATCCGGCCTGCTTGACGGGCGCAGCCGGGTCATTGTGCCAACCATCGAAAAAAAGATAGAGGCGCAATGCAGGGGCGTTGGTGTTGGATACCTGCCCCGCCACAGGATCACGCGGCAAGTCGCTGAAGGCAGTCTGCAACGCTTGCCGCTGGACGCGCATCGACCGCCGGTGGAGATTTCGCTGGCGTGGTCCCGCGCAAACCGAGGCAAGGGCCTTAAATGGTTTGTTGAGCGTATCAGGCAAATGCAATTTGACCCGGATGAAGGCCTCATTCCACAAATAAACAAGACGCCAAGGTAACAGCAACCCCTGGCGTCAGCCCAATATCTTCGGCAATCAACGCCTGCATGCGTTAGGGTCTGTTGATGTTTTGGATCTATATAATTGATTTATAAAGAATTTACGGTTTTTGTCAAAACCCTGAAATTCTTTTTATTTCTATGAGTTAACGCGAAACGTCTGCACGCGCTGGTGCAGTTTCCATCAATTAATCTTGTCTATAGGCAGCCATCAGCCTGCGCGTGCTTGACCTGAAAGGCAGCAGCACACTTTGAGGATTCACATATGTTGGACCAGCGGGGGCATTTGCTCAGAAAATTACGGTTCGACCGTGGTCAATCAGTCAGAACCGCAAGTTTCTGGCCATTTGTCTTCGAATGCCGGAATTGCCGTTCTTAAAGCCCCTGCTGAAGCTGCTTTAACCGTCCCTCAAGTACAGATTTCTCCTGCCCTAAAAGCCGATTTTCGTCCTGAAGATGCTCAATCCTGTCACTGGCGGCCGCGAAGGCATTGCCGTTTTGATCAAGTTGTTGCTGGAGGTGGCGAGCGTTTGCTTGCTCGGTGGCCAGTTCGGCGGCCAGCGTCGCTGCGCGGCCTGCGGCGGCCTCGGCCTGCTTTTGCCACGTATTTCGGGTGGCGATTACCCCTTCCAGGCGACGCGCCAACGCCTCTGCGTCCGCTTGGGCCCTGACGTGGTCCTCCTGCAGGGCGTGGAACTTCGTGCGCTGACCTTCCAGCACTTGGCCTTGCGCCTTGTGCTCGGCCAGAAGGTTCGCGTAGCGAGCTTCGGCCTTACCCATCTGGTCCATGAGCTGCTGAAGCTGCCCTTGGTGCTGCTGTAATACCAGACGCGCCTCGTCGCGCTCACGCTGTCGGTCTTCGGCCATCTGATGCTGATAGTGCTCGAAGCGCTCTTGCGCAGCGCGTGATTCCTGCTGGTGTTCGGCCAGTGCGGTTTTCAAATCCGAGATCCGCGACCAGGCTTCATCGCGCTGAGCTTCGGCCTTGGCGGCTCGAAGCAAGTGCTCGTCCCGATCTTTCTCCAGCGTCTCAGTGTATGCGGTGCTCGCTGCCAGCTCGGTGCGCAGGCGCTCTTCACTCTGTTGGGTGTCTTTCAACTCGGCCTCTGTTTGTCCCAGAAGCTCACGCAGCTCTTCCACCACAGCGTGCAGCTCTGTCTTGGCTGCCTCAATGCGTTCATCCGCCGTGGCCTGTAGCCGATCATGTAAAGCCCGGACTGCGTTGATCAGATCGCCAGGCAAGCCGCCGGTGGCCACCGCATCGCCCTGCTGCTCCCGCCACCGTTTCAGGAGCGGACCCAGTGTGCTTTTGCTGCCGGTGCCCAGGTGCTCTCGCACACGGTCCACCGTCGGTTCATGCCCCTGCTGGCGCACGGACTCGGCAGCGTTAGAGACGTCAAAATAAGTTACCCCAGAACGAGCCATCGGCGAAGCCTCCTAATGAATATCGTAATGTATTACGTTATACGTAATATTACATATTTTCGGCTTTGATTACACCGAGTCTTAAAGGTTTTGTGATCGATTATAAACAACATTATGTTCGGTTATAAAAATTAATGGTATTCTGATTGCCGGCACACGCAGTACAAACGGCAAGTTTCACGTGAAAAGGGCATTCCATGGGTACCGAACTCAATGATTCCGAAAAAACGCCGCCATGGCCATCGGTCGCCAGTCCGTCCCGCACGCCGGCGCCGTCCGACACCGAGATTCAGGCACGTCACCGCCTGTACCTGAACGCGGCCACCGCCGAGAACACACGCAAGGCATACCGCTCAGCCATCCGGCAGTTCGAGCGCTGGGGAGGAAAGCTGCCAACTGATCGCGATACCTTGATCCGCTACCTGGTGGGTCACGCCGAGACGCGTAACGTGCGCACACTGGAGCTGCACCTCAGCGCGCTCAGCCAGTGGCACCGCTATCAGGGGTTTGCCGATCCAACCCAGGACCCGACGGTGCGCAAGACCCTTACCGGCATACGCCGGGTCCACGGGAAACCAAAGAAAAAAGCCAAGGCGCTGCGCCTGGAGCATGTCGCGCGGATGCTGGCGTGGCTCGCACAGCAGTCCGACAGCCTCAAGAAAATGCGCGATCTGGCACTACTGCAAATCGGCTTCTTTGGTGCCTTCCGCCGCAGCGAGCTGGTGGCCATCCAGGTGGAGGACTTGATATGGGAATCGGATGGCCTGATCGTTCGACTGCCACGCTCCAAGACAGATCAGCAGGGGGAAGGCCTGGAGCGCGTCATCCCCGCCGGCAACGGCGCGCTCTGCGCTGTGCAGGCACTAAAGACCTGGCTCGACAGAGCCGGCATCGCCAGCGGACCGGTATTTCGGCCCATCAACCGTTGGGATCAGGTGCAAGCGCGGGCTCTGCGGCCGGCGGCGATCAACGACTTTCTGCGTACCCTGAGCGAGGCGTGCGGCCTGGAGTTTGCGCTTGAACTCAGCAGCCACAGCTTTCGGCGGGGGCTCAGCACTAGTGCCGCCCGGGAAGGCCTGGATTTTGAGCTGATCAAGAAGCAAGGTGGCTGGACGAGTGACGCGACCGTGCGCGAGTACATCGATGAAGGGCGTCGTTTTAAAGACAATGTGGCGTCGGTATTGATGACCGAACTGGAGCGGCTGGTTCAACCGCAGGTTTCACCTTCCGAATATTGACCTCAGGTGCGATATCACATGGCCTGAGATGCTATGAATCGATTCGTTTTAGATACCGACGTGATTATCGCTGCCTTGCGCAGCCCGAGCGGAGCGTCAGCTGCCCTGTTGGCCGCCGCGCGGGACCGCCAGTTGGTGATGCTGGCGAGCGTTCCCTGTTCTTTGCGTACGAGGCGAAATGCCTTTCTGCAATCCATTGGACCGCGGCGGGCCTTACCCGCCAACGGGCCGATGTGTTCGTCACGGGTCCATCCCCACACCGGATCGGGAAGCCTCCTTTTCCGACCAGCGCAAGAACATCCTGAGTTATCTGGGCTGCGTGAAGTACGACGAGGCGGCGCAGGCGCGGTTGAGCGCCTGGCTGGAGCCGCACGCCCGTCAAGGCTTCCGGCCCAACGAGCGGTTTCGAGAGCAAAAGCGCTACGCGATGATGATCTGCTTTCCAATCGAAGCAAGAAAGGTCCTCCTGGACCGCTTGGTGAAGATGCACGACAACTACGTCATGGACCTGCTGCGCCACTGTAAGCGGCACCACGAGCAAAAGCACCGCTTTCTGCCCCCCCCTATTTGACCCATTCGTCGGCTTAACGCGGTACAGAAGCTAAACTGCGCATTGAAACCGTACGACCTAACCTGGCTACAGGCTGCCGCAAGCCACGACTTCCCCACTTAGGTGTCCTATCACTGGTGCCTGGTGTGCCCTCTCACAAAATCCTCATAAGCATTGCAGTTTTTCTTGGTTCTGTTTTGCAAACCCCATTGATAGATTGCCCTGGACGACAACCCATACAGGAGCAATTAGCGTGAACCCCCCCGGTACCTTCAAACCTTTTCTTATTTTGGGACTTGTAGCCCCTGCCGTTGGCGGCACATCCCTGGCCTTTCCGGACTCACCGCGGCCGGCGTTCTACGGCAAACTCAACGTCGCTCTTGAACAGGTGCAGTCTGATGGCGCCGGCAACGTAATTCAGGGCAAGGCGCCCTTGGTGGCAGACCAGTGGGAGCTTAACTCCAACGCCTCCCGACTGGGAGTAAAAGGTGGACTCGACCTGGAAGACACAGGCCTGACAGCGATCTTCCAGGCCGAATATGAAATCAATGTGGACGACGGCAGCAGCGGAGATACCGCGTTCAGCCAACGCAATATCTTTGCCGGCCTGCGCGGGGAATTTGGCGAAGTTCGATACGGAAAGTTCGACACACCCCTGAAAGCTGCGGAAGGCAAGGTGGATCAGTTCAATGATCTCAGAGGTGATCTGGATAGTCTGATTGGCGGGCAAAACCGGGTCAATAACATTATCCAGTACAGCTCGCCACTATTGGTCAAGGCGATAACGCTAAACGCGGCGTTTATTCCTGCTGAAGGTACGGATGTGGATCAGGATGGAGAAGCGGATGACGGGGTAGCCGATTCCCTTTCCCTGTCACTTGTGTACGACAACAGAACCTTTTACGCCGCGCTGGCCTATGACCAGGATCAATCCGCGCGCAGAAGTGTGGATGGAATCATTCGGGGGGACGTAGTCCGCGTAGTCGGCGGCTGGAAAACCGGCCCACTGGAACTGGGCGTTCTTCTGCAACAGGCAACAGATAATGTCGATGGTAGCGATAGAAAAGACTCAAGCTATCTGCTAAGCGGCGCACTCAGCTCAGAAAAACTCAAGTTCAAAGCCCAGTTCGGCCTCAGTGAAGGCCATATCACCGACGAACAAGGCACGCTTGCCGTGGTCGGGGTGGACTATGCACTGGCATCCAAAGCCAACCTCTACACCTATTGGTCTTCCCTGGATCTCGACGACGCCGGACTTGGCGATCGAACCATTGGTCTCGGTACTTCATTCTCTTTCTAATCTCAAACTCACAGGAGTTAACCCATGTTACACCGTCTCAGAACTGCATTAACCACAGCGGCAACGACCTTCGGTCTGCTCGCCGCGATTGCATCCTACGCAGAGAAACCCGTCGAGTTCCTGAATGTGTCTTACGATCCCACGCGTGAACTATATCAAGAGTTTAACCCGCTGTTCGCCAAACACTGGGAGCAAGCAACAGGGCAAATTGTGACGATAAATCAATCTCATGGTGGCGCCGGCAAACAGGCACGGGCCGTAATCGATGGTCTGGAGGCGGATGTGGTGACACTGGCCCTGGCCTATGACATTGATGCTATTGCAGAAAACTCCGGAAAGCTTCCTGCGGACTGGCAATCCCGGTTACCTAATAATAGTGCGCCGTACACATCTACCATTGTGTTCCTGGTGCGCAAGGGAAACCCAAAGGGAATTCATGACTGGGACGATTTGGTCGCCCCCGGCATTCAGATAATTACGCCTAATCCAAAAACATCAGGCGGTGCACGCTGGAATTATCTGGCGGCGTGGGGTTTTGCGAAAGCAAAATATGGCAGTGACGATAGAGCCAAAGAATTTGTTGGGCAGATTTTTAAAAACGTACCTGTCCTCGACTCCGGTGCGCGCGGCTCGACGAATACTTTCGTGCAACGTGGTATTGGTGACGTATTTATCTCTTGGGAGAACGAAGCCTTTCTCGCGATAAATGAATTGGGACCGGACAAGTTTGAAATCATTGTGCCATCGATTTCGATACTCGCCGAGCCACCGGTAACCGTGGTTGATGGCAACGCGAAAAGAAAAGGCACGGAAAAAATAGCCAAAGCGTATCTTGAGTACCTGTACGCACCCGCCGGCCAGCGCCTGGCAGCCAAACACTACTACCGCCCGGTGCGTCCTGAGTTTGCTGATCCGAAAGACGTCGCACGTTTTCCTGACGTGAAAACCTTTACTGTGGATGACACCTTCGGTGGTTGGCAAAGCGCGCAAAAAGCACACTTTGCCGATGGCGGTATTTTTGATCAGATTTACCAGCATCAGTAATCCAAATGTTTACCAGCTCTGCCGGACCCAGTGGTCCGGCGCACGACGATTACAGTGATAATACCTGCAAGCAGTCCAAGGCACCGCTGATAGAATCCAACGTCGTGATGTTGTTCCGAAGTGCGAGTGGACTTCGGCAGCAATGGCATTGTCACCGCCATTGTGCCCGCCGGGTCGGGGAACCCTCTTGGAGTTAGACGGGTGCTCACGTGTGTTGCCGTATTCAACGTCCAGAAGTCGCGATGGCCCTGGGCGGCAGGCCCTGCGGATCGTGCTTCTTTACCAATGCGGCGCTGGTGAGGCGTTGGTTACCGAGGGCTTTGCCAGTTTTAATCTAAGCTTCTGAATTTTTATTATTTCTCGAAACTCAAACCGCTCTATAGACTTCCGGTCATCTGCTCAATGGGAGGTCTTCATGATATACCGTAAAAATAAAGCACTGGGCATAACGACTGCCGATCAGCTCAGGGGAAATCGTTAATGACTTCCGCACGCGCTTTTTCTGTCTTGCCCGGCTTTGGCCTGTCACTGGGATACACGTTGGTGTATCTCTCAGTGATCGTGCTGATTCCCATTGCCGCGGTGTTTATCAAGACCAGTGAACTGTCATTCGCTGAATTCTGGTCCGTGGTCACTGCGCCGCGTGTAATGGCGTCTTACAAGCTGTCCTTTGGTGCTTCGCTGATCGCGGCCGCCATTAATGCTGTTTTTGGTTTGTTGTTGGCCTGGACACTGGTGCGTTATTCGTTTCCGGGCAAAAAAATCGTTGACGCGCTGGTCGATTTACCCTTCGCTTTGCCCACCGCCGTGGCGGGTATTGCGCTGACTGCGCTCTATGCCCCGAACGGGTGGCTGGGCCAATATATTGAGGGCGTTCTGGGTATCAAGGTGGCTTTTGCACCTTTGGGCGTGCTGGTTGCATTGGTGTTTATCGGGCTGCCTTTTGTAGTGCGCACGGTACAGCCCATACTGCAAGATCTGGAAAGTGAGTTTGAAGAAGCGGCCGCAAGTCTGGGTGCCAACCGCTGGCAGTCATTTGCCCATGTGGTGCTGCCAATTCTGTTGCCAGCGCTACTGACGGGCTTTGCCCTGGCATTTGCCCGCGCTGTTGGCGAGTACGGTTCAGTGATTTTCATAGCCGGCAATATTCCTATGGTTTCGGAAATCACACCATTAATGATCATCACCAGGTTGGAGCAGTATGATTATCTGGGCGCGACGGCCATTGCCGTTGTCATGCTACTGGTGTCTTTTGTGTTGCTGCTGGTGATCAACGGGCTTCAGGCCTGGACAGGGAAACGCACCGGGAGGGATCGCTAATGGCAATGACAAGCGTGTCATCCGGCAACCTGTCTCCCTGGGCGGTGGCGACCCGTTTCGAGAAAAGCGTGGCTACGCAGGAGCCAATCTGGGTCAAACGTACCATCTTGATCACGGCCCTATCGTTCTTTGTGTTTTTCCTTTTTCTGCCAATGTTAGCCGTGTTTGTGGAGGCGTTGCGTAAAGGCGTGGATGTTTACTGGCAGTCGCTGTCGGAACCCGATGCCTTGTCCGCCGTAAAGTTGACCTTGCTGACCGCGCTCATCGCTGTGCCATTGAATGTGGTGTTTGGCGTGGCGGCGGCCTGGCTGATTGCCAGGTTTGAGTTTCGCGGCAAACATTTGTTGATCACGCTCATTGATCTGCCGTTTTCCGTGTCACCCGTCATCGTGGGCTTGATGTACGTGTTGGTGTTCGGTGCGAATGGCTGGTTCGGCAACTGGCTGGTGGAACACGACATCAAGATTATTTTCGCGGTGCCCGGCATTGTACTGGCCACCATTTTCGTAACCTTTCCCTTTGTCGCCCGTGAGTTAATCCCCTTGATGCAGGCACAAGGCAGGGACGAGGAGGAAGCCGCTGTGGTGCTGGGTGCGCGCGGTTGGCAGACTTTCTGGTACGTAACGCTGCCCAATATCAAATGGGGCCTTTTGTATGGCGTAATTCTGTGCAATGCGCGGGCGATGGGCGAATTCGGCGCGGTATCGGTAGTGTCGGGTCATATTCGCGGACTCACCAATACCATGCCGCTACACGTGGAAATTCTTTACAACGAATATAATTTTGCCGCGGCCTTTGCCGTGGCCTCCCTGCTGGCCCTGCTGGCATTGGTCACTCTGGTCATTAAAGCCTGGGTGGAACACCGTGCCGAGCTGGCATATGACACACATTGAGAATGGCTTTGTTATGAGTATTCAAGTGAACAATCTGCACAAACGCTTTCGCAACTTCACGGCCCTGGAGGATGTCAGCCTGGACTTTCCGGCGGGTGAACTGGTCGCGCTACTTGGGCCTTCGGGCTGCGGCAAGACAACCCTGTTGCGGATCATTGCAGGCCTGGAACAGGCGGATAGCGGCACAGTGATTCTTGAAGGTAACGATGCCTCAAGCACCCATGTGCGTGAGCGCCAGGTGGGTTTTGTGTTCCAGCATTATGCTTTGTTCAAGCACATGACGGTGTTTGACAACGTGTCGTTTGGGCTGAGGATGCGCCCCCGCAAAACCCGTCCATCGCCTGCCGCGATTGCCAGAAAAGTGCATGAGCTGCTGGAACTGGTACAACTGGACTGGCTGGCAAATCGCTTTCCATCACAATTGTCTGGGGGGCAACGACAACGTATCGCGCTCGCTCGTGCGCTTGCAGTTGAGCCACGGGTATTGCTGTTGGACGAACCGTTCGGGGCGCTGGATGCCAAGGTGCGCAAAGAACTGCGGCGTTGGTTGCGCAAACTGCACGATGAGTTGCATATCACTTCCATTTTCGTCACGCATGATCAAGAGGAAGCGCTGGAAGTGGCAGACCGTGTCGTGTTGATGGATCACGGCAAAGTCGAACAGGTGGGCACACCAGAGCAGGTGTACAACCAGCCCGCGACCCCGTTTGTATATGGGTTTCTGGGGTCCGTAAACCTGTTCCACGGACGAGTCAATTCCGGGCATCTTCACATAGGCGATGACAGAGTGCCCCACGCACATGGCGATGCCCTGCACGGCAGCGAGGTCTATGCTTTCGCACGCCCGCATGAGTTGGAAATAGTCACCGACCCCAGTATCGTTACCGGTATTGCCGCACAGGTCGATCGCATTCTGCAATTTGGAAATAATGCGCGAGTGGAGCTGGATGGTCTGAATGGCGCTACCGGAAAGCATTTTGAGGTGTTGCTATCGACCGAACGAGCGCAAACCCTTAACTTGCAATCCGGCCAGACGGTAAGGCTGCTGCCATCCCACCTGAAAGTATTTCGGCGCGAAAACCCGGTCAATGCTGTCGATGGAGGAAGCGTGCGATGAATTTTCAGCAGTTGCGGATAGTCCGCGAGACCGTGCGTCAGGCCTTCAATCTGACCGAGGTGGCCAATGCATTGCATACGTCACAATCGGGCGTATCCAGGCACATCAAAGACCTGGAAGATGAATTGGGCGTTGAGTTGTATGTTCGCAAGGGCAAGCGTCTTTTGGGGTTGACTGAGCCGGGACGGCAGATGGTTGGCGTCGTTGAGAGAATGTTGCTGGACGCCAATAACATTAAGAACCTGGCGAATCAGTACAGCCAGCAGGACACCGGCCAGTTAACCATTGCGACTACCCACACTCAAGCACGCTACGTATTGCCCAGGGTGGTTACCAATTTCAAGAAGCAATTTCCCAAGGTTCATTTGAAATTGCACCAGGGCAGCCCCAAGGAGATTGCGCAGTTGCTGTTGGAGGGCGAAGCCGATATCGGGTTAGCCACTGAGACACTCGGTGATATCGGCGAGTTGGCAGCATTTCCGCTCTACTACTGGCACCACGCCGTCGTCGTACCCAAAGGTCACCCATTAGCGACCGGCAAGGTGCTTACGCTGGAAGTAATAGCTGAGTGCCCGATCATTACCTATCATGAGGGTTTTACCGGTCGGGCACGTGTGGAGCAGGCATTCAAGGCGGCAGGGCTGGCTCCTGATATTGTCATGTCCGCGCTGGATGCCGATGTGATCAAATCTTATGTTGAACTGGAGCTTGGAATTGGCATCATCGCCTCAGTGGCCTTTTCTCCCGCACGGGATACTGGCCTGGTATTGCTGAATGCGGATCATTTATTTCCGATAAACGAAACCAAGCTGGCGTTACGCAAAGGCCATTTACTGCGTCAGTACGCGTATCGGTTCATCGAAATGTGTTCGCCCGCTCTGACCGAGGATTTCGTTATTCAGCGGGTTACCAACGGTGAAACGCGGACCTTGCCATAATTCCAGATAATTTTATGAATTTACAATCCGTGGTAGTGTATACCCGTAACGACTGAGATTCAGGTATCCAAAGCACGTCGGGACGCTGTTCCACGGGATGCCGCACCACACTTAAGCCGAAAGTCCTTCGGAGGTTTTCGCTATCGCACGGGTATGCACCAATTGCTATCGAAAACGATGCAGGACCGTCCTGGCCTCTTCCACAATGCTATTTATTCTTTCTTCTGCGCTACAAAGGTTTGAAAACTGACCGCACGACTCACCGCAATACAGTGCCATATCATCGATATTTCCGGTTGCATCCGCTAACGGCGAGTCCGTCGAAAAAAGGTAAATGTTCTGGTCATCTTGCTTACCAATAATGGTTTCGGGCGCAACATCGTCGTACAGCCCTTCGGTAACCGCATTCGGTAATACGCGGACTGGCGCCGGTTCATGCCAATTACGGGTAAACCTCGTGGTGTGACACGTGTCGTCAGCGCCTGCCTTGATCACCCGCTGTTTGTGATGGGTATGAGCGTTCGCTTCACGAGTTGCCAAAAATGCCGTGCCAAGACTAACGCCCTGGGCACCCAGTGCCAGCGCTGCAACAAGCCCTCGCCCACTGGCCACGCCGCCGGAGGCGACAACCGGCACCGGGCTTTTGCTGGCGATCTGAGGCAGTAGCGCAAAGGTACTGGATGTCCCGCGCACATGGCCCCCCGCTTCATGTCCCTGAACGATAAGCACATCGGCGCCAGCGTTCAGCGCAATGTCTGCGTCCTGCTGACTCCCGACCTGATGAATAACCCACAAACCTTCAGACTTCAGGTGCTTCACTAACGACACGTCCACTTCCCAAAACAGTACCAGAGTGGAAACGTTGAGCGACAGGCATGTCGCCACCTGATTTCGCAATAGTGTCGAATCCGTCGCCGCAGGAATAAGGTTGACGCCAAAGCTTAAGTCGGTTAGCCGGCGTAACGCTTCAATTTCAAAACGGATGCGTTCGACGGGTTCACGAACCATGCCGAGCACACCGAAACCGCCTGCTTTACAGACCGCCGCCGCAAGTTCATAACGGGCAACCCCACCCATACCGGCAAGCATGATAGGCACACGGCAGTTAAGTATCGACAGCAGGGGCGTTTGCAACGCGGGCGGCAAAACCATGATGAGCAACTCCCGTTTCAGAATTCTAGTGGTTATTTATCGTGTGCAGATAATCTCGAAGCACCAGCGCGTGATTGTGTGATTGGTCCCTGGCGCCATAAAGCAGCGTCAATTTGCCGTGCTTCTGCTCCCGCAACAGCCCTTCCGCAAGCGCCCTGTTTTCCTTGAGTTCGTCAAGATAGCGGCGCCTGAACTCTGGCCATTTCCCGACTTTGTGTTGAAACCAATTACGAAGTTCAGTGCTCGGCGCGATATCCTTGTACCAGGCGTCCATGACCAGATCATCCTTGCGTACTCCGCGCGGCCACATTTTATCCACCAGAACACGTGCTCCATCACCCTTCTTTGGTTCTTCGTAGACTCGCTTTACAAAAATATCGACCATTGTGGTATTTCCATTGATATACACACGCAGAAACGGTAAAGCCAGAGTAACTATTCAGCACTGTGCGGATGCCAGTTGCTGCGCAAAAAAAAAGGTCACAAACCTGTTTGAACGTCTGTTGAACTGGTAAGACCTGCAACTATCAGTTTGTACGCAGGCCTTTGACTACTTCCGCGACCCGGTACGGTTTTGCGATAAACTGAAATGAATTCAGAGATTCATCCCCCCCTTTTAAGGCGGGTTCAGCATAACCTGATACTAAAATAACTTTAACCTTCGACAACATGTCCCGGGCTTTTTTACCGAGTTCAATGCCACTCATGCCGGGCATGACGACATCGGTGAACAATACATCGAGGTCCGGTGTCTTTGCCATGATTGCTAACGCTTCTTCGCCGTTATTGGCCGAAAGCACCTCATAGCCTAATGATCGAAACAGCTCAACGGCCATATCCAGAACGTCCGGCTGATCGTCCACGACCAGTACTTTATCCTGGGCCTGAGGTGTGGACGCAGGCTCAAGCCGACTCGCATCCAGGGCGGGAAGATAGATAGAGATGACGGTCCCCTCACCAACGGTTGACTCGACTGTCAAATCGCCATCGGATTGTTGCGCGAAACCATAGACCTGACTTAAACCCAGCCCCGTGCCCTTCCCTACGGGCTTGGTTGTAAAAAATGGTTCGAATACTCGCGGTATCACCTCGGCCGGGATGCCCTCGCCGGTATCGGATACACTGACTTTCACATATATGCCGGCAGCGAGGTTGTTCACCTGGTCGCGACCGAGTTGCACAGCTTCTGTCGCGACGGTAACAATACCGCCGTCCGCCATGGCATCTCCGGCATTGACAACCAGATTCAGCAGCGAAGTTTCGAACTGCGTTGCATCCATCGAAACGATGGGCAGGGATGGCGCGAGACGAAGGGTGAAACCGATTTTGCTGGTATTCGCTCGTCTAAGTACTGCGCCGAATGAACGGATGACTCTGTTGATGTCGTGTTTTTCTTTCTGGTACGGCTGTTGCCGTGCAAAACTGAGGAGCTGCCTGGTGAGGCTGGCTCCACGGTCTGCCGCCCGCTCCATACTCTCCAGAACCTTCGTCCCCGGCTCTGTCTTGACCGTCATGCGCAAAATTTCCAGGCCATTGGAGATTACGCTGAGCAGATTATTAAAATCATGGGCTACACCACCCGTGAGCTTGCCGATCGATTCCAGTTTTTGCGCCTGAAATAAAGCTTCCCGGGTTTTCTCCAGGGTTTCAGCGGCGTTGCGCCGCTCGGTAATATCCCGCGTTATCTTGGCAAAGCCAACCAGTTCACCCATCGCGCTGTATATGGGGTCCAGCACGACGTGCGCCCAAAACATGGAGCCGTCCTTTCGTACGCGCCAGCCCTCATTTTCGAAGGACCCATCAGCCGCGGCGCATGCCAATGCCTTCATCGGCAGGTCGTTCTGCCGGTCTTCCTCTGTATAAAATCGCGAAAAATGTGTACCGACCACCTCTTCCTGTGTGTACCCTTTGATCCGCCCGGCCCCGGCGTTCCAGTTGGTTATGGTGCCTGTAGGAGACAGCATGTAAATGGCGTAGTCGGTAACCCCCTGCACCAGAATCCGGAACTGCTCTTCAGTAGCATGCAACGCATCGGCGGCTTTTTTGCGCTCGGTGACGTCCCGGGTTATCTTGGTGAACCCGAGCAGCGTGCCGTTGGCGTCCCGCACGGGATCGATAACAACGCTCGCCCAAAAGGTGGTGCCGTCTTTTCGGACTCGCCAGCCTTCGTGCTCAAATTTACCGGTTTCGATTGCAGCCTGGAGGGCCCTTCCCGGCAGATCGGCCGCCTGATCCTCGGCACTGTAGAAAACTGAGAAGTGTTGCCCAATGATTTCGTCTGCCCTGTAGCCTTTGGATTGCTCGGCGCCCGCATTCCAACTGGTTACAATACCGTCTGTGGATAATGTAAAAATGGCGTAGTCTTTTACGCTTTCCACGAACAGGCGAATACGCTCTGCGTCTTCCTGTGTCGACAAGGGGGTGGATGACGATGACATAACTATACATCCTATAGATAGACGTTATCACGGTGAATGCTTGAACGCGCCGTGCAAATTATTCGTCTTTAGGGTCTGTTGACGCTTCATCATCGCCTCTGTTGTGCCTGAAAACGCGCCAACTTCATGATGCGGCATGCCAACGCGACGAATGTGGTTTGGTCGCTCCAAACGAATGAAGAGCAACGACAAGTGGCGCATTTTCAGGCACAACCCGAAGGGCTGGGGCCATTTTTCCGCCTGGCGTCGTTATCAGTCGCTTATTTGGGACCACCAAACCACGCTTCTTCTGCCTCGCCAGTCGAAAAAATGGCCGCCGGCAGTGGTGATGATGAAACGTCAACAGACCCTAGCTTTGTTGAATCTTATAGTCGCATTCATTTTCCGAATGCAACTGCTTAACACTCAGTTTTGACATAAAACTGATCTAATCGGGTAAATCCCGAGGGCGCCGGGTTTGGCGCGCATTATACACGACGCCACAACACCGCCTTCAAAGTACCTCGGAAGCAGTGACGCCAGCGGCTGCCGGGGCGCTGGCTCAAATACACTGCCACCGCAGCTGTACGGTTTGCGCTCTTGCTGACGTCGCTGCGAAACCCGATATGGCGCTGAATTGAGCATAGATCAGTCCCTGTGGAAAGCGCTCGCGCCGGCACCCTTTGTTGCATTTCTTTTTCGAATAAGGTAAATAACCGCGGCCTGACGCAATACGCTCAATAAACTCCGTTGCAGTCGCTTCACCTTGAGTCAAGTCATTATGGACACAAAAGGTTTGTCATTTCACCATCCGGTTGCCTTCTGGCTGGGCTGCTGCCTGATTACCGCCGGCGTTCTGTCTCATGTCCCCATGTTTGTTCATGCCTCACACATGGGCTATCGCATGGTGGGCATGCCGATGGATACGACGATGCTCACTGGCATGGTCATGATTCCCGTCGGTTTGCTGTTGGCGTGTTACGGCTTGATGCCACGTCTTGCATTGTTACGTCAGGGCAATCAGGACGGCGCGATACATTTTCATGTAGCCGACTCCAGTCCACTTAACAGCGAGCACTGGAAACTGGTGCTGGCACTGCTGGTGGCGGTTACGGTAGATGTCATGAAGCCCGCGACCCTGGGATTCGTGATGCCGGGAATGACAGAAGAGTACAGAATTTCGCAGCAGTCTGCCGGTACGCTCGCCCTGATCGCTTTGACAGGCACTGCCATCGGCTCGGTTCTGTGGGGCCGACTGGCTGACGTGCTCGGACGTCGGGCGGCCATTTTGCTCTCGGCGCTTATGTTCATCGGTACAGCCATCTGCGGCGCCATGCCCTCATTTGAATGGAATCTGGTGATGTGTTTCCTGATGGGCCTTTCCGCAGGTGGACTGCTTCCTATAACCTTCACATTAATGGCGGAAGTAATACCGGCTGCGCACCGGGGCTGGCTGCTCGTCGCCCTCGGCGGCCTTGGTACTTCGGCGGGTTATCTGGTCGCCTCTGGCTCGGCCGCGTTGCTGGAACCAATTTTTAGCTGGCGCATACTCTGGATGCTCGGTCTGCCGACGGGGTTTGCCGTCATACTCCTCAACCGCTATATACCTGAATCACCCCGCTTTCTCGCGAGTGTTGGACTCGTACGTGAAGCGCGCGCGGTCCTCGCGAAATACAATGGCGAAATTACCCGTTCCGGAACGGATGAGCTGGCGGAGGAAGAAGCGAAAGTCGAAACCGTCGGTTTCAGGCAGATGATCAGCGGACCGTACGCCGGCATCACCGCCGGCCTATTGGGCCTGGGCATCACCTGGGGGCTGGTAAACTTTGGCTTTTTGCTCTGGTTACCGACAAATCTCCGGGAAACGGGCATGAGTGCCGAGGCTGCCAATGGCTTACTGGCGCAATCGGGCTTACTGGCACTGCCAGGCATCGCCTGCGTTATTTGGCTGTATCACGCCTGGAGCAGTATCCGTACACTTGTGCTGTTCGTCGCGCTCACAGCAGTGAGCCTGATGCTGTTTCTGGGGCTGGGCCTCGCTGGTCTGAATTCCAAAGCCGCCATCACCATCGCGACAGCGCTGCTCCTGGTCAGCGCCAGTGGCGTTATTGCGATGCTCATACCTTATGCGGCAGAAATTTACCCCGTGCATCTTCGGGGTACCGGTGCCGGCCTGGTCGCAGCAAGCTCCAAGGCTGGCGGTATTCTCGGCGCGGCCTGCGGCGTACTCGGCCTGTTCGAAAATTTGGCCGTATCGGCCACGCTCATTGCTGTCCCGCTCGCCCTGTGCGGAATCCTTATATCAAAACGCGGCATTGAGACGCGCGGCCGTAGACTGGAGGATATCCAGTTGGAGATGAACGCAGAACGTTAGCCGGAGCCGCACTTACCGGTGCGGAAATTGCGCGCCTCCACAGGTAGCTTCAGTCAGAGCTCAACTATCGAAGAACTCAATATGCACCGATTTAAATCCGCCCGCCGGATAACCGGCGCAGTCAGGCAGCGTATCTGCCAGGTGCCAGCGCCTGGCATTCAGTAAGCGCTCGAGAAAGACATTCAATTCCAGCCGCGCCAATGGTGCGCCAGGGCACTGGTGAATGCCTGCGCCATATAACAAGTTGTTTTCACTATTACGTTGCGGGTTGAATGCGCTGGCCTCGCCAAACACCCTCTCGTCCCGATTTGCCGCCGCCCAAAAAATCGTGACCAGCGTGTCCTCTGGAATCGGGAACCCGGCTAGCGTTGCGGGCTGCAGCGTCCTGCGGCGGTTAGCGATAAGTGGCGGATGTATCCGAAGAATTTCGTCCACCGCATCGCTAATCTGCTCGGGGTGCTGACGAAGCTGTTCCTGCAAGTCCGTATGTTCGCCGAGGTAGTGGCAAATGATACCTACGCAAGCCGAGATAGTTCCCAGCTCACCCACTGTCCAGTTGCGAATGATACTGACCAGTTCATCATCGGTAAGGGACCGGAGTTCTTCATTCACGGTAACTCGTTCGCTCATCAACCTTGAGGTAATATCATGGGGCACCGGCCGGTAATCCGGAATACGACGCCTGTCCAGTTCGCTTCGAATGTACGCGTCGAAAGCCAAAGCCAACTCGGCAAGTCGGGCCCGGTCCTGCCTGGCAATGGCGAGCTGGTTTTGCTTTACCCAGTCACGCAAGGGCGCCTGCAGATCATCCGGCCATCCCATAAATGCGCACTGGATCTGCTGTGCGAAGGGTTCTGCAACGCTGTGCATCACTTCTACAACAGAACCGTCCGGCAGTTGCCGAATCAGCGCGTCACAAATCCGTTGGCATAACGGTGCGAAGGCGTTCATGGCTTCATCAGTGAAATAGTGTTCGATTACCTCGCGATAAAGCGTGTGTTGTGGCGGGTCCATGCCATTGGGTATGGAGGCGTAACTGCCTGCTTTATTGCTGAAGGTTTGATGATCTTTCAGAACGGCTGTTAACTCTGCGTGGCCGAGTACGCTATAGGAAAATACATCGCTATGAGCAATGGGGCATCGACGGCGCATATCGTCATATACGGCCAATTGATCTGTATTCGCATTGGCGCCGCCGTGGCTCCAATGTGGCACTTGATTCTTCATGTTTCTCTCCCGATCGAGGGTCAAAAAAACGGATGAGCTGATTCGCTGCGGGGTAATTCGAAAGACTATATGGAGCATCACTTTATGTTTCATGGCGTTGCCTCCTGAGCACCGCAGTCTCGCAGGCAGCGCATGTCGGCACGTGTTCCTTTTCTCGTGCCAACACAAAATATGCGCTATCAGATGCGCAGTAATCTCGTGAGCAACCCTACCCTATTGTCTCGCATAACGTCTATTTAAGCACCGGACTTCAACGTACTTTTTCGAGAACACCAATATGCCCATAGCGATTGAGATTCAGGCACCCAGAGCACGATCCCGTTTTTGTCCCTGAGGGCGTTACTTCTCCTCACAATGAACCCGCCATGCGGCGGCGTCGCGCCTACTCATAAACAAAAATAGGCCTGGGCTAAACACCAGCATGTCAAACGGTACGGGTATATAAACAACATCAACACAAAAGGCCTGGTAAATTAGTCAGGTTCTGCTACCATTATTAAGAATCATTCTCATTTGACGGAGGCAATCATGACAGTTGCAGAGTTTGCGAAACTTTTATCAGGCCGTCCACGTAATCCAGAAATGGAGGGCTTTAAACACGATCATAGCCTGAAGTCCATAGCGCGCGAACACGCCGTGCAATCCGGAGTCATGCGGGCCGGAACCGCTTTCGACTGGGAGGATATGGAAGCATATCAGGCAGAGTTAATGCGTCTCGACCGGGAAGGTCCCGGTGCACCAAAACCGCATTAACATTTTTGTAACTATTTAGCTCACGGCCCGATTTGTCGCACCTACAAAGCTGCGTTAAAAATGGTCACAAACGTTTGATCCCCTGGTCAGGCGGCCCGATGGGCGAAGCGCAGGAAGCACGCAATATTTACACGTGTAGACTCACATTTTTCGTCTTGCTCTGAACACATCCGGACGCAATCTGACCCGTCATTACAGAGGTCCGGCCGGGCAAAGTGTTGAATTTAGCCACTATGCATGTAATACGTTGAATTGAAAGATGTTCTCCATCTGATTAAAGTGACTCCTGGCGTTGTTTAAACTGGCCCGGGATTAATGCCTTTTCTTGAAAAAGCATCCTGTTTTCGTCGGCCAGAACCGCAATTTTCTAGGGCGACGTGCAAATCGGTTTGGATGATCTCCCATGAGCGCGAAAGCACTGCCACTTCTTTATCTAATCCAGCGTTTCGACCGTTAAGTACTGCGAGTTTTTCAGTTAGCTGCTCATATTTATCCTGGGACTCCTCGCTTCGGGTCACGGCATTTTCAAAATCACCCAGAAGCTTCCGGGCATCCCCGGTTTTCGGTCCATCTCGCCTCTGAGCCTAGCATCGGTTTGCGTCAATTCGCTGACCACTGTTTGCAATAGCGTATTGGCGTCATGTAATTCTGAGGCCAGCGATGTTCATTTCGGCGAGTTTATTTCTCAGATCCTGTGCTTGGTCGTGCGCATATCTGTTTTTGCATATATTCGCCAAAACGTATAAGCTAAACAACAATATCTCATCAACATCGGGTACTGCCTGGCCTTTCGGTCGGTGCCGCTTGATGATCACGAAAAAACAAGAGGGGACGGCTAATGGAACGCACTGTAACGCCCACCACAGTTTTCAAATGCCTGGCTGACGACACTCGGGCCCGGGTCCTGTTGCTGATCGACCGCGAGCAAGAGCTGTGCGTGTGCGAGCTGACGTGCGCCCTCAATGAAAGCCAACCCAAGATCTCGCGTCACCTGGCGCTGTTGCGCACATCGGGTCTGCTTGCCGATCGTCGTCAGGGCCAGTGGGTTTACTACCGCCTGCACCCCGAGCTTCCCATTTGGGTTCGAGAGCTTCTCCGCACTACTGGTGAGGCTAACCAGGAGTGGCTGGGTGAGCAGACCCAGCGTCTTCAGTCCATGGGTGATCGACCCGCACGGGCGGCCACATGTTGCTAGACCCCGTGCCAGTTCGGGAGGATGGCTTACAACATATTCCACCCTGCGACACTTCAAACCATTAAGGAGCAGTGCATGACCATAAAACTCGGCATCAACGGCTTTGGCCGTATCGGAAGGCTTACGACGCGTGCGGCCTGGGAAATGGACGGGATGGAAATCGTTCGAATTAACGACCCCGCAGCTGACGCGGCTACGTATGCGCATCTGCTGAACTTCGACTCGGTGCATGGTCGCTGGCAACGACATGCGATGTCGGATGGCGAGGCGGTTATCGTTAACGAAAAGCGCATTGCGGTTACCGCCAATAAGGCCATCGGAGACACCGACTGGTCCGACTGCGATGTCGTGATCGAAGCGAGCGGCAAAATGCGTAAAACAAAGTTGCTGAATGCTTATTTGGACCAAGGCGTTAAACGCGTGGTGGTCACTGCGCCGGTCAAAGAGCCCGGTATTTTAAACGTCGTGATGGGCGTAAATGATCACCTGTTCGATCCCAGCGTACACCGCATTGTCACGGCCGCCTCCTGTACCTCCAACTGCCTGGCACCGGTGGTGAAGGTCATTCACCATAACCTCGGCATTCGCCACGGCTCGATCACCACCATCCACGACTTAACCAACACACAAAGCATTCTGGATCAACCGCACCAGGATCTACGCCGCGCCCGCGCGAGCGGCATAAGCCTGATTCCTACCACGACGGGTTCTGCCACAGCGATTATTGAAATCTTTCCGGAGCTCAAGGGCCGGTTGAAAGGCCATGCCGTGCGCGTTCCGCTGGCCAATGCGTCTCTGACGGACTGTGTGTTCGAAGTAGAACAGGCCACCACCGTTGCCGAAGTCAACCAGCTACTCAAAGCCGCCGCTGAGGGCGAGCTGAAAGACATTCTCGGGTATGAAGAGCGGCCACTGGTGTCCATCGACTACAAGACCGACCCACGCTCCTCCATCATCGACGCGCTATCCACCATGGTCATTAATGGCACTCAGGTGAAAATCTACGCCTGGTATGACAACGAATGGGGCTACTCCTGCCGTACGGCGGAGCTGGCCCGAAAAGTGGGCCTGGCTCAGTAACAGAAAAGGACGACGGCGCATGGGCACCTTGGCTGCGTTATCCCCGCAGATCCGGCAGTATTTGATCGTCACCGGTAATTACTGGGCCTTCACCCTCACGGACGGCGCGCTGCGCATGTTGGTGGTGTTGCACTTCCACGCGCAGGGTTTTACACCGCTGCAAATTGCTTCCTTGTTTTTGTTCTACGAATTCTTTGGCGTTGTGACTAATCTCATTGGCGGGTACCTCGGCGCGCGCATAGGGCTCAATCGTACGATGAACATCGGGCTCGCCTTGCAGGTCGTGGCGCTCATGATGTTGGTCGTACCGGCGCCCTGGCTGACCGTGATATGGGTAATGGTCGCGCAGGCGCTGTCCGGCATTGCCAAAGACCTCAATAAAATGAGCGCCAAGAGTTCCATCAAGCTTTTGGTACCGGGCACCGAGCAAGGCACGCTGTATAAGTGGATAGCGATCCTTACGGGATCGAAGAATGCCTTGAAAGGCGTGGGATTTTTCCTGGGCGGCGCGCTACTGGCCGGCCTGGGTTTTCGGGGGGCTGTGCTTTCTTTGGCGGTGGCACTGGCCATCGTCTGGGCTATGAGCCTCCTTCTACTGAGCAAGGATCTGGGTAAAGCCAAAGCCAAACCGAAGTTCAAGGACTTACTCTCCAAAAGCCGGGCAATCAACGTGCTCTCGGCCGCCCGGCTGTTTCTCTTTGGTGCCCGCGATGTGTGGTTTGTCGTGGCGCTGCCGGTGTTTTTGAGCAGCCAGTTTGGCTGGGACTTTTGGATGGTAGGCGGCTTGCTTGCGCTCTGGATCATCGGCTATGGCCTCGTGCAATCAATTGCGCCGCTGATTACCAGCAGCCGCTCAGGCAACGCTCCAGCTGGTGGGGCCGCCTTTGGTTGGGCACTGCCTCTGGTGATCGTCCCGGCTGCGATTGCACTTGGTTTAGGCACTGACGCGACCTACCTGTCACCGCAGGTCATGCTGATCGGCGGGCTGTTCGTATTTGGTGCGCTCTTTGCGGTGAATTCGTCCCTGCACAGCTACTTGATCGTGTCTTACGCGAAAGAGGATGGTGTATCGCTGGATGTCGGCTTTTACTACATGTCCAATGCGCTGGGGCGATTGATCGGCACCCTTTTGTCCGGCTGGATTTACCAAGCCTGCGGCTTGCCGGCGTGCCTGTGGGTCTCAACCGTTTTTGTGGCACTCGCTGCGGGCCTATCTGTGGGATTGCCTTGGCAACATCAACCGGTCAGGACGGACTAAGGGATTTTCATAGCCCCAATGGCAGCCATCTATCAAACCGCCTATCCAAAGATCAAATCAGACATTACCCAGGATGAACTGGGGGATGATAACCTCTTGCTTGCCACCGGCACACTCTCCTCGTTAAAAAAGTCGTAAGCGTACCAGTGATCAGTGAAATCAATACGTCAGGCAGGTTTCTGGAACATCGTGAACGGTGATTCTGGATGATGAACACCGATTTTGGAAACCCAGAAAAAGTGTTCAGTTAAAACCAGAATCAGTGTTCACGATAAACCAGAACGGATGTTCACGATAAACCAGAACGGATGTTCACGATAAACCAGAATGAGTGTTCATGATGGGCCAGAATATGCACACGGGAAAATCGACTAAATCGGCACAGGTGACTGAAGTCATCAAGAAGACTGCTGGCGCTGCAAAGGGCATTCTGCAAGGCGTCAGCGCTGATCGACACGTGAGTGAAGAGACCTCCCGGCAGAGCAGTAGCGGCGCATGATCGCCATCGATACCAATGTACTGCTGCGATATTTGCTGCAGGACGACAAGAGCCAGGCGCGCAAGGCCGCGGCGTTAATCACCGGCCACGAATCCGTGCTGGTGACAGATATTGTGTTGGTGGAGACGATTTGGGTGCTCACGGGCAAGCGCTACGGGCTGGACCATGAAGCCGTGGTCGGGGTTGTCAATGCACTGTTCGAGGAGCCTGATATCCACTTTGAGGATGGCCAGACCGTCTGGCGGGCGTTGAATGACTACAAGAAGGCGCGGCCGGTGAAAGTCGGCAGCAAGAAAAAAGCGCCGATTTTCCCGATGCACTGTTCGTGAACAAGGCCACGCGCCTGGCGCGGGGCGGCACAAGCCCCTCGCCGGCGTCTACACCTTCGATGTCGCGGCGCGTGAGATACCTGGAACACTTAGCCCGTAACGCAGCTGTCAGCGTTGCGCCAAAGGACAAATCGCAAATAAAGCCGGCATGAGCAACATTGACCAGTACATACATGCCGCTACCCGCGCCAACACCCGAAGTCGACGTCATCGCAGGCTCACTGAAAGCGCGCCTGGAAAAGATTAATCTGCTCGATATGGTTATAATGGTGGAAAAGTGGCTCAACTTGCATCGCCACTTCGGCCCGCTGTCAGGCTCAGAGTCACGCATCGACAATCCTTTTCTGCGCTTTGTTCTGACCGTTTTTTGCTACGGAACCAACGTCGGTCCGACAGAGACCGCCCGCATCGGTGGATGCCCTCACCCGCAAGCAGGTCTCCTGGATCAGCCTCAAAAAAACGACGGAGGAGCGCCTCGATAAGGCCATTGCCATGGTCAGCAATGCCTACAAGAAGTACGGACTCATCGAATGTTGGGGCACCGGGAATAGTGTCTCTGCAGACGGTAAGTTATGGGATCTGTATGAGGATAATTTATTGTCTGAATATCAATTGGTTGTGCATCGAGTGGCTGAATTTTACCGTTTTAACGGTCGGACCTCTTCATGGCGATACCCAGGCGCAATCCACCCCGGTCTTTGGCCTGGCGTATTTGCTTGGCATTAAGCTCATGCCGCGCATCCGTAACATTAAAGATCTCAACTTCTACAAGCCTGATCACGCCATGGTACTCACGCATATCCAGCCCTTGCTTAAACCCTATAAATTTCAATAAGGTGAATCCGTAAAGGCTAAATTCAATGCTTTTGCCGACCGGACCTCTTTCACGAGCTAACCAGTTACAATTTTTTTGTCCTCCGGGCCGATCAGGCAACCGTCGAAATCTGTTGATGGCGCCGCCGCGATAGTAGAGTCGCCACGTACAAAAAGATCTTCTAATACGAACCGTTTGATTTCGGCGGCGTGGTTCCGGTGGATATTTCCAAAGTTTCAGCACATAGCGTTAAAAAGCCTTTCTGATTCGAAAATTCAGGCGAAACCAGCCGTGCTTATGCCGGTGCAATCTATGCTTATGAAAATTCCTTATTTAACATGCATTTAATATGCTTGTTAAAACTGGTACCCTTCTCCCCACAAATATAGATGAGGTTCGACGCATGAATACAACCCGCACCCATCAGGTAGTCATTATTGGCGGGGGTACCGCTGGCACGACGATGGCCGCTTCTCTTCTGAGGAAACGTCGGTCTCTGGATGTGGCTATTATTGAACCGTCCGATACGCACTATTACCAACCGGCACTCACGCTGGTAGGCGGCGGCACCTATGATTTGAAAGATACAGCGCGACCACACGCTAAAACGCTACCGCGCGGAGCGACGTGGATTCAGGAGTCGGTGAATGAACTACTGCCCGATAAAAAGCAGTTGCGTCTGGCCGGCGGCGCTTTGATCCAATACGAGTATCTGGTCATAGCGGCAGGAATCCAGCTGAATTGGGGCGCGGTACCCGGACTGAGCGAGACCATCGGCCGCAACGGAGTTTGCAGCAACTATGACCCCGCTCTGGCCACCTATACCTGGCGTTGCATTGATAATTTAAAAGGGGGGCGCGCTTTGTTTACGCAACCGGCCACCCCGATTAAATGTGCCGGTGCTCCGCAGAAAATTGCGTATCTTGCTGCCGATCAATGGCGCAAACGGAAACGGACTGGTCAAATTTCGATGCAGTTTCATAGTGGCATGGGCGCCTTGTTCAGCGTACCTGAGTTTGTGCCACATCTGAACAGTGTCGCTGAAAACTACGGCATTGGAGTCCATCTGTCTCAGAATCTGATTAAGGTCGACGGCGAGCGACGTATTGCAACTTTCGAGGTTAAAGACAGTGAGGGCAAACTTCGCGAAGTTGAAGAGTCTTTTGACCTGCTTCACGTCACGCCACCACAGGGACCGCCGGAATTCATTCGGCAGAGCCCGCTCGCAAACGAAGGCGGTTGGGTCAATGTAGACAAGCACACGCTGCAAAGCCCTGATTATCCGGAGATTTTTTCGCTGGGCGATGCCAGTTCCCTACCAACCTCAAAAACCGCGGCAGCTGTGCGGAAGCAGGCGCCGGTGGCGGTCCGCAACCTTTTGAACCACATGGATGGTCGGTCACTGGATGCCAGATATGACGGCTACACATCCTGTCCCCTGGTTACCGCGTATGGGAAAGTGATTCTGGCGGAATTCACTTACGGTGCCGTCGTTACACCAACCCTGCCGTTGAATCCGTTCAAGGAGTCCCGGTTTTACTGGATAGTGAAAAAGCATCTTCTGCCGCCCTTTTACTGGCGATACATGCTCAAGGGCAAGGACGGTGATATTGCCCATAAGCCGCTTCGCGCACAGGAACGCTGAACAAATTGAGCACATTGGCTTAAACCCTTAAAAATTACCGCATAGAAGGCTACGGAATCAAGTGTCAATCACAGCGCCAGCGTCACCGCTATCTGACGTACAGCACCAGCAACTTCAAAATCTCTTGCGAGACCTGAACCCCCAGCAGATTGACTGGGTTCAGGGCTATCTCGCGGGCTTCCGTGAGGCCCTCCAGCCTGCACCAACCACCCCCGGACAGAATGAAAGCACTCTCAGCGTGCTCTTCGGCTCTCAGACCGGCAATGCCGAAGCGCTGGCCCACCTGCTTACCGAACGCGCACGGGAACGTGGACTTAAAGTCGAATGCATGGACATGAATGACTTCCCCGTCCGTCGTCTGAAAAAAGAGCAGCAGGTGGCCATTATTACCTCTACCCATGGCGAAGGCGACCCGCCTGACAGTGCGCTCGGCCTGCATGAATTTCTGCACAGCCGAAAAGCTCCCAGGCTTGATCAGCTGAAATTCGCCGTTCTCGCACTGGGCGATTCCAGCTACGAATATTTTTGTAAAACCGGCGCGGACTTCGATGCACAGTTAAGCAGGCTCGGCGCGGAACGTCTGCTGGACCGGGTTGATTGCGATCTGGATTACGAAGAGTCTGCCGAGAAATGGATAGACAGTTTAATTCAAAAGCTGGCGGACCAGTCGCCTGCCACAGCCGCACTACAACCTCCATCGACAGCACCCGTTACAAATAGCGGGTATAGTCGAAAACATCCCTTCCACGCTCCTCTGCTGGATCGGGTCTGTCTTAGCGCACGGGGATCAACCAAAGCGGTATATCATTTGGAATTTTCACTGGAGGAGTCGGGGTATACCTATACACCTGGCGACTCGCTGGGCGTCTACGCACAGAATGATCCGGTCCTGGTCGATCAGTTACTGGAGCAGACGTCATTGGATGGCTCTGAACTGGTCACCGTCAAAGACCGGTCGGTAACGCTGAGCGAGGCTTTGCAACATCATCTGGAAATAACGCGCCTGACACCTCCCACCGTACAACAATGGGCCACGACGAGTGAATCCCAAACGCTTGCCGGGCTGATCGAAAACCGCCATGAACTAATGAAATGGTTATACGGGCGCGACGTTCTGGATATATGGCAGGACTACCGCGTGGCAGGCCTCGACGCTCAAACACTGGTTAACCATTTGCGCCACCTGCCACCCCGGCTTTACTCTATTGCTTCGAGTCAAACCGCTGTGGATGATGAAGTCCATGTAACCGTGGCAGCGGTACGCTACCATCACCGCGGTCGCGACCGCGCGGGCGTCGCGTCGTCATGGCTGGCCGATCGGGTGAGCGTGGAACAGACTCTGCCGGTTTTCATTGATATCAACAAAAACTTTCGTCTGCCACAGGACCCGGATACGCCCATCATTATGATTGGCCCAGGCACAGGCGTGGCGCCCTTCCGCGCATTTATGCAGGAACGGGAAGCGCTGGCACAGCCCGGAGCTAACTGGCTGTTTTTCGGTGACCGGAATTTTCGACGCGACTTTCTCTATCAAAGCGAGTGGTTGAACTGGCGCAAAAGCGGTTTACTCAGCCGGCTGGATGTCGCTTTTTCCCGTGATAACAAAGAAAAGCTTTATGTACAACACCGTCTGCGCGAAAACGGGCGCGAACTATGGCAGTGGATCGAAAATGGCGCACACGTTTATGTCTGTGGGGACGCAAGCGCCATGGCCCCAGATGTGCACCAGGCCCTGATTGAAGCGATTGTAGCGCATAGCGGTACCGACACAGACGGCGCCGAACAGTACCTGCGCAATATGTCCCAAAACAAACGCTACCAGAGAGACGTCTATTGATGAGTGAGCACGATAAACTACCCGAAGCGGAACAGGTAAAACGTCAGAGCCATTATTTGCGCGGCACTTTGAATGAATCCCTCGCCGATCAGGCTACCGGCTCAGTCAGTGACGACGATACCAAGTTGATCAAGTTTCATGGTATTTACCAGCAGGACGATCGCGATCTGCGGGATGAACGACGGAAACAGAAACTGGAGCCGCGCTTTCAGTTCATGCTACGCCTGCGCTTGCCTGGCGGAGTTCTCACTCCGGAACAGTGGTTGGGGCTGGACGAAGTTGCCGAACGTTTCGCCGATGGCAGTCTGCGTTTAACGACCCGGCAGACGTTCCAGTTTCACGAAATTTTCAAAGAAGACCTGAAACCGCTCATTCAGCACCTGGACCGCCTCGGCCTTGACAGTCGCGGCGCCTGCGGCGATGTTAACCGCAACGTTGTAACCAACGTAAACCCGCATCTGTCCCGTGCGCACCGACAGATAAACGACCTGGCCTGGGCTATCAGCGAGCGACTGCGGTGGCGTTCGGGTGCCTACGATGAGACATGGCTGGGAGCGTCACCACCTGCCGGGTTTGTCGAGGATGAACAGGAGCCTTTCTATACCTATCGCTATCTGCCACGCAAATTCAAAGTCGCTATTGCGCTGCCCCCCTATAACGATTGTGATGTGCTCGCCAATGACCTGGGTCTGATTGCGATTGTCGAGGACGACCAGATCGTCGGTTTTAACGTCGCTGTGGGCGGCGGCATGGGGATGACCTATGGCGACGACGCCACTTACCCGCGCCTGGCAAGTCCGGCTGGCTTTGTTCCCGCCGAAGATATTGTCGATGCCTGCGAAGCCATTGTCGCCGTGCAGCGCGATCACGGCTGCCGCACCCGTCGATCCCATGCCCGTTTCAAATATACGCTGGATGACCATGGACTGGATTGGTTTAAAGCGCGTTTTACGGAATATCACGGCAAGCCACTTCAGCCATTGCGGGCGTACCAATTAATTGATAGCGGCGATCAGTTTGGTTGGGTTGAAGACCAGACAGGTCAGCATCATCTCACACTGTTTATCCGCAGTGGCCGGGTGCGCGATTTCGAGAACCTCAAACTTCGTTCAGCGCTGCGCGAGATTGCCCTGTCACACAGCGGCGAATTCAGGATCACCTGCAACCAGAATCTGATTATTGCGGGTGTATCGCACAGTGAGAAAGCAGCCATCCAGAAACTGGTCGATAAATATGGCCTCGACGACGGCTCCCGGAGCACTGCCCTTACCCGCAATGCGATCTCGTGTGTTGCATTTCCCACGTGCGGGCTGGCCATGGCAGAAGCCGAACGCTACATGCCCGCGTTGACTCGCAAATTGGAATCATTAATGGAGGAAACCGGCACGGCGGGAGAGGCTATCCGTCTTCGTGTATCCGGTTGTCCCAATGGTTGCGCGCGACCGTTTCTCGGCGAAATCGCCCTGACGGGAAAGGCACCTGGCAAATACAATCTTTATCTGGGTGCCGACCGGGGCGGTCAGCGGATGAACCAACTCTATCGAGAAAACATTGATGAAAGCCAGATCCTTGCTGCACTGAAACCACTGCTGGCGCGCTACGCACGGGAAAAAAGTGACAATGAAGCTTTCGGGGACTTCCTCGTCCGCACTGATGTTATCGACGGCCAGGTTACGACGAACGTCTCGTAAAAGCGCGCCGTAACCTGATCAGGGTCATATTGAGTTTTGCCCGGCAGCGGCTCTGGTCACGAACTCGCTGTCCGGTTCAGGGGTCTTTTGAACCGGCAGCCGGCGTAACCCCGTTCGCCCCGCTCAAACTGTAGCCTTCCGGGGATAGTTGAGAGGCGGCGCTACCAGACTTTGCTCGTCGGTACTCCGTCGGTGTTACCGCGACAAACTTTTTAAAAAAACGGTGAAAAGCGGACTTACTGTTGAATCCAGACAGCTCCCACACTTCCAATACGGTTTTTTCCGGCTCCGAAATCAAAAGCGTTCTGGCGCGCGCCACCCTGTGAAAGTTAATAAAATCAAAAAAATTCATCCCGTAATGGCGGTTGATAATGTTTGAAACTTCACGGGGGGAGAGGCGGACCGTTTCCGCCAGCTGGTCAAGTGTCAGGTCGTGGATCAAATAGACCTGCTTTTTATGCATTGCCTGCTCAATCGCGTCAATGGTATGCGCCGGAAACGGGTTCTTTTCCTCTACGCCTGAGCTCGTGCTGGCCGCGCACTCCTGTGTCATTGAGCCAGCCGCGACTTCCGCAGTGCCCGCCTTTTTGAGCCAGGGGTCGCTGATTCCCAGCACGACGTGTGAATGCAACAGATTGTAAAACACAAGCAGATTCATAAAAATCAGATCGACATAGTTGCCAGCAAGTCCGGCGGTCGACGAAATGGTGGATGAATAGATCGAACCCAACAGATGGGATGCAAGATTCCATAGGCAGATTACTGTAAAGCCAATGATAAGGACTTTTAGCCAGCCTCTCCCGATCTCTCCAATAGACGAGTAACTTTCTTTAAGTCGCTCGTTATATCCCAGTATCAATCTGACGGAAGCCAGAGCGTACAGGCTGACAACGATTGCCTGCACCATGACCAGCGAGTGGTAATACGGATTATCCCAATAGTAGCTGTACTGCAGCACCCCCTGTGCCAGGTTTTCCTGTCCAATATTTGCCACCATGAGCGCCGCATAAAACGGATAGATCAGAGCGGGTATAAAGTGCATCAAATCTTTTTGCCTGAAGGCAAAATCGCGGTATATGAGCGATTTGACATAAATGAAAAGTAATGGCCCCTGTAATAGTAAAGTAACCTTGAACGCGAAAAACACCTCCGGAAAGCCTGCCAGATACTGCTCTTTCAGCGGGAGGCACCAATAGATCAGCGTATCGATAGCTTCCAGTCCGAGGGAAAACACAAACAGTCCGAGGAGGCGGTTGCTCAGTGGCTTGCCTCGCGTAATGCAAAGCAGAAGGCTGCCGAAGATCAGACTTTGAAATGCTACAAGGATCAGCGCGACATCGTGGAAATTAAAAAACACTGCGTCGTACATCATACGAATCAGGCCATCATGACAGGGGCCGCCATTATAGGCGACCCCCTGTGTCCTGTCTCAGGTCCGTACCGCAGATTCGCGCCCACGGCACTCGATTAAAAAGTAAAGGTTTCACTGAGGCGCGTATCCGAGCTGCCACCGACCATGACATCGAATTCGCCCGGCTGGACAACAAATTTCCCTGTATCGTCATAAAATCCGAGCTCTTTTTCGGTGAGCAGAAACTCGATCTGTTTGCTTTCACCTGGCGCTAAATGAATTTTATCGAACCCTTTTAATTCTTTGACCGGGCGGACCGGAATCGCCACCCTGTCGCGGATATACAGCTGCACAACCTCTTCTCCGGCTAGCTTTCCGCTGTTTTTCACCGTGACAGCCACCCGCACGGCGGACCTGTTGCCTGCGTCTACCTTCAAGTCACTGTATTGAAACGTGGTGTAGCTTAGGCCGTGTCCAAATGGATAAAGGGGCGCGTTGCTCTCATCGGTGTAGTGGGACCAGAACACCGTGTTCGTAGACGTTGGACGCCCAGTACTGAACTGCAGATAGCTCAGCGGTACCTGCCCAACATTGCGCGGAAAGGTCATTGGCAGTTTGCCTGCCGGGTTGTACACGTTAAACAGTACATCGGCGATGGCATTGCCGCTCTGACTGCCAAGTTGCCAGGTTTGCACTATGGACGGTATATGCTCATCCGCCCAGGTCAGCACCAACGGGCGACCGCTTGCTACCAGCAGAACGATGTTTTTGTTTACCGAGTAGACTGCCTCAAGCAATTCCTGCTGCAAACCCGGCAGGCCCAGCCGCGTGCGGCTGCGACCCTCACCTGACTGGAATCCATGCTCGCCCAGCATCATAATGACGACATCGCTCTTGCGCGCCAATTGTAGTGCCTTCTTAAAGCCGCCGCGGTCGGTTTGATTCACCTGTATATGTTCTGCGAACGATTCCGGTCCGATACTTAATTTGGTGCCTTCGGCGTAGCGAATATGTGGGGTGTACTGCTCAAGTCCTTCCAGCAATGACACAGCGGTATTGTCGTCCGAGGATACTCGCCAGGTACCGAGCGGACTGTTTTTGTCCTGGGCGAGCGGCCCAATCACTGCAATTTTCTTCTGATCCCGGCTCAACGGCAGCAGGTTTCCGTCGTTTTTCAGCAGCACAATGGATCGTCGGGCCATATCGCGTGCAGCTGCCATGTGATCCGGGTGGTAAAGCAGCCGCTTTTCCCTTTCCTCGCTGACATAACGGTAAGGGTCGTCAAACAGCCCCAGCGCTTCCTTGACCGTCAAAATGCGGCGAACCGCGTCGTCGACGTGCTTCTGATCCGCGTTGCCGCTGCCTATCGACTGTTCAAGCTCGTTGACATAGGCGTAGCCTTCCATGTCCATGTCAGTACCCGCCTGCAAGGCGAGTTCCGCAGCCCGCCGGTTGTTCTCCGCATATCCGTGCGGCACCATCTCCTGAATTGATGCCCAGTCAGACACGACAAACCCGTTAAACCCCCAACGATCTTTCAATATGTCACGCAACAAAAAACCGGAGGCAGTGGCCGGTACCCCATTGAGCGTATTAAAAGAATTCATAAAGGTTTTAACATCAGCTTCGACAGTCGCCCTAAAAGGCGGCAACACGATATTGAAGAGCGTGTAGGTGCTCATATCGACGCGATTGTAGTCACGTCCGCCCTCAGCAAAGCCGTAACCCGCAAGATGTTTGGCCGTAGCCGCGATGGTATCCGGCGCGGTAAGGTCCTGCCCCTGAAAGCCACGCACCCGGGCTTCGGCGACTCTCGAGCCGAGATACGGGTCTTCGCCAGCACCCTCCGCTACTCTACCCCAACGCGCATCGAACGAAATATCAACCATAGGGGCAAATGTCCAGTTAATCCCCTGCGCCGAAGACTCTATGGCAGCAATGCGTGCGCCCTGTTCGATCGCAGCGGGTTCCCAGCTGGCAGCTTCGGCCAAAGGTATCGGAAACAGTGTCTTGTGCCCATGAATTACGTCAAGTCCAAAAATCAGGGGAATGCCAAGGCGGGTTTCTTCGACAGCGATCCTTTGGAGCTCCCGAACATTTTCCGCCCCCACCACGTTCAAGACTGAACCAACCTGTCCACTACGCAGATGGTCGTACTTCTTTTTACTGTCGGCCTCGCTCGGTACCGGTCCGGTAGCATCCCAGAAACCGTTGTACTGATTCATTTGGCCGATCTTTTCGGCCAGTGTCATCTTGTCCAACAGGGCCTGAACCCTGGACGGTGCATCCGTCTGCGCCCCTGGTTGCGCTGACATCAATACTGCTCCGCCAACTGCCATCCATTTACAAAACTGCATAGTCTGTCTCCTGGTCGTTGGTGTCGGCTATTTCATGACCGCCGGTTGAAAACACCACGCCATGTGGCATCGGTGTGAAAGGGACCGATTAATCGCCCGGTAAACTCACAGTATTTCAGTACCGGTGAATGACCAAATTGTCCAGCATCAGCTTTAACCCTGCCTGGTTTCCCACCGATGTCGAAATAACGAACGGCGTGTCGACCGCGTTGATGGCGAGTCCACCTGCAGCTAATTCCCGCAGTGGGATTTCATAGTGCGTCCAGACATTCAGACCCGGATATACTAAAACTACATCACCGGATGTACACGGGTAACCACAGTCAGCCCGAAAGAGTAAAGGTGCCTTGACCGGGCGTGGATCTTCAACCACACGCAGAGCAAAGGATATTCTGCTGAACTCGGACAGGTCGAATGTGGTGCCCGACTGAAAAAACCCGATGCCGGTGTCTGTCGAGAAAGTCAGCTCGGCGACCTCACCATAGGGTTCACCTGCATTGACGATCTGGTAACCGATTTCCCCGGACTCAGTATAGACTCCCCAGTTAAAGGCCACATTGGTTGTCGCTCCGTCAAAGATGGTCAAAGCATCACCTGCGGTATCCACCGGCGCCGGTGGTGCCACGCCAGGGTTGACCGCAACATTGACGTTACGCGACGCACAACCACGCCCCGTCTCAGGATCACGGGTACATTCATAGACCCGAACATAGTCAACAACCATCTCCTGGGGAAAGACGGACGCATCAATACCGGTATCGTTCACCGCAGCAGCCCAGTCGCCGCCAACGGCCAGGTTGAGTAACAAATGAAATCGCTGATTGAAGGGCGCGGCAGGATCGTCAAGATCAGCCATCGTGTACCAGCCGTCCTGGGTTTGTGTTGCAAAGTGATCACCGTCGACATACCAGCGGATCTCCCCTTCTTCCCATTCGATCGCATATTCATGAAAGTCATCGGCGGGACTGACTGCATTCGGTAGCTGGTAGCTGTCGCCAGAATGAACATTGTTCGGCCAGTTATCGCCGAAATGAAGCGTCCCATACAGGCGTCGTTCGCCGTCAACCTTCAGGTTCACGGCCTCCATTATGTCGATTTCGCCTGATGAAGCCCATCCGCCGTACACATTATCGGTGGGCAGCATCCAGACTGCCGGCCAGGTGCCCTGCCCCGATGGCAATTTTGCGCGGATCTCAAAACGACCGTAACGCCAGTCGCCCTGGTTTTTTGTGCGGACTCTGGCGGAACTGTAGGTACCCGTGCCGCTGGAGTCTTCTCTGAAATAGCCCGGTTCATCGTCGACCACAGAAGGTCCGGTTACATCTTCTCGAATCGCTTTCAGGTGCAGGTAGCCACCATCGACCCACAGGTTTTCCGGCCTGTCTACATAGCATTGGGCTTCGTTGTTTCCGCCACCCCAGCAATTGACCTCCGCGCTCCATTTGGAGGTATCGAGAGCCGTCCCGGAGAACTCATCCTGCCACACCAGGCAGTATCCGCTATCCAATGCCGGCTGCAGGCACCCCCCCGCGGCCATGCCCGATGAACTGCTGCTGGTTGTCGCAGAGCCTGAAGACGAGCTGCTTGCGCCACTGCTCGTGCCTGAGGAAGAGCCACTGCCTGACGATGTACTGCTACCGGATGAAGAGCCCGGGTGACCCCCGTTTTCGCCACCACATGCGGTGAGCAGCGCAGTCAGGTAAACCGGGAAGAGAGCCCGAGAGCGAAAGATAGACCTGAGAACAAAAAAGTCGGCTGGCATTTCGAATCCTCTGATGGTTGGATTTCTGGGGTTTTGGGGTTTCGGAGTACCCGCCCAGTATTCCCGCTCTTTATTCTGTTGTCGTCCCACCGCCTTCAGTTTCGTCCATCGGGAAGTCCCACTTTGCTTAAATGGGAACCGCTTATCGCACCGGCTATGCCAATCGCCATGTAAAGTGACCTTGATAGCGTGCTGTCAATTCCCCGCCTCCACGTTAAACTGAAATGCGTAGAAAAGGTGGTTGCGGATGGGTAGAAGTCCGGCCGGTAAAAAAAGGTTGAAACTGGCCACTTCGTGTAGCGCGCTGAAACAAAAGCTGCCACGCTACCTGGCGGTGTCGGGATGAATCGACACGGTTTAAGTAATCATCGATAATGATTGGTATCGTATGTTCGTGCCTGTTGACGATTGGATCTAGCCAATTGATTTATAGGGAATTCACAGCTTTGAGCAAAGCGCCGAAATTCTTATAGCTTCAATGGGTTATCGCGAAACGCCAACAATGTGGCACTCGTGCCAATAGAAAGATGACGCAATTTATCACCAATCCGTGAGACTGTATGGCAACCCGAAAATCTAATCAAGGCCGGCTCAAGGGCGATGTTTTTCTACTGACCGGGAACCAACAATCCTTTGCGTCAATTCAAGTCGAACTATTGAAATCCATTCATGATTGCGGCTCTATTTCCAAGGCGGCGAAACAACTGGGTATCAGTTATAAAACAGCGTGGGATCGTATTGACGCGATGAACAATATGTCCAATCAGCCGCTCGTCACCCGATCAGCAGGCGGTGCGCACGGTGGCGGCACGGCTGTGACCAAATTGGGACGGCGAATTATCGAAGGGTTCGAGTCCCTGCAGGATGAGCATGAGAAATTTATTGAGCGTTTGGGTAGCAAATTGCATTCGCTGCACGATATCGCGGATTTTATGAGGAACGAAAGCATGACAACCAGTGCCAGAAACCAGTTCCGTGGCACCGTTACCCGGATAACCCCAGGCGCTGTAAATGCGGAAATCGAGATTGATATTGGCACTGATCAGCGGCTGGTTGCTGTCATCACCCAGGACAGTGTTGAGCGGCTTGGGCTCCAGGAAAATAGCGATGTCATCGCCTTGATTAAAGCATCGTCGGTTATCTTGAGCATGGACACCCGCATTGTCACGAGCGCTCGCAATAAATTCGTCGGCAAGGTTTCGCGCATCGTGCCTGGCGCGGTGAATACAGATGTCACGCTCGATGTGGGCGGCAACAAATCCGTTTGTGCTATTATCACCAATATCAGCGCAACGGACTTGGGGCTGAAAGAAGGCGAATTGGCTTGCGCGTTGTTTAAAGCACCCAGCGTGATCTTGCTTAAGAGCGAGTAATAAGTGCATCTACAGCAAATTTTTCGAACGAACAGTCAATCAACGAACAATGGCAACTGACTTGATTTGTGCCCAAAGCTGTTGCCCTGGCGTTAGTTTCAGGTAGTCAACAGAACGATAGGTCAATCGTGCAATCAGGTGGTCATTGCCGGCCTGCAAACGTACCAGTGCCATCGCGGCATCACGGTCGGGCGCTGTCTCCATAACGGCTACGGGTATCCGATTCACTATGCTGGAATCGTTATGACAACTTAGCGCGAGGCTGACATCTTTTGCCAATATTCGGACTCGAATACACTGACCCTCAGCATCACCGGCGTCTCTCACCCATAAATCACCGCCCGCGCAGGCTATCCGAGCCAAATGCCACTGTTGATTGCGCTCCACAACGTCACCTTCCCAGATCACACCGGCGTCGTTGCCAGTCGGGAGCGGCAAATCGAGCCGGGAGAAAACATGGCTTATGCTCCCCTGGGTAACTACGCGGCCTTGCTGAAGGACCACCACATGGTTGGCGAGCCGCGCCACTTCATCCACGGAATGGCTGACATACAGAATCGGGATCGCTAAAGCAGATCGAAGCTTCTCCAGATACGGCAGAATTTCCTGCTTTCTGGCCATATCCAGCGAAGCCAAAGGTTCATCCATCAATAGTAAACGGGGTTGAATCAATAGCGCTCTGGCGATGGCGACACGCTGCCGTTCACCGCCGGACAGCTGCCTGGGGTAGCGCGACAGTACAGACTCGATCCCCATGAGCTCGATCACCTGATCATACAACGTGGCTGAGTTCGGAATGCCTGAACGCTTTATGGCGTAGCTCAAATTGCCCTTCGCGGTGAGGTGAGGGAACAGACTGGATTCCTGAAAGACATAACCCAGCGATCGCTGATGGGTGGGCAGAAACAAAGTATCGCTTTGCCAGGTTTCGCCATTGACCATCAGTTGCCCTCGCGTGGCCTGCTGCAACCCGGCCACACAACGCAACAGGGTCGTTTTGCCAGACCCTGACTGTCCGAAGATGGCCGTGATGCCATTGCCTGGCAGCGCAAGATTAACATCCAGCGCAAAAGCTGATTCTTTGCCGGGATACTGTAATTGAAATTGGGCATGCAGCCCTTGCTCCGGGTTTGCCATTGCAACCCTCGTCGCTGGAGTACTGGCTTTAATGCCCACTTATTTGAATCCCCCAAACGGATTTTTGCGCCGAAATCCATAAAGCCCCAACAACACCACAAACGAAAACGCCACCATAATGCCTGCCAGCACATGGGCCTGGGAATATTCCAGCGCTTCCACATGATCGTAAATCTGGACGGACACCACACGGGTTTGTCCAGGTATATTCCCGCCGATCATCAACACCACTCCGAATTCCCCCACGGTATGGGCGAAGCCGAGGACCGTGGCGGTAATGAAACCCGGTTTCGCCAGCGGTAACACCACCGTGAAAAAGCGATCCCATGGCCCGGCGCGAAGCGTCGCCGCTACTTCCAGTGGTCGCTCACCGAGCGCTTCCATGGCGTTCTGTATCGGCTGTACCACAAACGGCAGCGAGTAAAACACCGACCCTACCACCAAACCCCAAAAAGTGAATGGCAGTGTGCCCAAACCGAGTTGCTGCGTCAGCTGGCCGATAAACCCGTGAGGCCCCATGGCAATCAACAAGTAAAACCCCAACACGGTGGGCGGCAACACCAGTGGCAGTGCTACTACCGCACCCACCGGCCCTTTCAGCCACGAACGTGTGCGCGCCAACCACCACGCGATAGGGGTACCGATAAACAGCAATAACACCGTTACGGTAGTCGCCAGTTTCAGGGTTAGCCAAATAGCTCCCAGGTCAGCTTCGGAAAACATATGGCGGGTTTATTCGGTTGTATAGCCGTAGGAATGGATAATGGCCCGAGCTTCGTCACTGCGCAGATATGTCAGCAAGGCTTTGGCTCCGGTGCGGTTTTTGGCGCTTTTGAGCAGCACCGCATCCTGACGAATCGGGCGGTGCAGTTCAGCGGGAATAATCCAGCTCGACCCTTCTTTCATCTCGCCTTGCGCCATAATTTGCGAGAGTGCCACAAAACCCAAATCCGCATTCCCCGAACCCACAAATTGATAAGTTTGTGCGATGTTCTCCCCCATGACCCATTTCGACTGGGTAGCTTCTTTGAGTTTTAGCGATTCCAATACTTCCACCGCAGCGGCACCGTAGGGTGCGAGTTTCGGATTGGCTAATGCCAGCTTGTTAAAGTCGCCGCTTTTCAGGTTGGCGCCATCATTTGCAAAGCCGGGTTTGGTTGACCACAGCACCAACGTCCCCACCGCGTAGGTAAAGCGACTGCCAGCCACGCTTAATCCTATGTTTTCCAGTGCCTCTGGCTTTTCCTGATCAGCTGATAAAAAAACCTGAAACGGTGCGCCATTCTGAATCTGCGCAAATATTTTACCCGATGAACCGACGGTCAATACGACTTTATGCTCCGAATTTTTTTCAAATTGCGCCACGATATCGGCCATGACCGCGGCGAAATTGGCGGCAACGGCCACCTGAATTTTTTCGGCATGGGCGGTGCTGAGCAGCAGGAAACTCAGCATGATGGCAATAAGTATGTTGAGGGGTCGCACGGTGTCTCCTCGTCTGAAGGGGTGGGGTTGGCTATAGCGACTGCAACTGTTGTGTCGAATCGTTATATAGTGCAGTATATAGCGCTGCGGCGCAAGTCCCCTCCTCGCGATAGGTGAATCGAAGCAGTAGCTATTCAGCTCGTGTTGTAACTGTTCAGATTGCGTCCAGATTTGTTCAGAGCAAGGCGAAAAATGTGAGTTTACGCGTGTCAATACGCCGCGCATCCTGCGCTTCGCCCTTCGGGCCGCCTGGCCAGGCGTTCAAACCTGTTCCGGACAGGTTTGTGACCATTTTTTAACGCCGCTTTATTTGTAGGTTAAGGGGCAAATCGGGACGTGATCTGAATAGTACTCGAAGCATTGATCTTAAGAACATATGAACATGGACACACTAAACGGAAACCGGTGATATGACCAGTAAATACGCCCATATTTTTATTCCCGCACTGTCGACGCTGCTATGGAATTCACCCGATGCCATGGCCGGGAACAATGCCATCTGGAGACTTGATGGCACTTACCGCCTGCGCTACGAATCGCTGCACAATGCCTACCGGGCAAATGCCGCCGGCAATGATCAGATTCTGGCCTCACAATTATTGGCAAGCCTCAAGGCGAATGGCGAACATGTGTTTGGTGAGCTGGAAATTGAAGATGCACGCTCCTGGCTCGACGATGCCGGCACGCCGCTCGGTACGGACGACGTTAACGCCCTGGAGCCGTTGCAGGTCTGGATCGGTTGGCGGAAAGCGGATCAATTTACGTTAAAAGCCGGTCGCATGACCTTGGATATGGGCAGTCGCCGCCTGATGGCGCGCCAACGGTTCCGCAACAGTGTCAATGCGTTTGACGGCGTCTACGCTGGTGGCCGGCAACATGCCTGGCATTGGCAGGCGTTCTACCTGAAGCCTGTGGAGATTCGCCCCTCCGATCGCCGGTCACTTGACGGTAACCGCATCAAACTCGACAAGCAAGGCGATAACCAAATCTGGGGATTGCACTTGAGTCACACCGGCAATACGACCCTGGAGCTATATTATTATGGTCTGAATGAAGACGATAATGGAGCACAACTTAGCACAGTCGGTTTCCGGAATTTAAAAGCAGCGGCTGCTCATCAATGGGATTATGAGATCGAAGCGGCTTACCAAACCGGTGAAACCGGCGATCTGGATACCAGTGCGGCGATGATTCACGCACAAGTCGGCTACCAATTTGCCGACGCACTCTCGTCGCGTATTGCGTTGATGGCGGATTATGCCAGTGGCGACGATAAACCGACGGACGACGAATCCAACCGCTTTAATACCCTGTTCGGCGTAACCCGCTTTGACTTTGGCCCCACCGGCATTTACGGGGCGTTTGCCCGTACCAATATCATATCGCCCGGCCTGAAGTGGGATTTCAAACCCGGTAAAAATAAATCCACATTTATTGCCTACCGTGCGGTCTGGCTGGATTCGGCCACGGACTCGCAATCACGCTCCGGCATTCGCGATACCAGTGGAGACAGCGGACGGTTCGTCGGGCATCAGGTGGAGGCGCGCTGGCGTCTAAACGTTGCCGCCCAATGGCAACTGGAGCTGGGCGGGGCTCACTTGATGAAAGGTGCGTTTTTTGAGGATGCACCCAATGCCCCGGATACGGGTGACACAACCTACGTGTACTCACAAATTGTTTACCGGCTGTAAACAACAGCGCCCTATATCAATCAATGGATATGTACCTGCCACGTCCTTCCAGCTTGTCAGACCCGGACAAAACTGCCTGACAATGCTCATCGGTCGAACGGCTTCTAACGGTCCTTTTGTAGTGATCTCATATCGATCACAAACCGGTATTTCACATCGCTGCGCAACATACGCTCGTAGGCTTCATTTATTTCCTGGATTCCAATCATTTCAATATCGGACGTGATGCCATGTTTACCACAGAAATCCAGCAGTTCCTGTGTTTCTGCGATGCCGCCGATCAGCGAGCCTGCGACTGATTTTCTGCCCAGTACCAGGGGGGCAGAATTCAGAATTGGATCAAGCGGCCCCAGATAGCCGACCAGTACCAGTGTGCCGTCGGTGGCCAGTGTCTGCATATAGGGGTTGATATCGTGGACATAGGGTACGGTGTCGACAATCAGATCAAAATGCCCGTGGACAGCCGTCATTGCAGCGTCACTGGTGGACAGTACCACCCGACTGGCACCCAGTCGACGCGCGTCAGCTTCCTTGCCTGGCGAACGGGTAAACAGTGTGACTTCGGCACCCAGTGCACGTGCCAGCTTAAGGGCCATGTGGCCGAGCCCTCCAAGTCCAATGACCGCAACCCGCGTGCCGGGACCCACTTGCCAGTGCCGCAGCGGCGACCAGCTGGTTATGCCGGCGCAAAGCAGCGGCGCCGTGCCCGCCGGATCCAGTCCCGCCGGCAGTCGCAGGACAAACCGTTCCGATACCACGATCTCGCTGCTGTAGCCACCAAGCGTCACGCTGCCGTCGTGCCGGTCACGGGCGTTGTATGTCAGCGTCGGGAATTCTGCGCAGTACTGCTCCTGCCCCTGCGTACAGGACGGACAGGTCTGGCAGGAATCCACCATACAACCCACACCTACATTATCGCCGGGTTTGAAGCGGCTTACCGCGCGACCGGTACTGACAACCCGGCCGATAATTTCATGGCCGGGCACTACTGGATATATCGCATCGCCCCAATCGCCGCGGGCTGTGTGCAGATCTGAATGACAAACGCCACAATAAAGAATCTTGATGACCAGGTCGTCGGCGCGCGGAGCGCGACGTTGAAAACTGTAGTATGTCAACGGTTCGTCAGCGGATTGCGCCGCATAGCCAATCGTCTCATTCATCGCCGTTCCTCCCGGGAAACGGCTTAGACTAGGTTAAATGGGCTTACATAGGCAAGTTCACTAGGCTTACTTTGAGTAGATGGCGCGTGCCGATTCCTATTGGCGGCGCCGATGTCTACGATGGAATCTATTCCCGCCGGGCAAAATAAAACCATTCACCACCGACCTGTGCGCCGGGATTCGGAAAAACGATACAGCCATCTGACTCGGCCAGCACCGGCACACCGTCGTGGCGAAACGCCAATACCTCACCGCTTTTTACCGCATCAAAGCTGGCCCACTGTTTCACGAAATAGTCGCCTTCATGATATCGGTCCACCACATCGGTCAGACGCAGGCGCTGCAGATCATTCCGCGCTGGCAGCAGTGGTAACGGGCTCAATTGCAGCAGGGCCAGCACCTGACAGATCGCCTTATAGGCAACATCCGGCGCTGCGGGGTCGTCGTGCTGCCCGCATTCCAGTGTCACGCCATAACCGCCTTTGGCCCGTATATACTCTGTGGTACCTATGCCATAACGTGTGTCGGTCACCCCCGGATCCTTGTGGAAATTATCCTGTCGGCGCTCTACACCTCGCGCATAGGTTTCCATCCATCCACACACCACACGACGCGGACCCAGATGTGCAACCAGTTGCGCTTCCTCCCAAGCGAAACCAAAAGGCTCCAGGCTACCGGTATTATTTTCCGGGCCAATCAGCATAAAGGGTTCACCCGCAGTATGAAATGAATGCAAATCCAGTAAAACGTCATGGGATTCCAGCCAGTCACACAGGACGTTGGCCACGCGATCCTCAAAATCAGCCGGCGTATCGCTTTTGCGTAGATTGCGATTCAGGTTGCGGTCACCCTGCCGCTGCTGTCGCTGCCAGGCCAATGGGTTAGTAACGGGTACCAATGTCAACAAACCCCGATCAATGGTTTTAGCGCCTGATTCGAGTTCGTCAATCAGACGATTGATTGCGACCGTGCCACAGGTCTCGTTACCGTGAACCGCACCCAGAATCAACAGGCGCGGTCCGGGATTCAGGCCGGCGAACTGGTGGGCACGAAGAAATGTCGGGCGGGTCATGAATTCACCTTCGGATGGGAATAGAACGGACATTAGCATTCTAGTCCGCCGCACTGTTTCCGTGTTAACCAATTTTTGTGTTGACCCGTTTCATTGCTCCTGGCGTCTGCCTTATCGCTGCGGGTTAGTGGACGTGCCCCATCAATCCTGACACGGCGGGCCGTATCGGATTGTGCGAAGTAATACCCAGTGCGAACTTTCATTCACATCGAGAGGGTCGATATCCACGCCAATAATGTCACGCGCCGCCGGACCCTGTGTGCCGGTGCCGGTAGATTAAAAACTGGCGCGGAGGCCAAGAATCAGCGCCCGGCCCGGCAAGGGGGCATCGTCGCGGAGAAACGAGGTATGGGGGCGCGCTTCCTCATTCGTGAGGTTGTTACCGTGCATAAATAACGTCAGTTGCTGGCCGGCCGCTTCGAAGTGAACACCGAGCTTCGCGTCCAGCAGGGTATAGGCCGGAGACGCGGATTCCATCTCCGCGGCCCGGTTCTGTGCAAAAAAATGGGACAGACCCAGCTCTGCACTGACATTATTCAGGCGATATTGAAGCTGTCCGCCAACCCGCAGTGGTGGTATGCGCGGTAGATTGCTCCCATCACGCAATTTGGCCCGTGTGTAATCTGTATACAGATATACCGTGAGTGGGGTGCGAACCTGCCATGTGAGTTGCCCTTCTACGCCATATAATCTGGCATCCTGCGGGGTAAACACATATATCGGAAGTCCGGCTTCATGCACAGCGTCGTGGTCGTGGTGGTCGTCGTGATCGTGGTGGTCGTCGTGATCGTGGTGGTCATACGCTTGCGCCGTTGATAAGCCGGCTTCCTGCAAGTAGTAAAAGTTGTCCATCCGGTTTTGGAATGCATTCAGAATAAAGCCGAAGTCGCCCTCGAATTTACGTAGCGATATATCGACGTTGTTGGACTTTTCGAGTTCGACGGGTGCGCTAGTCAGGTCAAAGTGCCAGGCGTCCCCCGCTTCGTGATGAATATCAAAGCGCGCGCCGACTTCAAATGAACCTGTACCAATATGAGGCCCATAGGAGAACAGCTCTGCCGCTGAGGGGGCCCTTTCCGCGTGAGAAAAGGCCAACCCCATGTTGTAACCGGCAGTGAAATCCCAAACGATTCCCGCAGAAAAGCTGACTGGCCGAAACCGCTGCGCAACTGACTGAGTGGACAGAAAAGTTCTGTCACCGGTATGATCGGCGGGCTCCAGCAATAGCGAGTCAACGTGCAATTCGACCTGTTCCAGACGAGCGCCCAGTTGTACTTGCACCCCACCAAAATGACGCTCCTCCAGCAAGGCGATAGCCAGACTCTCCGTAATAGACGCTGGCGTAAACGCTTCCGTGCCGGTAGCCGAAAAATCCTGCCGCCGTAACTGAATGTTCAATGATCCGCGCCAGTCATAAATTGAGCGATGGAAAAGTTCAAGCCGTCCTTCGTAACTGGCGTTGGTAAATGTCGTCAGTATCGTGTCATCTTCAATTTCGTGATGGATATAATCGGTATAACCGACACGAAGATTCAGCGCACTCCACAGACTGTGATCCAGCGACAGTTCACTGTGCAACTGAATTCGATCCTGCGCCAGATCAGCAAAAACATCAGGTTCGCCGTTACCGTGCTCATGCGAATCTCCATGTGAGTGGCCCGGTATTCCGTAAATCCGCTCGAGCCGTCCCCACGAAAGGCCTGCAAAACCCCCGTCGAGTAAATAGCTCCCACCGAGATTAAAGCCCTGAGCGTCATACGCGGAGTTCTCAAGCCGGTGCGGGCCACCTGAAGTGTCCGTCGAGTCAATTTGCGCCGCTACGGGGATACGGTAATCGTTTGATTTGCGCCAGAACCCGTCGGCATGCACGGCGAAATGGCGAGCACCACTCGTCACTTGCCCCGATACCAGATTTTCATCAGCAACGTCACTGTGCTGAAGTTGCCACTCTCCTTTGGTCAGATTGTCCTGGGGAACCCGATCATCAACAATATTCACTACGCCGCCAATGGCACCACTGCCGTACAGCAACGTGGCGGGCCCGCGCAGTATTTCAATTTGACGTGCGGTCGAGGCTTCTGTCGCGACCAGATGATCCGGACCCACCCGTGAGGCATCACCGGCATCAAAGCCGTTTTGTGTCACCATGACGCGCGGCCCTTCGAGGCCACGGATGACCGGGCTACTGGTGCCAGGCCCAAAATAATTGGTATGTACGCCGGCCTCGTGCCGTAAGGTATCCCCCAGCGTCGAAGACTGCTTGTTGCGTAATGCGTCGCCCGCCAGCACGTTGACCGGTGTTGCCGACTCCAGTTGGGAAGCGTGCCAGGGCAACCCTATTACATCAATAACTTCGAGCACACTGCGCATCAACTGAATCTGAAGCGGCAAGTCTGCGTTGGGGTTCACCTGTAGGGTCGTATGCGCGTGACCCGAGGCTTTGATATGCAGTTCGACGCCCCTGACTGTAAAGCCCCTGAAGACAAACTCTCCCTGCTCATTGGATCGGGTTCCAAGATTGCTTCCCACCACATCGATACGTGCGTCGGCAATGGGTCGCCCCTCCAGATCGTAGATAACGCCGGACAAATCGTCGGCCGCTGCCTGGCTTATCAGGCAGGCGAGAATTATCGAAAGATTGCTTCTCAAAAAAAATCCCCCATAGCACAGCTGCCAGTGAAGCAGCTGATTCACGCGGCGAATGATATACCGTATCATTTCACTTTTAAAGTTAAAACGTATAAAGGGGATATTGTGCAGCGTCGGATTACAGTGGCGTGAACAATTAGATCAAATCACTCGTCGCAACCGCGTTCCATTGATAAAAGCCTGAATATTTTCGGCAATCTGGTTGACAACGGTCTGCCGTGCCCGCCGACTGCCCCAGGCGCAGTGCGGTGTGATGATCAGGTTGCTCAAGCGTGCATTAATCAGAGCGTTATCTGCGCACGGGGGTTCACCATTCAGCACATCGAGGGCAGCACCGGCAATCCACCCCGCTTTGAGCGCGCGCAACAATGCCGCCTCATCGATGAGTCCGCCGCGGCCGACGTTGATCAAAAAGGCACTGGACCGCATGGCGCGCAGCGTATCTTCGTTAATCAAATGTTTTGTCGTCTGATCCAGGGGACAATGCAGACTGATGACATTGGCTGTTTCTACAACTTCATCGAAGCGTACTCTGCCTTTACGGGTTGTAGACGCAGCCTTCCGCTCTGCCACCATCACGTCCATACCGAATGCGCCGGCCAATTGGTGCACTCTTCGGCCGACATCACCGTATCCGACGATGCCCAGCCGCAGTTCTCCCAACTCCTGCAACGGGTAGTCAAGCAGGCAAAAATGCGGCGAAACGCTCCACTTGCCCTCTGCCACATCCCGCTGGTATTGCGGCAGATTGCGCACCAGTGCGAGTAGCAGCATGATTGTGTGCTCTGCCACCGTATCAATGCCGTAGCCCCTGCAGTTTACGACGGCGACCTGATGATCGGCGGCTGCCTGCAGGTCGACGTTGTCGGTACCGGTCGCCGCAATACAGACCAGTCGCAGTGCCGGACGAGCCTGAAAAAACGCACGGTCCAATACGACTTTATTTACAATGACGCACCAGGCGTCCGCGGGTCGTCCGGCCAGCTCGTTGGGTGCGGTACCCCCAAAGCTCATTAATGGAACCAGGCGCCGAATAGGCTGCAGGTCCAAATCAGCCCGATCAAGGGTTGCAAGATCGAGGAACAATGTGCGATGTTCGTTATTCATAGTTTGGACTCACTTTTACAGGGGATTTTTTCGATGCATGACCTTCGGGCGAAAGTCTGCGACAAATACCCGCTGAATGTCACGCGACGAATCGTACCCAATACCTTGACTGCAGGCGCTGCTGCTACCCATGAGTGAAGTGAATAAACCCAAATGGTTTGTGTATATTATTCAGACAGATCGATTGGCGCTGTACACAGGCATTACAACCGATGTAGCACGCCGATTCGAAGAACATCTCGCTGTGTTCAACCGATTGCCCGGCCCCCGCGGTGCGCGGTTCTTCAGAACGCAGAAGCCGGTCCGTGTGGTCTATGAAAGAGCCTGTGACACGCGCGCGGAGGCGACGCGGCAGGAGCGACTGATCAAGAAAATGCCGCGGACACAGAAATTGGCTCTGCTTGGAACAGCATTTTCTTGATGGCAAAAAAAAGGGCGTGTAAGCACGCCCTTTTTTGCATCAACTATCAGTCAGACTTTCAATGAAATTCCCTGTCAGAATCGGTAGGTACCCAAACCTTCCAGGACGATTTCGCCTGATTGCGTCTTATAGGCCTTCTGATAGGCAAGCTTGAGTGGAGTCAGATCGTATTGAAAGTCCGTTGTAATGAGCGCACGACACAGTTGATTCACCACCGGAACAAACCGGTACTGGACCTGCACCGGGTTACTTTCCATAAAAGCATTGTGTACGGTCAGACTGTGATGGTGCGGATCGCAGCCACCATAGGTCAGGGTAACGGCCAGAACATCGCCCTTGATATCTGCCTCGACGACCTTGATGCCGCCCACCGGCTCCGGCAACTCGTCAGCCATGACGACGACCGGTTCGCCCGTCACTTGCTCACCGGCAAGTCCTTCCGGGCATTCGCCTTCACTGACAAACCCGGCGAGAAACAGGCCGGCTTCGCAGCTGTTACCAAAGGTCCGGTAGGTATGAGTCGGACAGGGTGCCGTTACACACTGAAGATCAGTGGCAATTTTTCCGCAAACCGGAAGGTAGACTGCGGGGCAGGCAAAATATCCGTTCAGATCAGTAACTTCCTGCCCTTCTTTGTCGTCACCACACTCCCCATCGGAAAGAAAACGGGCGTCAGCTACATCCGCAGCGCAGCGGTTACCAAACGTTTCGAAAACCTGCCGGGGACAGGGCGCTGTCAGGCAGGGCTCGATCACAGTCGCTGCCGCACAGACTGGTGCGTATTCCAACGTACAGGCTGTCTGTTCATCCTTGACTGCCTGGCCTTCCAGTTCGCCGCATTCATCACTGAACACGACGGGCGCATTGGCCAGGCCGGCGAAACAGCTGTTACTGTAGGTTTTGTAAACACCCAGCGGACAGGCGTCGTCCCTGCATTGATCGGGATTAAGGTCGATCCCGCAGACGGGGTCGTAGATCTCTATACATGCCATCCCGTCGCCATTGTCGACAGCTGTCAGCTGATACCCGATGTCATCAATGGTGAATTCCAGCATTTCTCCGTCGCCAGAGATAGTCACAACAACGGGTTCAGTATCGGTTTCATCCCGATGAATATGCAGTTCACCGGTACTGCATTCGAATATGCCTGTATAGCCGTCACTACCCTGTAAGCGCACATCCGCCGACTGACCGGTTTCGCTGAACGCGATTGCCGAACCAGTCGAACCATCGTCATTCTCACTCGATACTGGCAATTCGGGCCCGGTATATTCCCTGCCGCGTACCTGATCGCACTGCAGGGCGTTGCCTGAAACGCTGTCGTTGCGGACGTAATCCAGATCGTCTCCGCCAAACGGGTTAAAAGCCAATCGCGTCAGGTCCTCGTTGAACTGCAGCGTTTGGGAGCTTCCATTGAGCGTCAGCTCCACTGAGCTTTCGGAACACTGGTACTGCCCCACCATGCCAATGTCTGACTGGAACATCTGCGCCTCGCCTTTGGCGAAGTGAATCCGCCAATGTCCCAGATTGATGCCTGATGGTGTGTTACCACTCTCTTCCAGCGTGGTAGTAAAATAGCTCGTGCCCTCCAGGGCTGCGCACAGGAGACTGTCCGGCAAGTCTTCGTCGCCGCCGCAGCCGGTTAACGCCGCCGCGGCGATCAGGCTGCATAGATATTTTGCAGAGTTTCTGAGGTTCATTTTTCTGGTCCTTCGGCTATTGAAAGTTATTGTGCCAACTCGATACAACCAGCTGCGAGTCACCACCGCATACATACGGTGGTTCAAGATAATGGATTCCAGCTTACATTTATGTAATGAAATGTAAACTGTCGAGATCCAAATTTGAGTTAAACGCGGGATAAACGGGCAGGTATGGTGGGGGAACTATAAGGTCAAGAACGCGTGCAAGCAGACCGAACCCAGAAAATCAGAAACAGTGGCGCCATATAGTGTGACGCGCATCACGTTGCACGGCTCGCCCGGCGACGCAATGTCCCGCGGTCGATCCGGGGTTCGGTTGATGTTTCATCAGCACAACGGCCCGGCGGCCGTTGATGCGAGCAGACAGCCGGGCACCATCTGGATTGGACGCTTTTTATCCAGCCTGCGGGAGAGTATCAGTTTTCCCGCTCGTTGACGTAAAAATCGGTATCCTCTCTGGAATGCAGAGATTTCATGACGTTGCCGACGCCTGCCATGGCCAGCAGCCGGCTGTAAGCGTCTCTCAGACGGGGGGATTGGCTTATATCCACATATTCATGCAGAATCTGCATGAATTCCGGATCGGCAAGTAGCAGCTTACGGCCCTGTTCAATCTTGACGATTTCTATACACTCTTTCGCCACACGAATGACCTGCGGTTTTAGTAACCACGAACGATCTTGCACGATCTAACCTCCTGCGTTGTTAGCTATCCCATTGCTTATTTATAACTACCGTAAGCCATGCGGGTTCATATTCAAAACTGTACAATTTAAGGCTAGCGTTTGATCCACCAATTGCAAGCTTTGAAATGGCCTTCCGGCGCGCTAACTGTACGGCTTTGCGGGAATTGTTGGAGGCTTATTCCAACAGGAGAGGTCCGGCGCGGAAAGTTAAAGAACATGGTCACATTTCTTAATAATGCGTTATCGAAATTTTGTGGCCATCGTACAAATTCTCATGGTTTTCGATCCGGCAGGTACGACTCGTCATAGCGCGTCACGATTGTCAGGTGGAATCAGGGAGAATCATCAATAGATCGGGCATTATCAGGCGAATGTGCCTCCGGCTGTCCGACCCATTCGACTTCAACGAGATAAAGTAGAGGCAGGCTCATGGTGTTGCATGCTTATTCCACGGCAGGTCAGGCGGCCAGTCCGGGCCTGCTGTTGAGCAGACTCACGGCATTGCGCTTTCTGACCGTGTGCTGTGTCGCAGTGGGCTGGATTGCCCTGTCGAGAAGCTCGATCAGCCCAGTGAATGGCGTGATCGTGGGTTCTATTGTCCTCGTGCTGGTGCTTCATTCGGCTATTTCATTACGGCGGACCTATCGTGGCAAAACCGGACGCAATGACCTTCTGATCCACATATTCCTGGAATCGGCGGCAGTGTATGGCATTGTTCTCATCACGGGGGGATCTGCGAATCCCTTTATTTACTATCTTCTGGTACTTGTAGCCATCAGCGCGGCCCTATTCGACCCCCCTGCCAGCTGGTTTTTCACTTTTACAGCGGTGACGGGCTACTCGGTGCTTTTTTTGACAGATGTCAGTGGGCATCTCGCGCACATGCCGAATGACTTTCAGCGGCATCTCCTCGGCATGTGGATAAACTTCGTCGGAAGCGCATTGCTTGTCACCTTTTTCATTTCCCGTCTGGCGACCGCCTTGCGCGAACAGCAAACCGAGCTGGCGCTCGCCCGGGAGGAAACGTTGAAGGCCGAGCAGCTCGCGGGCATCGGTACATTGGCCGCATCCACCGTCCATGCGTTGGGAACGCCACTCTCCACGCTGACTGTCATGCTGGATGAGCTTCGCGCGATGGACGACGGAAAACTGGATAAAGAAGATATCAGTGTTATGCTCACCCAGATTGCTCGCTGCAAGGCCACTATGCAGAAGCTGAGCCTGCTGGCGGAACACAGTGAAACTGACGGGAAGCTAGAATCTGCGGCAGCGCTCTTTCGGGATTTACAGGAGCATTATGCAATCACGCAACCGGCGGTCACGCCCAGGTTTCATTTCGATATTGAAATTGACACCATTCGGGTTCAGTTTAGCCTGCTCCTGCGCCACGCCTTGATCAATCTGATTGACAATGCGCTGGATGCCGCGGGATCACTGGTCGACGTAAAGTTCGGTTACATTGACAACAGTCTGTATATCGATATAGAAGACGATGGCGACGGATTCCCCGAGGAATTCGCGGGGCGAATTGGCTACCCGGTGGTATCGACAAAAAAGACCGGTCTGGGAATTGGTATGTTTCTGGCTAATAGCACCATCGAGAAACTCGGCGGATCGGTTCGTATTATCAGCCATGGCGGAACGCGGCCTGAATGCAGGACAATCCTCAGAATTCGACTGCCAACCGTTGATTCAGCACACAACCTTTCAAATCCGGGGCGGCAGTAATGTGCAACAGACGAAGACTATTGTATGTCGAAGACGACGAAACGCTGACACGGGTAACATCGAAAGCTTTAGCTTCTCGCGGATTCGACGTGCGTTGCTGCAGGAACATCGCTGAAGCTGAAGCCTGTATCGCCGAGACAACCTATTCCCATGCCGTGCTCGACCTAAAACTCGAAAATGAATCGTCACTTTTGTTAATTCCGCCGCTTTTGCAGAAAAACCCTGATATTCGAATTATTTTGCTCACCGGCTATGCCAGCATAGCGACTGCGGTGCAGGCAATCAAACTGGGCGCGTGCAACTACCTCACGAAACCATCAACAGCAGACCAGATAGTAGCGGCATTCAACGAATCGCCGGACAGCGCCGCAACTCGCCCTGACAATGATATTGATGGATTCTCATTGAAACGACTTGAATGGGAAACAATTCAACAGGCGTTACTGGATAACAATGGCAACATCTCCGCCACTGCGCGCCAGCTAAAATTGCACCGCAGAACACTGCAACGTAAACTCGACAAGCGCCCCGTCAGGGAGTAAGCCTGTGTGGCGGTGAATGCTATACCAAACCGCGCATCAGGCGGGCTCGCTGCAGGCTTTCAGACAGGCCTGCAATTCGGGAATGCAGGAACCACAATTGGTTCCACACTGCAAGGCGCGCCCCAGCGCGTCGATGCTGTCACAGCCTGCGTGGATAGCATTCTGAATCGCATATTGTCCTACCTGAAAACAGGAACAAATAATCGGTCCGGCGGCTTGCGCCCCGACAGCGGGAACTCCGGCCAGTACCGACATGCGCCCGTCCGCATCCGGTGCGTCCCCCAGACACTCTTCCAGCCAACGGGTATCTTCGTCGCTGTATGCGCCGATCGCCGCGCTGAAGGTGAGTCTTACCCTGCCATCTACATAGCCCACCGCCCGATAAAACTGTTGATTGCTATCGCGCATTTCCATCCAGGACTCGATCTCGGGAAATTGATCCGCCACCCAGCGTTTCCAGTTCTCGGGAAGAACGGTTCCCGCCAGTCGATACTTATAACCGCGACTAACGGTAATTTTTGTCCAGTACTCAGCCTGAGGCTGCACTTCACGACTGCTTAAGAGCGAGCCATTCCAGGTCGAGCCTAGCGCATAGAGCCGTACCGGGCAGTGCTTGAACTCCGGCTGCCCGGCAATGGGGTCGGTAATGCTGACTACCAGCGCATCGACACGCCCGGATGCCGTATATTTTTCATTCCAGTGCATGGGGACAAATACCTCACCCCGACGCTGTGCCAAACTGCTTTTGACGCGACCAACATAACGCACCCCAACATGCTCCAGTACCGCGAGTTCATTTTCAACAAGACCGAATGTTTTGATGTCGTCGGGATGGATATCAATAAATGGCTCGTCCTGATGCGTCATCAGGCGAGGCGCGCCCCCTGTGCGCGACATGGTGTGCCATTGGTCCCGAATTCGGCCAGTATTCATAATGACTTCGCCCAAGGCGGGTGGCCGTGCCGGCAGCCTGGCCGCTATGGGCACCATTCGCGCGCGGCCACTGTCTGTAAAGAATTTGCCATCAGTAAAAAGCCGTTGTGTTCCTTGGGGCATTGCGGGCGTGACAGGCCACTGAATCGGCCGTAAATCCAGGTATTCCGCTGCGGTAATATCCTTAAGGCCACCGATATTAAATCCCCGGTCGCCAGCGTTTTCGAATGACGACAACGCCGCATGCTCCCGGAATATTTCGACCGGGTGAATATAGTTGAATCCCTCCTGGAAACCGAGCCGCCTTGCAAAGGAACACAGTATTTCCCAGTCGTTGCGTGCTTCTCCCGGCGCTGGCAGAAATCCTTTTTGCAGTGAAATACACCGTTCGGAGTTGGTGACTGTGCCGGTTTTTTCACCCCAGGTTGTCGCCGGCAACAGTACATTGGCCAGGCGTGCCGTGTCGCTGTCCGCAACACACTCACTGACCACAACCAGCTCGCACCGCTGCAGAGCCCGCTTTACCCGGTCGGCATCTGGCATGGTAACAACGGGGTTAGTAGCCATAATCCAGATTGCCTTGATCTTTCCCTGGTCAACGGCTTCAAACATATCTACCGCTTTTAACCCTGCTGTCTGTGGTATGGTCGGAGATTGCCAGAAACGCTGGGTCAAATCCCGATGTCGCGGGTTTTCAATGGCCATGTGCGCCGCCAGTTGATTTGCCAGGCCGCCCACCTCCCGGCCGCCCATGGCATTAGGCTGTCCGGTTATGGAAAACGGCGCACTGCCGCACTTGCCAATCTTCCCGGAAGCAAGATGACAATTAATAATCGCATTGCCTTTATCTACGCCCGAAGATGACTGGTTGATGCCTTGCGAAAATACCGTGACTACCCTGTCGGTCGACGCGAAAAGCTCGTACGCTTCCCTAATGAGTGATTCATCGAGCTCACAGTGTCTCGCGGCATCGGCCGTTGTTGCGACCTGCAATCTCGCCTGCTGTAAAGTCTGATCAAAGTCATCACAATGACGCTGCAAAAAATTTATATCGGTGCGTTTCGTTTCGTGCAGATACACCAGTAACCCATTGAAAAAGTAGGCATCGGATCCAGGCTTCAGTGGCAGGTGCAGGTCCGCCGCTTCACAGGTTGCCGTGCGCCGGGGATCCAGTACAACAATTTTTTTATTGGGATTTTCTTCTTTCGATTTTATGATGCGCTGATAGATAACAGGGTGGGCATAGGCAGTATTGGAGCCAACCAGCAGGCACAATTGGGCCTTTTCGATATCCTCATAGGACCCCGGCACCAGATCTCCACCGAATGCGCGTTTATGTGCAACCACCGCCGATGCCATGCACAGCCGGGAATTTGTGTCGACATTGGCAGTACCAATGTATCCTTTGATCAGTTTGTTGGCGACGTAGTAGTCTTCGGTCAGCAATTGCCCCGACAGATAGAACGCCACGGCATCAGGTCCATGTTCATCAATTATTTTCCTGAACCCGTCACTGACTTTTGTCAATGCCGTATCCCAGTCGACATCCACACCATCCACTTGGGGGTATAGCAGCCGATGCCTGTTTTCCTGGGTTTCATGCAAAGCGGAGCCTTTCACACACAGCCGTCCCTTATTGGCCGGATGCGCTTTGTTGCCTTTGACGGCGACAGCACTGCCCTGCACTATTTCCACATCAACCCCACAGCCGACGCCGCAGTAACAACAAGTCGTCTGTACAATCTCTTTTACCGGTATCATCGGCATTGGTTACCTCCTGACAGGCTGAACAGGTCAAGCCGCGACGGACATTTCGGGGGGCATGCATGCAGTCGTCTGCCCCAACGCGAGCGGCATCAGGTATGCGCCAACATCCTTTTCCTGCTGCATCAAATTAAAACACTCGGCGCCACCACGGGTATCCCCGAGAAAAACCATGCCGACAATCCGATTGCGCTCGAATAGCAATTTGCGATAAACCGCGTTTTCGGGATCCATGACCAGCAGTTCCCGGTGATGCGGGCGGGTCACAACTTCCCCGGCCGAAAAAAGATTGACACCCGATACTTTCAGCTTTGTCGCTATTGGCTGCTCCGCATAAGGCTTGAAACCGTTGCCACAGAGTCGCTCTGCAAGGGTACAGCACTGACGCCAGATAGGCTCGACCAGACCATAGGTCACCGAATTGTGTTCGACGCACTCGCCAAGTGCACTGATATGCTCATCCGAAGTCTGCATAAACCTGTCAACAGCGATCCCACGGGTCCCTGCGAGCCCTGCATGAAGTCCAAGCTCTTTGTTCGGTGTTATGCCGGTCGCAATTACCGCCATCGTGCAATCGAGTCGGCGACCGCTTTTCAAAATCGCTCCGTCCACTTTGTGACGACCTGTGAATTTCACCACCTCTTCACCCAGTATGCAGTCAATGTTTTTATCGCTCATGAGTTCTTTCAAATACGCACCCGCCGTGCTATCCAGCTGTCTATTCAGCAGCGAACCGTTTCGGTGTATGACAGTAACGGGTATCCCTTTCTTTGCAATTCCCCAGGCTGCTTCCAGCCCCAACAGTCCGCCACCAATAACGAGCGCCGCCGGCCTTTCTGATAAAGACGCCGTGCAGATATCGGAAATGCGCTGCGTGTCATTAATAGTCCGAAAGGAACAGATATTTCCGAGCGTTTGATTTTCAGCAGGAATACGGGCGGCACGAGATCCGGTTGCTATTACCAGTTCGTCGTAGGCAATGCGACTCTCCCCGTCAGTAACAACCTCCATACGCTGCCTGTCAATCGCCTGCACCCGTGTAGCGCCAACGAAGGTGATATCGTTATCCGCAAACCATTGCGGTGGCTTGGAAATAATAGCCGCCTGCTGGATCTCGTCGGCGAGAACCGCGGACAGCATTATCCGGTTATAGCTCCCCCACGGTTCGTCACCGACGACCGTAATCCGCCATGTTGATCTGTCGCGCTTTAGAATTTCATCAAGCAGCCGCCCGCTTGCCATTCCACTACCAATAATAACCAATGACTTTTTATTCACACTGAAACCTGCTTATTTGCCAGATCGGCACCATTCGGGTGCCGTGTGCTTTACGCCTGTGCAGAGAAAAAATTTCCGTCTGGGCCGAAAAGCCGTTTTTTGGAACAAAACCGCACTGCAATGATGCAAATCGGTACCAACTAAAGGCTTTTGCAATGCTCCTGTTGGATTTGCAAAGCGTTATAGCAAGACGTAAGCCACGTTAAACACGCGCAGAAAACTGGTGGTCAGAGAAACCTTAAAAAAGGCCGTTCGCTGGGCAGGTGCGCGACAACGCGTTTGCTCACACAACGTTATATTTTAAGGGACGGAGAACGCACTGGAGATGGCGACGGACGGCAGCGGGCCATAAGGTGACGGGGCATCGGGGGATATAAAATTAAAAGATAGCGCCGCCGGGCGGCCTGGGTACTGCAAAGATGCACAGAACGCGTGCTGGTGAAAGTCCTTCAGATTGATTCAGGCTGACGGAAAGCTTTGTCAGGAAGACAGGGCGGGTTGGGGTGACTGACGGGGCTCGAACCCGCGACCACTGGAATCACAATCCAGGGCTCTACCAACTGAGCTACAGTCACCATAACAACACTTTGCCGCCATACGCGCTGAATATGGCGCGCCCGGCAGGACTCGAACCTGCGACCATCCGCTTAGAAGGCGGATGCT
>CAYSTJ010000015.1:0-86849 GCA_964434105.1 uncultured Cellvibrionaceae bacterium | reverse complement strand
GATATCGGCGGCGACTGCCCGTTCATTGCCTCCGGATTACGCATTGCCAATCTAAAAGCCCACCAACAACTTGAGAATGGAGGATTTGCCCGCGCCGTTGGGGCCGACCAGTCCGGTTACCTGGCCTTTCGGAAGAGTAAAATCGATGTGTTCCAGCGTAATAAGCGGGTACCGCTTAACCACCCCCCGCATCTCAACCAAAGTATTTGAATCCAGGTCCATGCCGCTTCCCTCTTCGAGTCTCGCTGTGCCAAAAGCCGGGCCAGCCGCTTGATGCTATCCATGATCTGGACCTACATCGGGCGGCTATCGGCCTGGGATAGTTGAAAGGGAGCCTTCATCATAAAACGTGCATACTGTGTAAATACTGTATGCACAGTATGTGCGGCAGCGTTCAGTACCTGTCAAATCTTTTATTTTGTTGTCAGCGTTGAAGGCAGAAGGTCAAGGGTGTTTGTGCGGTTTGACTTAAGTCCGTTTTCATAAACCCTGTGTTGTGTCGACGGCGCAATGTGAAGCATTAGGCATGATCGGATTCCTACGTAATTTTACGTATTGATCTTCGGGTCCAGGATGCGGAATGATCCTGCTTCAGGCGATGTGTGTTGGTCGTTCACTTTCAGTAAATACAGTTTCTTTCAGGAGCGTGGACCATTTGTTCTTCAATTCAACCGCGGAGATTTCATGAAAAAAATAAACATAACAATGATCGGAATACTATTTTTGCTGACGGCCTGCGGGGAGGAGTCACCGCCCGAGCTGGATGTGACCGGACACTGGATTGTCGAACACGGCTTTTACGATGACCAGTGCCAGGTAGGCGCAACATTCACCGATGATATGCTGGTTTTAACCTTTTTCAGCCGCCTGGAAAACGCCTGCCAGCCCCAATTATTCGGTATAGAAGGCAGCGCGCTACCAATACAGATATATGCGCAAAATAGCTACTTTGACCAGACCGGTGTACTTTCGACCGATCTGGCGCTGGCCATTCCGGAACGGGGCGTTGCGGGGGAAGCTACACTTTCAGAAGCCGATTACGGGCTTACGGGCATGCTAACCGACGCAAGTGGTCCGGACGATTTATTCGCGCTATTGTTGCAACCGACTTACAAACTACGACGCGATTCAGGGGCCTGGCTGCCTTCCATCGACGGAAAATGGGGAGCGATCTGCAATCAGATAGAAGGCGCTCCCGATACAGACGAATTATGCGAGCTGATTGATTTCAGCGATGCGGACAATGGACGTGTTGAAATTTATGTTCGGAGCGGATCCTCGTCTGACCAGCCGGGGCAACCAAACGGCATGTGGGCAGAAGCCATATTCGCGCTTCGCCATGTGACAGCGACAGATACGGGCGAATACACGCTGGATTTTGTGATTATTCCCGATGCAGGACAGACTGTCATTATCGAGGGCACACTGGTTGCGTTTGATGGCACTATTGAACTCTCATTATATTCTCTCGCATTTGCCGAACAGGAACCGGATGTGGCGAGTCTGACACTCACCCCGATTGGCGACGACTCTCGCCCTTAAGCCATTGGGGGTGCAAAAAGTCAGTGAAGCATTCTGTACAGTCCGCCACTGTTCAGCCTGCTGGATTCGTACAGCGCAGAAACCAAAAATATCAGGTGACTGGCGCCAATACGGCGGACATCCTGCGCCACGCCAGGGGCGCAGGGTTCGGTGTTCAAATTTATCCCCCACCGGTTTGTGATTTTTTGACGCATTCGTTTATCGAAAAGACGGCAGCGCTGGATGGCGACCAAATCACCGACCGGCATTGCGCGCTGCAGTAAATCTTTCAGCTTGCACAGATACTTTTCCAAAACGATTCAGGCACTTCGCCCTACGCATGGCGCGCATTTCAACATTAATGCAGAGCCCGACAGTAAAATATTCTAACAGCGGCTGTCTGTACCTCCCCTCCGTCAGGCTATTTCTTCCGCGCCTCCTGACAAAAACAGGTATAAAAACGCGGTTTTTATACCTTATTGGGCGGTTGCAAATACTCAATCCTCACTTTACGACATATCATCACCAGCTTGATAGTCTGTCTGACCATATAGATAGTGTTTGTTTGACAATATGATTTAATGCTTGTATACATGTTTCTGAGCCCCACCGTTTTGAATAAGAATGGCGAGGCTCATGATAAACACGCATGTTTGCAATGACGGGATTCGCAGCCTCCGACCTGCTCCTGGTTTTCAGTTATCGACTTCGCTTCCAATGGCTGCCGTCGATAAAAGATAAGAGGTTATCAGGGAGAAAGAGAAGGAGATCAGTTGAGAAGAAACAAATAGCAAACCATCGCTCTGTTGTTCTTCAATATTTTAATAATAAATGAGGAATCTCTATGAGTTTTCTAGGTTTTAAGAGAGTCACACGCGCCGGCAAGTGCGCTGTTGCAGCGCTGGTGTTTGCCGCGTTGGGCGCAACGACTGCCGATGCTCAAACCCATTGTTCAAATCAGACAGGCAACCACGGCGGTTTCTACTTCACACACTGGACCGATGGCGGCGGCTCCGCCTGTATGACTTTGGGATCCGGCGGGAATTACAGTTATTCCTGGTCCAATACAGGCAACTTTGTTGGCGGTAAAGGCTGGAATACCGGATCTTCCAACCGGGTAATTGGCTACAACGCAGGAAATTTTTCTCCGTCCGGAAACTCCTATCTCACCCTGTATGGATGGACCACCAATCCACTCGTTGAATACTACGTCGTGGATAGTTGGGGCAGCTGGCGTCCACCTGGAGCGTCTTCTGTGGGCACGGTGAGCAGCGATGGCGGCACTTATGACCTGTACAGAACCCAGCGCGTAAACCAGCCATCGATTCAGGGTAACGCAACGTTCTATCAGTACTGGAGTGTTCGCACATCGAAAAGATCGACTGGCAGCAGCAATAACATCACTTTCCGTAACCACGTAAACGCCTGGGCAAGCAAAGGATGGAACCTTGGCAACCACAGCTATCAGGTAATGGCAACCGAAGGTTATCAAAGCAGCGGTAACTCAAACGTCACCGTCTGGGATGCAGGTAGCAGTGGCGGCGGCAATAACAGCAGCAGTGGCGGTAACAGTAGCAGCGGTAGCAGTAGTAGTGGTGGCAATACTGGCAGTAGCAGCAGCGGCGGCAATGGCTCTCATACCATCGTCGTTCGGGCACGCGGCACGGCCGGCAGTGAACGGATAAACCTGCGCATCAACAATAGCACCGTAGCAACATGGACCCTGTCCACGGGTATGAACAACTATACCTGGCGCGGCAACAATCGCGGTGACATTCTTGTGCAGTATGACAATGATGCCAGTGGACGAGACGTCCAGATCGATTACATCCAGGTAAATGGATCGACCCGCCAGGCCGAAAGCCAAAGCTACAATACCGGCGTCTGGCAAAACAACCAGTGTGGCGGTTCCCGTAGCGAATGGTTGCACTGCAACGGCAGCATTGGGTTTGGTAATTTTTAGATCGAACGGCTCAGTGTTGTAGCGTCATAAGCCGGGGGGCATTCTCGCACGAGAGCCCCCCTTTTTCGCGCCAGATAGACAAGGCTGCTCAGGAGAGATGTACGAATGAAAATATTGCCTTACTGTATTGTTGGTTCGCTTTTTATGGCAAGCACTGCCTGCTTTGGGCAAATCGATATTTTTCAGAGCGATGCCTATTCAGTGGAAGAAATGTGCGCACGCGAGGCGGAACAGGACCCGGTAGATTACGCGGACGCCTATGATGTCTGCATTGAAAAAAACCAGGACAATCCGATGTATCAAACCGCCCATAATGATACGTCAGCACGGGACGCCGACGACGGCTCCTGGGACAGCTCAGAGCAACCTGACAGCTTTCCGCAGGACGAAGGCTACCAGGATTTTTCACAGGGCCAGGTGAGATATTGAATCACCGGTTGGCATTGACATGACCGGGTAATTGTAAAACCCGGTTAAGCAGCTTTTTTCAACACAAATGGCTCTCGTCCGTACTGAGCGGAATTTCTGTCACCGTGCCGCACATCAGAAACAAAAATTGACCCGCTTTGAACACCTGAATGCCAAACGGATAGAATCTGGATCGGTTTTCATCGCATCCAGTAGCGCCACGACGGCAGTGCTTAAGTTCATGCACGATAACAGCCCGTCCCGAAATAAGCTGTCCCGATAATAGCCCTGACGGGTCGCACCCGAACTATTATCACCGCGCCTGTGCGATTGAGTTCGTGGTGGTGATAGCAGGCCGTAGGCGCCGTACGCGCAGGGGATGATATAGGTGTCGGGATAGTCGACCCGGGTACCGCGATTGCGCTCCTGGTAATCGTCGGTGGTGTTGAAAAGCTGAATAGGTACAAATGATGTAAACTCACCGAATGCACAACTCACCCGTCAAGATTTGGCTCTACTCCCTGCCCATCCTGTTTGGCGTTCTGGCGGGGCTTTGGCGGTATTCCCTGGCGGACATGGACCTCTTCCGGGTTGCGATCACCGCCACACTTCTGGGCTGGCTGATCTATCGTTACCTTCTACCCGTGCAGCTGATAAAGCGGCGGGCCCTGCTGGCTCACCTCACGACAGAAGCCAGCCCGGTCAGGCGCATTTTCTGGAACAGCCGCCTGCTGAAGCTGGTTTTGGCGGTGTCCTCGGGCATTACGGCACTGTATGTACTGGTGATGCTAACCGGCCTGCACCGGATCGAATGGTATGTGCTGTTCGGCAGTGTACTGTCCTTCCTGGCACTATACATCCTGTGTACAAAGGCGCTGGGCTCCCAACTCAATGCCGGATTCCGGTTTTATTTTATCTTGCGCATTGCCTATCGCATCAATCTGGCGTTGATGACGGTCGTGCTCGTAACTGTGCAGATAATATGGCTCGAAGTGGACGATACCCGATACCTTTTTATGACCGAAGTCTTTCGAAATGCGTATCTCGAGCATTCCGCAGCGGCGGTTTTCAAAGAGGCTGGCTGGCTTATCGGCCTGAATGCCGCCGTATCGGACTGTCTTTGGCATATCATGCAGCACACCACCCAAGCCGACGGCCCGATGCTGAGCAGACTGTTGGCGTGGCTGGCGTTTTTGATTTTCAACGCGATTAAACTGGGTGCCATCTGGGCGGCCCTGCTTGGCATCCCAACCCTGATCCATGCCCTGTCAGTGCCGACGAAAGACCATGACGTCCATGATCAACGGTCCGGCACGTTCGACAAAATCTTCGCCGTCTGCGTGATTCTGGGACTGGGGGCTATTCTGGTGAGCACACGGATCAGTGTCGAGCCCTTCATCAAGTCGGTCTCGACACGCCTGCACCAAACCCTGGGATTCGATCCATGCCAGACGCAGGCGCCTGTCGAGCAGAAGAAACTGGCGAGTCAGGCAAATCAGGCGCTGTCTGAAGAGCGAATGCAGTTGATGGCGCATATGGCGATGGAAATCGACCAACGCCTCGACGACGTCTTCGCCATGGCAGAACCCGGTGTAGACAATTTCCTGGACTGGAATTTCAGTTTAAAAGGGCAGTACACACAACTGCTGTTTCTGAGCAGGTCTATGGTCGGCGAGCGCTCTCTTACAGAACATATCAGTGCGCGTATGGACAGTTATATTGATGGTGCGCTCAATCCCGGTCTGCACAGGCTCAACAGCCAGCTGAATCGCGCCTTCAATGCCGGCCTGCAACGTGTTTTTGCAAACCACGAAACCTATCTCAGGACCTTGGCCCAGCAAGCTGATTGCGCCATGCCGGTGATACCCGACCTGCCCCTGACTGATTATGTTAACAAGTCGCTGGTCGGTTCGGGGCTGTTTGTCGGCCCCGCCGCGGGCGCATTAGCCGCAAGAGCCGGGACGCGAGCTGTGCGCTCTGCCGCGCGAGTGACCGCGGGAACCGGGTCCCGGGTGGCCGCCCGGCCGGCCAGCAAACGCATTATTTCCAGCATGTTTGGTCGCCTGACGGCGCGCGCTACAGCAGGTACGGCTTCGGGTACGGCCGGCGCAGTCTGCGGCCCATTCGTGCTTGCCTGCGGGTCCGCCTTTGCGGTGGCGACATGGATAGGAATGGATCTGGCCATTAACGAAATTGACGAAGCATTACACCGACAGCAAATGCGCAAGGATATGCTTGCCGTACTGAACGAACAGAAGATGAGCCTCAACGCTCAATTAAAGGAACAATACCGGCAAGCGGCCGCCCTCGCCTTCGGCGCGGTCGAGGATTATCAGCACCAGATGTTCAATATTCGCCGGGACGCGCTGGGTTCAGATTTACCGGCGGCCGGAACCGGTGCCGAGGTGGCCGCCCGACTGTCGCGCTGACAAATCCATTTTTGCTGATCCACCTTGCCGGTAACGCCCGTAATGGATCAGGTCATGCAGCCTCCCCGACCGGTTGCCGCGAAGACTGAAAAGCAGATAGTCACGCGAGACTTGTCTACGGACTCGCCTGGGCTACAATGGCGCCTTTCCCAGCGCACAAAGAGTTGTTTATGAACGTCACGATTACCGGGTATGCCACGCTCAGGTGTATTACCTGCAACCAATCGAATACCCTGGAAAGCCAGTCGTTCACGTTTGAAGAAGATACCGGCGACGAGACGGAAAGCGACGAATACATTCGCTACCAGGCCAGAATTGACACCCTCTGCCCGACCTGTTCGAGCCGCATGCAGGTAAACGTTGATGTATGGGAGTTTCCGGCTGCCGTGGTCAACTACTGCCATTATGGCGAGAAAGGCGCCAGCGACATTCAATGCGAGTTTACTATTGACCATTATTTCGATGATCAGGCCGTGAGAGACGACGACCCGCCGCTCGAGCACCCGGATGACCGCGTTAGCGAACTGGAGGGTGACCCTGACGATATTGATGCGCACCGCGCACCACCATCGACTGAGGTTTACAGAGATCAGTACGACGACGATGATTAGAGCCTGTTGACGTTTCATCATCACCTCTGCCGTCAGCAGGTGCCAGGCCTGAAAACGGCGCTGCGCTTGCCCTGGCGACAGCCACAGGCCACCTTTCTGATTTATTGATGGAACTTTGATGATCCGCCAATCTGTGCGCTTCGACTGGCGTCATCACGCAAAACCACAGACAAAAGGCTGATCCATGAACTATACGCTGTTCGATTTTTTGCAACTCATCGGCTCACTGGGTATTTTCATTTTCGGCATGAAGATATTCAGCGAAGGCCTGCAAAAAATTGCCGGTGGCCGCCTGAGAAGCATTTTAGCGGGTATGACACGTACCCGGTTCACCGGCGTGGTGACAGGATTTGCGACCACCGCGATCACGCAGTCGTCCACCACCACGACTGTTATGACCGTCAGCTTCGTCAATGCCGGGTTGCTCACGTTTGTGCAGTCCACCGGCGTAATCATGGGTGCCAATATCGGCACCACCATTACGGCCTGGATGGTAGCCTTGTTTGGCTTCAAGTTTCAGATCACCCCCATCGCTATTGCGATAATCGGCGTCTTCTTTGCCTTTATGTTCTCCCGCAACAGTCGATGGCGCAATGTCGCCGAGACCATGGTGGGATTTGGCATTCTGTTTATTGGTCTGGATTTTATTAAAGGTGCCGTACCGGACATCAACGATAATCCGGCGATGTTTGCGTTTCTGGACAGCTTTACCGATTATGGCTATTTGTCTTTAATTCTGTTCGTGGTCGCGGGTACGCTGCTTACACTGTTTACCCAGTCGTCTTCGGCGGCCACGGCAATCACGCTGGTGATGCTGTTTGAGGGCTGGATTTCGTTTCCAATCGCCGCCGCCATGGTGCTGGGTGAAAATGTCGGCACCACGGTGACCGCCAATATTGCCGCGCTCGTCGGTAACGTACACGCCAAACGGGCCGCCCGATTTCATTTTTTCTTCAATATTATCGGCGTACTCTGGATGATGGCGGTTATCTTTCCCGTTTTACATCTGATGGACTGGGCGGTACAGATCGCCACCGGGAACGCCGTATCAGTGATTACCGGTGCCCCCGAGGCCCGTCCCAATGCCACCCTGGCGCTATCATTATTTCACACGACATTCAATATCCTGAACGTGGTAATCCTGTTCGCCTTTGTGCCCTATCTGATCCGCTTCGTTGAATACATACAGCCTGATCACGGCGGCGAGGATGACGAGTTTCATCTGCGCTACATCCGTGTAGGCGTTATGTCGTCGCCCGGCCTGGCCCTTGAGCAAGCCAAAAAGGAGATCCAGCACTTTGCCGACATCGTGGAAAAAATGCATGAGCTGGTGGCTGAATTGCTGTTTTCGCCAGAGGCCGACCGCGAGAAGCTGGTCGCGCGCATTCGTAAATACGAGCAATCGACGGACAGGCTGGAAGTGGAAATTTCCGATTACCTGGTGCATATCAGTGAACGCACTCACCTGGAACGCAGCACCACTGAACGCATACGCTTTATGCAGACCATGATCAACGATCTGGAGCGGATCGCCGATATTTATTATCAGATCAGCAAGCTTGCCCAGCGCATGAACAACGCCGATGCCTCCTGGCCCGAGCAGGCCAACGAAGACATGGTCAGCATGGTAAACACGTTGAAAAATAATATTCGATTTATGGGTGCCAATGTTCGCCTGGAGCCGGCAGCGGTAGACCTGGAGAAGGCAATCGTGATGGAAGATGAGCTGGACACGCTGCGCAATCAGTATCGGGACAGGCACTACCTGCGGCTTGAACTCGGCGCCTATGCTCCTCAGGCCGGCGTTATTTTTATCGACATGCTCAATCGTCTGGAGCGCATTGGCGATCACGTGCTCAACGTCAATGAATCCGCGGCCTGTCGGCGTATCAAGGCTATGCGTATCCTCGAGCGCAAGCAAGCAGTACCGTAAGCGTTCTGGCGCTGTTCAGGCGCGCCACATCCTGACGCATTCTGAACAGTGACGACAGGCGCTGAATAATGACAATCCGGCCTCACCGGGACGCCGGCAATGGGAGCGCAATATGGCAGCGAACAAAACTATTGAACATCACCAACAGGCCCAAAAATTCATCCTCCGGGATAACGAGGACGAGGTGGTACTGCAGTACCAGCTGTCGCCGGGTGTCGTAGATTTCACCCATACCTATGTGCCGCCTCACCTGCGCGGCCAGGGATTGGCTGAATCGGTGGTGCGCTACGGTCTCAAATGGGCGCGGGATCAGGGTTACGACATCCGCGCCAGCTGCTGGTATGTCGCTAAATTTCTCCGTTAATTTCCACCTTACGATTGCTGCCGATGCACCGACCATGACGTGCTGATCATGTTGCTACGCCGATCGACAGGTTTACTCGTTCAACAGAAAATTTCTCAATAGCGCCTGTCCGCCCTCGGTGGCAAAGGATTCCGGATGAAACTGCACACCTTCGATGGGGTATTCCCGATGGCGTATACCCATAATTTCCGCGCCGGCCAAAGCCTGCCGATGAAAATCGCCAGGCTCGGCCTGATCCGTAACCACGGATGTGATTTCAAAACAGGCCGGCAAGGTCGATGCCTCCACCATCAGTGAATGATATCGCATGATATCGAGTTGCTGCGGCATTCCATGAAACACCCCGCGACCATCATGACAGATGGTGGACACCTTGCCATGCATGGGCAGTGGCGCTCTTACGACCCGTCCACCGAGGCAGTGCACTATGCCCTGCATACCGAGACACACGCCAAACACGGGAATGTATTTACCGAGCTGCACAATAACGTCACCACAAACCCCGAAATAGGCCCTGTCATCGGGCGAGCCCGGCCCCGGCGAGAGAATAATGCGTTCCGGTTGCAATTTTTCCAGCTCGGCTACGGTAATTTCATCGTTTCTTTTAACAATCAGCGAGGATTCGGCCAGAGCATGCTGACGGGCAAGTACTTCGCCGACATACTGGTACAGGTTATAGGTAAACGAATCGTAATTATCGATAATAACAACCTTCATGCGTCGCCTCCTTCAAAGCTTGCCAGAACCTTGCGCATGGCCGACAGCTTGCGTTCAATTTCCAGATACTCGTCCTCGGCATTGGAGTCGTATACATTGCCGCCACTGGTTTGTGCGTAACCCTGGTCACCGCTAATAAAAACCGAACGAATTGGAATGGCGAAGGTACAGTCTCCGTTGAAGCTGAACTGCCCCAACGCCCCGCCGTACGGACCGCGACCGTCAGGCTCCTGCCGGTCGATAATTTTCATGGCTTCGATTTTCGGCGCACCGGTGAGGGTTCCGGCCGGAAAGTTGGATGCCAGTGCGGAAAACATATCTTCGGATTCCGTGAGTATGCCGACGATCTCCGACGAAATATGCTGCACGTGGGAATATCGTTTGATGTCCATCAGACTGCGCACCTTGACAGTCCCGAAACGGGCTACACGACCGATGTCATTCCGGTGCAGGTCGACCAGCATGTTATGTTCGGCGATTTCTTTCGGATCGTTGAGCAGTGCCCGCGCCAGGCGGGTATCTTCTGCGGCATCCGCACCCCGACGGGTGGTTCCCGCCAACGGAAAGGTTTCCATTTCACCATTACGCAGCCGAAACAGTAATTCCGGAGAAGCACCGATTATTTTCTGCTGACCAAATTTCATATAGTACATATGCGGCGAAGGATTCACTTCACGCAATCTGGCATAGATGCGCATGGTGTCGCCAGTAATCTGGTAGCGGGTTTTGAAGCCAACCTCGCACTGAAACACGAAACCGGCACAGATATCTTCCTTCACTTTTTGCACCGCGAGCGCGTGTTCAGCGCGACTCATGGTATCACCGAGGCAGCGCACCCGGGTCTCACCATAATCTGGCAAGTCTGCCTGCAATAGCGCCTGCACTTGATCGAAGCGGCTGTCATCGTAGTAGTAATAAAACACTTCGCCGGTCATCTGGTCGTATACCAGTCCGTCCAGGTAAACACCAAATTTAAACGGCTCGAATGCTTCACTGGTTTTTACATTCAACGATGGCTCAAAAAAATTCACCGCATCGTACCCCAGATAACCGACCAGCCCACCGGCGTAACGCCGGGAAATAATCGTCTGCGGCACAATATCCCGCAGTGCTTCGTAAGGATTGTCTACGGTATAGGTGGTGGTTGCCCCGGTGCGATTGTCGACCTGACACAAGGTGGAACGGTCCCGGGCGAACAGCACCCGGGCCGGATCGAATCCGATAATATGGTGGCGGGAAATATAGCTTTCCTCGCCCAGGGACTCCAGCAGAAAGCACTGGTCGTATTGACGCTCGATCCGCCGGAACAGGGCGAAAAAATCGCAGTCCTCGGCGAGCTTCAGATAGTGGGGCTTGCCCGGCAGTTCAATGACAGGTAACGTTGCATTGTTCATTTATCTTCCTCTACCTCTTCCTGATGACCGTCATCCAGGCCGGACAGGTAACGCAGAATCACGCGCCCGCCTCCGCTCCGGCAGGCATGCGCGCCGCGGGTCACCGTCGCAATCCCGACGCCCAAAGTCGCAGCAATTTCCCGCTGGGGGCGCTGATCCGCCAAATGCCGAAATATCTGGACCCGGTGTGTCACCTCTTCCAGCTCTCTGGCGGTCAGCAGCGCATCCAGAACGGCGTCCATCTCCGCCGGGTCTATAATCCGGCAAAGCATTCGCATCAGTTGCTGTCTGTAATCGTTGGATGTACTCATGTACTAGTATGCTATTACGAGCGCTCGCGCTTGTAAAGGCCCAAGTTGGTCGACGCGACGACTGACCGTTCAACGCAATGGAACTCGTCTATTCTTTAGGTGATGCCTTTTGAAACTACGTTCGACCCATGCTGATTTCTTCCGTCACCAGTGCAACTGCTTTTACATCTGTCGGCCATACCGGACGAACGCCGGGGCTGGACGGTTCGCACGCGCCGGAAAGCACTGTTGCGATTGAGACGACGAAAAGCCCGGCCCGGGAACCCGACGGCCTGTATGGCCAGACGCCGGTTGAAGTACGCGAAAGCGCCGCAACGCCCGTGTACGACGACCCACGGATAGAAGCGCAACGCAAGGCACGCGACACCGCCGAACACCAACAGCAACTGGTGGACGCCGCCCGAATCAAGGAACTGGCCGCACGCGATCGTGAAGTACGTGCACACGAACAGGCCCATGTGGCTGTTGGTGGCCGTTATGCGGGCGGTGCGGTTTACCAGTACGAACGCGGGCCCAACGGCGTTAACTACGCGGTTGGCGGCGAGGTTTCAATCAGCGTCGGTCCCGCCTCCACGCCGGAAGAAACACTGCTCAAGGCACAGACTATTCGCCGGGCGGCGCTGGCACCCGCCGAACCGTCCCCACAGGACATGAAAGTCGCCGCTGAAGCATCCCGTCTCGAGGCGCAGGCAAGACAGGAACTGGCAGAAAGCACTGGATCCGAAACCCCGGCTGAAAAAGCGACGCACGGGGACGAACAACCGGCGACCGCCGATGGCGCAGTCGACGCGACCACCCCGGCCGCACTGGACGATGGGAACACTGTCGCTGACCGGCGGAACACCAGCCCGGGGCCACCATCAACCGATGAACACCGCCACGACACCCCCACCAGGCCGCGATTTTTAACAGGTTACCAACTTGCCGAAACCATCGGCGGCGTCATCAACAGTCGGGCCTGATACTATCGACCAGTTCACAAAATGCACCAACCTATTCGCAACGGAACAGTGGTAGTATTCAAGCATCAACGGCACAAAGACCGAATTATCCGTCGCATAATACAGGAGCATTCCCGAAATGCTGAACCCGATAAGCCGCTGGCTCTCAACCCCGACCGATACCGACACAGGCAGGAATGAAGTCAGCCGGTTGAAAGGTCGTATTACCGAATTGGAGCGCGAGTTGCAACTTCACCGCAAAATAAAAATTGTGGCAGACCTGCAGCATGCCAACGTCTGTAAACTGCTGCGCGAGCAGGAGCAGTTTCAACGATTGTGGCTGTTCACGGCAGATGCGATACAACAGGTGCGCGAAGCGCTTTCATCGACAGCGATGGAAGGCCAACTGCAGCTGCAGCAACTGGCCAGGACCAACATCAGCCAGCAACGCTTCAACGAGCTTTTCGCTCACCTGAAGACTTCAAGCGACAAAGCGCTGACGGACAATGCCGTTGCCCCGGGCTCGACAGCGGCCATTGATGCCTTGCTGACGGACTTTGTAGACCAGACCCTTCTCATGGCCAGAAACATCGAGTATTCCGCCAACAAAAGCTTCCTCGTCACCGCCAAACTGGATCATATAATCTGGAAAACCGAAATATACCGCTTGTTCTGGGGCAAGTCCGACAAAACAATTGCCGACTTCGCGGATTACGCCAAGTCGCGCCTGGGACAATGGTATTACCACGGCGACGGGTACAAGCTGTACCACGGCTATCCAGCCTATCGGGCGCTGGAAAAGCCTCAACAGGACGTACACAAGTACGGCATTGAAGCGCTGACTCAGGCCTTTCAAAAAGATTCAGCCGCCGCGTTTAAAGCGCTCGAAAAAATGGAAGAAGCCAGCACGCAGATTCTGCAGCTGTTAAGCGAATTGAGCACCGAGATTGCCGAATCACAGTCTGTCGACGCAATAGCTGCCGAACTGACACACACCCGGTCGGCCAGTCCCGGCACAACCTGATGGATGGACGGGCACCGATCGGTCTGTTTTACGGCAGCTCAACCTGTTACACGGAAATGGCGGCTGAAAAAATCCGCGCATTTATCGGCGAGGACAGGGTCGATCTGTTCAATATCGCCGATACACCAATAATTACCGCGCAGTTTTATCCGTATCTGATATTCGGTATTCCCACCTGGGATTATGGCGAGTTACAGGATGACTGGGCCGATATCTGGCCAGATCTGGAGGAGTTACAACTGTCCGGCAAGATCGTCGCGCTCTATGGGTTGGGCGACCAGATTGGCTACCCGGAATGGTTTCAGGATGCCCTGGGATATCTGCATCAAAAGCTGCTGGAACGCGGGGCAACCATTATCGGTGAGTGGTCAACAGACGGGTATAGTTTTGAGGCATCCCGGGCATTGACAGTCGACGGCCGGCACTTTGCAGGCCTTGCGCTGGACGACGAGAACCAGTTCGAACTCAGTGAGTCTCGTATTGATGCCTGGTGCCGACAGATCCTGCCAGCGTTCGGTCTGTCGGTATAACATTCGCATGAACGACACAATCACAGCGCAGCTGCAATGGGACGCGGACGGACAACCGATTTCCACGCAATTTGACGATGTCTATTTTTCCCGTGACAACGGTCTCCAGGAAAGCCGGTATGTATTTTTACATCACAATAGACTGGCCGAACGTTTCTCATCGCTGCAACCGGGTCAAAGTTTTGTGGTGGGAGAAACCGGTTTTGGTACGGGGCTCAATTTCCTCAGCACCTGGCAGCTATGGCAGCAACATGCAACGCCCGATGCCCGGCTGCATTTTATCAGCGTCGAAGCATTCCCGTTAACCCGTACCGACCTGGCGCGTGCCCTGGCGATCTGGCCCGAACTCGCCCGGTATACCCGTACACTCCTCGAATGCTATCCGCCCGTGTCAATTCGCGGACTGCATCGCCTGGCTATCGCACATAACGTCCACCTGACACTTATTTTTGACGATGCCTGCGAAGGCTTGTCGCAGCTATTGACGACGTCCATTTCAGGACCCGGCGTGGCCAGCCTGACAACAGGCTGGTCTGCCGTTGAAATACGACCACGTGCTGTGGATGCCTGGTTTCTCGATGGATTTGCACCAGCGCGGAACCCCGGCATGTGGCGGCAGGAACTTTTTGATGTGCTCGCGAGACTCAGCCAGCCGGGCACCACCCTCGCGACGTTTACTGCCGCCGGAAGCGTTCGGCGCGGACTGACTGAATGTTGCTTTGTCATAGACAAAGTACCTGGCTATGGACGCAAGCGGGAAATGCTGGCGGGTGTGTTCTCTGACAGCACCGCTACAACCGCGCCTGAGAGCACTGTCGGCCGTGGCACCTCTGATCCGCCAACACTGCGTACTTCAGGCGACAGCACCATCGATCCCACCTGGCACCTGGCAGAACGGTCAGTCAGGCCGGTCCGGACCGTTGCCATCATCGGGGCGGGACTGGCTGGTTGCCATACCGCCTGGGCACTGGCCAAACGCGGCTTCAAGGTTACCGTCATCGAAAGGGAGACGCCCGGCGCGGGCGGATCCGGAAATGCGCAGGGGATCCTTTACAGCAAGCTGTCCGCCACGCCCGGCGCGCTGGGCGAATTCAACGTCCACGCCCTTCTGTATGCAAGCCAGCTTTACCAGGAAGCTGGCTTATTTGCGTCGACCGGCAGCCGCTGCGGCGTGCTGCAGGTCGCCACTTCGCACCAGCAGGAGGCGAAATATCAACAGGTTGCGGCGCGTTTTAACGACCCCGCATTCGCGCGCTGGTTGACCGGCGCACAGGCCGGCGAACTGGCGGGGGTACAACTCGGATTTGGCGCCCTCTTTATGCCCGGCAGCGGCTGGCTTCAGCCTTCCCGGCTGTGCGCGGCACTGTTGAACCATCCGGGCATTGAGGTACTCAGCCACACCCCGGTCCATTCCCTGCAGCGCCTTGACCGCACCTGGCAGGTTTTCGACGCCAGCGGCGCCCGGGTAATTGAAACTGATGCGATTGTTGTTGCCTGCGCGACAGCGACCGCCGACCTGTCGCAATGCCGGAATCTGCCGCTCAAGGCCATCCCCGGCCAGGTCAGTCATGTCTGTTCAACGGATTCCAGCCGCCGGTTGCGAACCGTACTCTGCGGCAACAGTTATATTGCACCGGCGATTGACGATCGACATTGTCTTGGCGCTACGTTTCGGCTCCATTCGGACAATATGGCGCTCACAGCGTCAGACCATCAGGAAAATCTGCTGCAGACCGCGCGGCTCTCGCCGGATCTGGACAACCTTGCAGTTGACCCGCAAATGCCGGGGCGCGTCGCCACCCGCTGCACTACCCCCGATTATCTACCCTTGGCAGGGCCAGTTGCCCGGTACGACACCATGCAGCAGCGCTTTGCACCCTATCGATCCAACGCGAAAACGGTGATCGATAAGCCCGGCGATTACTGGCCTGGACTGTTTGTCAACACAGGACATGGTTCCAAAGGATTGACCTATACCCCGATCTGCGCCGAGCTTATCGCAGCAATGCTGTGCGGGGAACCTTTGCCGCTGGGCCGGGCACAGGTCATAAATCTCCATCCCGCGCGATTTTTGATCCGCGCACTACGCCGCAATCAGTAACATGGCAACCAGCCCACTGCCAATGACATAAAACAGCATCGGTCCGAGCGTATAACGGATTATCTGGCCCTCCCTGCCCGTAAGGTTAACGACTGACGCTGCGGCCACAACATTGACGACACAGATCATATTGCCGGCGTTGGCACCGAGCACCTGAAGCGCAATCACCACCGATGGTCGCAATCCCAACTGGTCTGCCACGGCATACTGGAATCCCGAGAACATCATATTGGAAAATGTGGCAGAGCCCGCAATAAATGAACCCAACGCACCGATGACCGGTGCCATCGCCAGCCAACTGTCGTTGAAGGTACCGGCGGCCAGTTCTGCCAGCGCGAGCGGCATAGAGAGCAGACCCGCGTCGTTGACCCCCGTGTGCAGGAATATTCTCACCATGGGTACCGCTGTACCCAGTGCGATCGCGGTCGGAATCAGCGCTTTGATGCTGGCCGACCAGGCCGTTCGCAATGCCGCGGGCGTAGCCTTTTGCTGGTACCCACTGAACAGGGCAACCAGCAGAAAAACAGTACCGGGCAGATACAGCGGTTGCAGGCGGGCTGTAATGCCGGTGCCGAAAATATCGCCGCTCGACAGCACGACCGACGCCAGCCACTGCTTGAACGGCAGCACGTCCACGCGTGTGATCAACAACAGCAGCGCGACGAGCATATAAGGCGACCACGCCCTTAGCAATGTCATTGGTACGCTGGCTCGGCTATTGTCGCACGGGCCTCTGTCGACACCCTCTGTGCTGCTGAGGTTCTGGGCATCAATGGATGACACATTGTCGTTCAAAGTGGCGTGAGCGCCAAAACCCCAGGGCGTACGGGGCGTTAACCAATTATTTCTGGCCATGATCGTTGTTGCGACCAATGTGACCAGACCACCAATAATCGTCGGGAACTCCGGCCCCAGCGTTCTGGCAACCAGCCATGCCGTACCCGTGAAAAGGAACCCGGCAGTGAGGGCAAACGGCCAGACCGCCAGGCCTTCCCGCCAGGACCGGTTTTGACCCCAGAACCGGGTCAACAGCGCGCACATTACGAGCGGCAGAAAACTCGCCACCAACAGGTCAATACTGATCGTCATGACCGACACCTGCTGTAGAAAGGCGGCATTCGCCTGCGGCAAGCCCTCTCCCACACCGATCAGAATCGGCGTACCCACAGCGCCAAAAGAAACGGGACTGGAATCCGCGATCAGCGCCATCACCACCGCAGGCAGTGCCGGAAATCCGAGGGCCACGAGTAGCGGCGCGCCTATCGCCGCCGGCGTACCGAATCCGGAAGCACCCTCCAGAAAGGCGCCGAACGCCCAGGCAATGATGATGACCTGGATACGACGGTCGGGGGAAAGCCCGGTAAAACCGGATCGAATGACCTCAATTGCCTGGGTTGCGCGCAAAACGTTTAACAGGGTAATCGCGCCGAAGACAATCCAGAGCAGCGACAGCGCGACCAGCCAGCCTTCGATCACGGCTGCTGCCATATGCACGATCGGCATCTTCCATACCCAAAGCGACACAACCATGGCGGCAGCAAGGCTGAGCGGCATGGCGCGGGCAGCCGGCAGTCGAAACAGCACCAGCAGCACAAATACCGCCACTATGGGCGTTACCGCCGCGGCAAACTGTAGAGACGTCATCAGTCGCATTCCCCGGTTTATGCGAATTGAAGGCAAACGTCCGGAGACCTGCGGCCTGCTGGCACCGAGCGAAACGCACTGTCGATTTCACGTTGAATAATTGGTTTGCGGAAGGCGCGGTACCGATTGACGCAGCAGCCCCGCAAAAGAAATTGCGCGTCGCCATTGACTTGAATCAAGGCGGTTGGCGTGTTTATACCTAAACTATTATACATGTCCAATGATGATCTCATGTCTGTACTTCCCCGCGAACGGGTTCCCGAACCTGCCGGTGACCCGCTAGCCGGTCTGCGGCGGTATAATGCGCACAGCATTGCGCCGCTGGCTGTGGAAATAAACCTGCCCGGTTTACGCGCAAACGGCCAGTCTGACTTGAACCACCATCACGTTATTCGGGAACTGCGGCTGTGGAGCACCCAACTGAAGCGTCGGCCGGTAACCCGCATCCACCTTAGCGATCCCTTTGGTAACCTCGACGCCCCCGCCCTGACAGAACTGGTATACGCGCTTGCCCAATGCCTCAGAGTCTCCACTGCGGAAAAGTTTGAACACGCCGTCTCCGTAAGGCTCAGAGACATCACCAAATCAAATATCGCCCTACTGAAGGGCCTTAAGTTCAACCACATCGCTATCAGAGTGGCAGAGAAAGGCCACCCGGATCACCTGAAAGCGGTTATCGGCAAACTGGAAGATTTCAGAATCGCGTTTGTCAGCCTGATCATCAAGTGGCCCACCGATCGGCTTGAGCAGGAGCAGGCCCTGACCACCTGCCTGCGCCTTAAGCCGGAAACCCTGACGCTGTGTGGCACCAGCTCGCCCGGCAGCGTCGAGTACCCCGACGACCTGCTTTTATCCCGCGGCTACTACTGGTCTGCTGAACGCCAGGCGATCGTACGCCTGCATTCCCCACTGATCCGACCTGCCGCCGACTGCCTTAAACCAGGGCCAGGAGGCATCGCCACATTTGGCCACTTCGCGGTGCAAAATTACAAACACTTCGCGCCATATCAAGCAGCACTTCAGGAAGCCCGATTACCGGTTGAAACGGTTATCCGACGTCTTTGACAAGACATGACCCACTGCTCTATTCTTCCCTTGACGCACGGATGATCCGGGGATTTAAGCGATGATTTGGTGCCGAAGCCCCAAAATTGTGGTCTAATCGAACTGTAACTATTCAGCTCATGCCGTAACGGTTCAAATTGCGCTCCAAATGCGTTCAGCGCAATGCGGAAAATGTGAGTTACCCGTGCAAATACGTCGCACATCCCGTGCTCCGCCCGTGGGCGGCCGGGTTCGACCCTCACCTGCTGCACACAGGTTTGAGACCATTTTTAACCACAGCTATGGGCAAATCGGAGCGTGTGCTGAATAGTAGTCCCGGATATACACTGGCCACGCAGGAATACCCCAGATGACTTTTTCGACTTCACCACAGACGTGTCATATTTCACCTCAAATTAGCTGTGGCAAGTGCCGCTTGAGTTCGCTGTGCTTACCGATCAGCCTTCAACTCGAAGATATTGGCAGGCTGGATGCGATCATTCAGCAGGGACGTCCATTCCAGAAGGCCGACTCCGTCTACTACGCCGGCGACAGGTTCCACTCGATCTACGCTGTCAGGTCCGGCGCAGTCAAGACGTTTACCAATACGTCCGACGGTCGCGAGCAAATCACTGGATTTTACCTGCCTGGCGAAATCATTGGTATGGACGGCCTGGCGACCAACCATCACACCAACACGGCCGTGGCGCTGGAAACCTCGGCGCTGTGCGAAATTCCTTTTGACCGATTGGAGGAACTCAGCAGCCGCCTGCCGAAGCTGCAACGACGCTTTTTTCAGTTGATGAGCAAGGAAATTTCGAACGATCAGCAACTGATTACGCTGCTCAGCAAAAACAGTGCGGAGGAGCGCATCGCCGCGTTGCTGCTGAGTATCTCAGCGCGCTATCACCATCAGGGCCTGTCAGCCGACGAATTTTACCTGCCGATGTCGCGCTCGGATATTGGGAATTTTCTTGGGCTTACCATCGAAACAGTCAGCAGAATCATGGGCAGGTTACATAAGCTGAACATCATCGATCTTGATAAAAAACACGTCGTTATCAAAGACATGCAGGCACTGCAGGCTTTGTCCGTACACATGGAGGCTGATGAATGACGGAATCGCCATTTGCCCAGGTTATCCGCCTGATCGACGCCGCCAATGCCCAGGACCCCCATTTGGAGCAGGATGGCAATGGGATGCAACCCAAGGAGCTGCTGTATGCATTGCGCATGTCACGCCACCTCGAGGAATTCGCGCCGGCGGCCTCTGATCACCTGAAGATCGCGGCGCGTGGGCAACATATCGAGCGCTGGAAATCGCCGCGCTCAGCCTACCCGGAAGGTCGCAGCGGATACAAGAAATGGCGAGCGGAGCTGGGGCAGTATCATGCACAGCGGGTTGGCGAGATAATGCAGCAGGCTGGCTACCCTGATGAAGATATTGACCGCGTTAAATACCTTGTGCAAAAACGGGGGCTTAGCCGCGATCCCGAGACCCAGTGTCTCGAGGATGTTATTTGCCTGGTGTTTCTGCGCTATTACCTCGAAGGGTTTGCCAGAAAACACACGCATGAAAAAATGGTGGATATCATTAGAAAAACCTGGGGGAAAATGTCAGCTGCGGGGCAGTCTGCCGCTCTGGATATACCATTGCCGCCCCACCTTCAGCAACTCATTGGCAGGGCCTTAAAAGCCGAACGGCCGCTATCCTAGCGGGACAAGTGCATTACGCACGACTGCTTCTGCATCCTTACGCTGGCCGTTCACCGCTTTTCTCGCTATCGCATTGATCCCCCGCCGCAGCAGAGCGGCCTGCTCTGCTGCACTGAGATAGTCCGGGAACCGGCCAGGCAGTACGCCCGTCGGTCTCCTCGGGTCGCCCTCTACTGTCAACCTGAAACCTGTGCTGTGGACCGCGAGAGAGCGCTTTAAGTCGACTTGCCAATCATCAAAATCCACTGTCTTTCTCCTCATTTACGGGTGACGCACACGATTCAGATACGTATGAATCAGTCATTAGACAGGTCTCATCAATTTGCCTGATTAACCTCCGGGGGCACCACCGGATCATGCGAGAGAGTTTGAGCACCTTATACTTAACTTAACCTGAATCGGGGGGCTGGTGGCCAGGCAATAATTCACTGAAAAAAAACGCACATTTACCTTTGCCTGACGTTGGTCGGCCCGGACGAGCCGATACCGCAGATTGCCCCCGCGCGGTTCAGTAAAGTCGATACCCTGTTATCCTACTGGAATGATATTGCAGAAAGGCTACCGTCACCTGCCGGGCGGACTGGCGTCGCACCACACTCATCATATTCCTGCGTACCACCATCAGGCAAATTTTTGTCAGCTCTATTGGATGCTACGGTTACGCGATCTATAAGGAATCCGAATGATACCCTCCGCGCGCCAGTGCACCCTCTTCGGCGCCGCAGGCCCGTCGACATATCATGGAAACCCACAATCGTGATCAACACCCGTACCACCATCCGGCACACCTGAACTTCCTGTCCGGTATAGCGCCCAATCAAACTTTTGTTTATGAGAGGTTTTCGTCATGCTATTGTCCTGTAGTCAAACGACGGGCCATGACATCCATTAAACCGAATGACGTGAAGATCATGAAAAAGCACTCCAGACTCGTATACTCCACTGACAAGGGTCGCATTGCGCCGGCCCCCGAGGCACCCACCCGCGACCCGATCAAGGACCATGTACAACTTAAACGTGAATCCAAGGGCCGGGGCGGCAAAACGGTGACACTGGTGACAGACTTGCCGTTAACCGCTGAAGAGATAAAAACACTGGCCAAAAAGCTGAAACAGTTGTGCGGTACGGGAGGTACCGTAAAGGACGATATTATAGAGATCCAGGGAGAACACCGGGAGAAAATCAGGCCCTTTCTGGAAAGCAAAGGATTCAGGGTTAAAATCAGCGGCGGTTAACCCGCGCAAAGCCGCTTATCGGGTTGCCCGCCATTTCATTGAACACCGCATGCACACGAGTTGGTTTGCTTATTGCTCCCTCGCTAAAGTACCGTGGCGAAACGCCAGCGGATTGACGCAACCGGAGTACCATACGCATGAGTTCGTTAGAAATCTGGCCTTTTTTTGAAACGACGTTGAAAATGGCACTGGGAAGCATCGTAGCGGTCATTGTTATGTGGCTTTATGGGCGTCGCGGCCATGCGCATCAGAGCCATGTACCGGGCAGCCGCCGCCTGCAACTATTGGAAGAAATTGCGGGCTCCGTCGGCAGGGTCAATCATTGTTTCGCCAAATATTCGTCACTTGTCATAGAATCGACACGCTTCGGGCCCAAGTGGCCTTCGGCACGACGTCTTGAGCTTGAGCGGGTGAACCAGGAATTGGTGAGCGAGTTTCAGAAACTGGCCGATGCCGAGGCGAAACTGTTAATGCTCGGCGAAAAAACCATGGAGAAAACGTTGCGGCTCTATGGCGCCAAAATCGCCCTGTTTCGAAAGCAGGTGTATGTCGGTCGCCAGGATATTACAGATCAGGAGATCGCGGACCTGAAAGCCTCCGTTATGGCTTTACGGGAACGCTTCTACGATCTGCTCAGCCGACGTTATGATCGACTCTTGCCGGCCTGACCCGCCGGCTGGACTTGCGCGGCCGAATGCCGTTAAACAGAAAAAGCAGCCATCGGCTTTCTGCAATAAATTTCTCATGGCATAAAAATGTCAACACAAATGTGCTCAGGGACAACAAGACAAAGAACAGGAACGGATTCAGAAGCCATAACGCCAGCAGCGGGAAAAGGCAGATGATCAACGGCTGATGCAGGACATAAATCGAATAGGAAGCATTGACTATGCGGGTAACCCAACGGGATTCCCGGGCGAAAAAATTAACAATCCCCATAATCGATATCGCCAGCGACATATTGTATATCGCTTCAGCGTAAAGCGTCAGCAAAAAAGGTGCTTCCATGTCTGAAATCTCGCGACTGACGTAACCCGCACCAATGGCAAATACCGCCAACCTGACACAGATTCGCAAATCCAGCAGCCGCATAAATGCTTCCCGCCGAAAGTAAAACACCATGCCGATCAAATAAAAAGGCAGGTAATAATACAAGAGAAAAAAAGAAATAAAGAAGTGAATATCGGTGGCCAAAAGACGGCCATAATAGTGAAATACGGCGGCGAGCGCTGGAAACAGTAAAACGGCGGTCAGCAACAACAATGGATCCGGCAGCCAGGCATTCGCTATCCGTCTCAATGGCCGCACCAGCACCAGCGAGAGCCAGTTGTAGACGACCAGATTTCCGAGAAACCAAAGATGTCCCAGCCATTCGCCCCCGGCAATATAATCCAGACCCGACGAAAAATCCGTCTTGTCCGTCAAAGGATTTGTTAATCCGTTGAGTACAAAACCGGCGAATAACATGGGCACCATCAGGCGTACTGTACGGTCAATTGTTGCGTGTCTTTCGCCGTACTTTTCAACCACCAGACAGAAAAAGAATCCGGCAATGATAAAAAAAGCGTGCATCCGGAAAGCGCTGAGAAACTCCACCAGCCAGTCAAAAAGTCGGTGGGAGTGCTCGGCATTGACCAGCCATTCACCGTCGACCTGGAAGATTGCAGCACAATGATAAACTATGCCCAGCAGCATAAATACCGCGCGCGCCAGATCAAGGCCGTGATAGCGTTCGGCAGGGGCTGACATTAAAACAGAGACGTCTGCACAATCAGGTTTCTCACTGGCGCATAGCTGGTGCGATGAATCGCCGACGGCCCCAGCGTTTTCAACGCCGCCAGGTGAGCCCGGGTCGGGTAGCCCTTATGGGTGCTGAATCCGTAGCCCGGATAGCGACTGCACAGAGACTGCATTTCGCGATCCCGCGTAACTTTGGCCAGGATGGATGCTGCGCTGATTGCCGCCTCCAGGCTGTCCCCCTGCACAATGGCCTCGCTTGAGTAACGCCATCGTGGCAACCGATTGCCATCAACCAATACATGACATGGTTGCATCTGTAATCGGTCTACCGCTCGCGTCATCGCCAGGAGGCTGGCCTGCAGTATGTTCAGGCGATCAATTTCCGCCACCGTCGCCCGCGCTATTGCGTAGCAAAGCGCGCGTTCGAGGATCTGATCGAACAGAAGTTCACGCCGGCGCGCGGTTAGTGCCTTGGAATCTGCCAGCCCCGGAATCGGTGCGTCCGGGTTTAAAATCACCGCCGCAGCGATGACATCTCCCGCCAAAGGTCCCCGCCCCGCTTCATCGACCCCGGCTATCAAACGCATTTATCTGCGGTCTCAAGCAGGTTACGAATAGCCTCGGCAGCCTGGATACTGGCGTCCCGTTTTAACTGTTGATGCATATCGAGAAAAGCCTCCTTTAATGTCCGGGTAGTGTCTGTTTCGTCGACATAGGGTAAAAGCGAAGCGCTGATTGCCTCAGCTGTCGCGTCATTCTGGATGAACTCCGGCACCAGCTCCCGTCCCGCCAGCAGGTTGGGCAACCCGATAAAGGGCACTCGAACCAGTCGACGCAACAGCCAATAGGACAGCGGAGCGACTTTATATGCGATTACCATCGGCCTTTTCAATAGCATCGCTTCCAGGCTGGCCGTCCCCGAGGCCATCAATACTGCGTCCGCGGCGGACATTACCTGTTGTGACTGCCCGGACACCAGGCGAACCGGCAAGTCCTGGGGAGCGGCATCCAGCAGCTGCTGCAACTGCGAATGCCGGCGTTCATTTGCCGATGGGATCAGAAAGCACAGATCGGGACGCCTGTTCAGGCAGCAGCGCGCCACCTCCAGAAACAGCGTCCCCAGTCGTTCAACTTCTGACTCTCGACTACCGGGCATCAATGCCAATACCCTGCGCGAACCGATCCATTCGTTAAGCTGCAGGCGGTGCCGTGCCGCATTGCTATCCGGTTCCAATGGAAAATCATCCGCCAGGGGATGGCCGACAAAGCTGACCGGCACATTATGCCCCTGATAGAACTGCTTCTCGAATGGGAACAGGGCCAACATCAGGTCAACCGCAGCCGCAATTTTTTTTAATCGACCCTGCCGCCAGGCCCATACCGACGGACTCACGTAATGCACGGTCTTTATACCATGCTGCCGCAGGGCAAGTTCGAGATCCAGGTTAAAATCCGGCGAGTCTATCCCAATAAAAGCACTGGGAGGCTCACCGATAAACCGCTCGCGAAGTTGGCGACGGATGCCCAGCAACTCCGGCAGTCGCTTCAGCGGTTCGATCAGCCCCATGACGGCCAGGCGATCCTGCGGAAAATGCGATTTAAAACCCTGACGGAGCATGCGTGGCCCGCCAATGCCCTCAAATATCGCGTCCGGATAGATTGCCTGCAGCGCTCGCATAAGACCCGCGCCCAGAATATCGCCGGACTCTTCGCCCACAACCATGGCAAACCTTTTGGGCGCACCGGATCGCTCAGCGCACAATGCCACGTCCGGACGCCTGTAGTGATTGCAATAACATCTGGATATGCGGATTGGCGGGCGTTTCACTGCTAATCGTGTGCATCGCCTGCTCCAGCGTTAAACCGCGGCGATAAATAACTTTATAGGCATGGGTAAGCAAGGCGATATCTTCCCTGCTGAAGCCGCGGCGACGTATGCCTTCGACGTTGATGCTGCGTGCTTCTGCCGGTGCGCCAGTCACCATGATAAATGCCGGGATATCCTTTCCCACGGCCGTCCCCATACCTGTAAAACTATGCGCGCCGATGCGGCAGAACTGATGCACGAGCGTGAAACCGCTCAGGATAGCCCAGTCGCCAACGACTACATGACCGGCAAGCGCTGTATTGTTGACCAGAATACAATGATTTCCCACCACACTGTCATGACCAATGTGTACGTATGCCATAATCAGATTATTGTTGCCGATCAGCGTGTCGCCGCGATCCTGAACGGTACCACGATGAATTGTGACCCCTTCCCGAATGGTATTGTTATCGCCGATAGTCAACGTCGTCGGCTCGCCCCGGTATTTCAGGTCGGGCGTTGCGTCTCCGATGGTAGAAAACTGATAGATGTGATTGCCCGCGCCGATTCGGCAGGGCCCCTTAATGACAACATGCGACTCGATACGGGTACCTTCGCCAACTTCCACATCGGCGCCAATAACCGTAAAAGGTCCGACGCTTACGCCGTCACCCAGCCTGGCTCCGGGATGAACAATGGCATGAGGGTCTATCATGTTATTCCCCACTGCTAGCTGACGTTTCGATCGGCACACATAATGGTTGCACTGCTGCAAACCTTGCCATCGACTTTGGCGACGCATTCAAACTTCCAGATACCGCGCTTTTCAGACAGCTTGCGGGCCTCGATATACAGTTGGTCACCCGGCACAACAGGTCGCTTGAACCGCGCATTATCGATGCCGGCATACAAATAGATCGAACCCTGGTCGGGCGTTTTGTCCATGGTCTTGAAACCCAGCACACCACAGGCCTGGGCCATGGTTTCAAGAATCATAACACCCGGAAATACGGGATAATTGGGAAAATGGCCTTCGAAAACACCTTCATTGATGGTTATGTTTTTATAGGCAACAATGGATTCACCCAATTTCAGATCAACAACCCGATCGATCAATAGAAACGGATATCGGTGAGGTAGATATTTGCGGATTTCGTTTACATCCATCATAAAGGTGGCCCCAATACATTCATTTTTCAACAGGCGGTGAAACCGACCCAACCCGGTCGTCTGCCTGTTCCAGTTTTTTTATGCGCTCCACCCATTCATCGAGTTGGGTGAAGCGTACAGTATTCCTGCGCCATTTCCGCACTTCCTGCACGGGTGTGCATGATGCATAGGAACCAGCCTCAGTAATAGACCGCGTAACGATGGTTGCACCGTGCAGATGAACATTATCCGCGATTTCCAGGTGACCACTAATACCGGCAAAGCCGCCTATTGTACAGTTTTTGCCAATGATTGAACTACCGGCGATCCCGACACAGCCCGCTATCGCGGTACGGTCGCCCACAATGACGTTGTGAGCAATATGTACCCGGTTATCAATAATCACCCCGTCGCCGATACGGGTATCGTTGATTGCACCGCGATCAATGGCAGTACCGGCACCAACTTCCACATCATTACCAATGACTACCCCGCCCAATTGATGAATCTTGACCCACCCATCGGGACTCGGCGCATACCCGAAACCGTCAGCACCGATGACCACGGTCGAATGCAGCGTCACCCGATCCCCCAGGGTGACGCCGTGATAAATCACAACATTCGCGTAAATCAGGCAGTCGTTGCCGATACGGCTATTCTTCCCGACCATTATGCCGCTTTGCAACTCGGTGCCACCACCAATCGTTACGTTTGCATCAATGATGCAGTTCGGTCCGACCGATGCCGTAGGCGCAATAACTGCGGAGGGATGAACGACGGCTGACGGATGCACACCCGGTTGCGCTGATTGCCGATCCACAAACAGGCCTGTCAGTCTCGCGTACGCCAGGTAAGGGTCGACGACACGAATGACATTGGATGAGGCAGGCACTTTGACGCCGGTTTTGACGACCAGAATTCCAGCGCGGCTGGTTTGAAGGTAAGGCTCAAACTGCTTTTTTGCCAGAAAACTGAGCTGTCGGGATGTGGCTTGCTGCAAATCCGCGATGCCGACGACCTCCTTGTCGCCGTCACCTTCGAATTCTGCATCAAGATAGTCCGCCAGCTGTTTAAGCGTGTATTTGTGTCCCATGGCGCAGCAACCTGATCATTGATGTTGACGCATCAGGGCTTGACTTGGTGGTACCGGGTTCGCCGCTGCTGCGTTGGAAAATTCAGTGTAACTATTCAGCTTCCGTCTCGATTTGCCCCCGCACCTACAATAAAGCCGCGTTAAACAATGGACACAAACCGGTCGGGAACAGGTTTGAACGCCTGCCCAGGCGGCCCGGAGGGCGACGCGCAGGATGCGCGGCGTATTGACACGAGTAAACTCACATTTTTCGCCTTGCTCTGAACAAATCTGGACGCAATCTGAACAGTTACAACACGAGCTGAATAGTTACGCTATTTTTTACTGTTGTTGTTCTTCTGATTCGCTTTCGCGGCGGCGTTCATCTTATTCAGCTTCTCGACCACCATGGCCGTTATATCCGCCGCGGGTGTTTTATGCACGACTGATTTACTGTCCACAATCAGTTCAATATCTTCAGCCTTCATGACTTCTTCAAGCGCTTCTGCGATTGCGGGTTCCATGGCGCCAAGCATTTGCATAAATACCGATTCCCGCGCGCGATTCAGCGTCAGCAAACCACCTTGACGTTCCTTCACAAGCTCACTCATTTTTTCTCTGTGCTGCTGCTTCTGGTCTTCACCCCAGGTGAGGCCCTTGCCTTTCAGCTCATCGTCCATACCTTTGATTTCGGCATCCATATCTTCCAGTTGATTCAGCAATGACGTGTAGTCTGCGTTTTTTTCCAGCTCTTTCATGCCGCTCTGACCGGCCTCCGACAACAAAACGACCGCCTGAAGATCAAGCACAGCAACTTTGGTCGCACCAGCGGCCTGAGCCAGTGGTGACAGTATTGCCAGTAAACAGGCCACGGCAAAAATTCGTATTCTCATGCACATTCTCCTAAACAAAAGTATGGATTCGTTAAGTGCCAGTCGCGCTAAAACGGTTGCCCGAGTGAAAACTGGAAGGACTCGCGCAGATCCTGTTGCTTATCCCAAACAAGCGGTTTACCCCAACTGAATGTCAATGGCCCCATGGCGGATAACCAGTTAAGGCTAATGCCGGCCGACACCCGGATTTCATCAATATCCAGGTCCGTGCAACTGTTTTGCGACGGGCTGCAATTGGTGTCGAATACATTACCGGCATCAATAAACAGCGACAGCTGCATGGACCTCTGATCCTCTATAAAGGGGATTGGAAATAGCAGTTCAGCGCCTCCTTCAACCAAGATATTACCGCCGAAATTCTGATAGCGCCGATCTACGGATTGATATCTCCGAGCCAATTCTCCCGCTTCACAGCCCACCAAGGGCAGCGCACCGGGGTATGGCTCCCCGAGCTCGACATATTCATCACAGAGCAGGTAACCTCTATTGGCCACGACATGGCCATCGTTTATTCCGTCGCCATTTTGATCGACCGCACGGTATTCGATCGGCACCTCGATGTAATGCGAAGGATACGAGGACTTGGGTCCTACCGAACTACGATCAAATCCGCGAATCGATCCGTAGCCACCGGCGTAATAGTTTTTGAAAAACGGCAGTCGATCCATATCGCCATAGCCATCCCCATAACCCAGGGACGTCCGGAAACGCAGGGTGAAATCGTCATTGATCGGCTTGAATACCTGCCCGTCATACTGCACTGTGTAGTACTCCAGGTCGCTGCCTGGCACCGTCACCTCCAGCTGCAGGCTTTGACGGCTGCCTCGCGTGGCGAATATCCCGCGGTTCAATGTACTTCTCAACCAGCCAGCCTTGAGACTGAACGTATCAAATTTACTGCCAAAGCGGTCAATAAAGCCCGGTGTCGTGTCGGTCAGCATATCTTGCGTGACCATCCCTGAACTCAGGCTGAAATCTTCGATAAATCCACCGCCGCCCTGTTGCAGATTGCGCTGCGCTTCCTCGGTCGTATAAAAGTAGGTCTGATTTTCCAGATCGAGAAACGGTGTGCGCTGAATCTCCTGAGGCGAGTGCTGTCCGGTGCGCACTTCGAGATGGGTATAGCCTGCCCCGAAATTCAGCCGCTGAATCTCGGAAATCGGATAGCCGAAATTCAGGCTAACCCCATAGCTGTCTGTGGTATAGGATGAGACGCGAATCTTACTGTAGTCCCGGGCGTTATAAAACAGCGTGATACCGCGACTCACGCCGTCCGGCGTGAAATAGGGATCGTTGTACGACAGGTTATAGAGGGTTTGATAGGTGCTGTGCTGCACAGAAACGCCGACCTGCTTGCCCGTCCCCAGCCAGTTGTTTTGCTGCAGCGATGCACCGAGCATCACGCCGGTAACCTGTCCGTAGCCGATACTGGCATTGATAGCGCCAGAGGGCTGCTCTTCCACTGTATATTCCAGATCGACCAGGTCACTGGTCCCTGGCACGTCGCTGGTCTCAACTTCCACACCTTTAAAAAAGCCAAGTCGCTCCAGGCGCACCTTGCCCTGTTCGATTCTCGCGTTGGACGCCGATGAACCTTCCATCTGTCGCATCTCGCGCCGTAACACTTCGTCCTGGGTACGGGTATTGCCGCGGAATCCGATACGACGTACATATACCCGGTCGCCCGGATTAATCAGGAAGGTCACATCGACCGTATTGGTTTCCGGGTTGGGTTCCGGAATTCCTTCAACTTCTGCGTTGGTATAGCCGGCATTACCCATAAGCCGGGTAATATATTCGGACGTCTCCGTCATCAGAACCTGTGAAAATGTTCTACCCTCATTTAGCAGAACCAGACGCCGAATACTGGACTCTTCGACAATCAGCTCACCGGCAAGATTAATGTTCTCAACGGTATAAACATCACCCTCTTTGATATTCAGCGTGACGTAAACGGATTTCTGATCGGGACTCAATGACACCTGTGTTGAAATCACTTCGAAATCGAGGTATCCGCGGTCCAGGTAATGGGACTCGAGTTTCTCGATATCGCCGCGCAGCTTTTCCCGGGCGTACCGATCATTATTGGTAAGCCAGGAGAGCCAGCCGGTAGTCCGGGATTCAAACAGCTCAAGCAATTCCTCGTTGTTGAATGCCTGATTTCCCACGATATTGATGTGCTTCAGTGCCGCGACCTTGCCTTCGTCAACTAGCACTTTTACCGATACCTGATTGTTCGGCAACTCCGATACTGTTGCAGTCACTTCCGCCGCATAGCGGCCCTGCGCGACATACTGGCGCTCCAACTCGTTGACGATGGTATCCAGCATGCTGCGCTGGAAAATCTGCCCTTCCGCCAGATCGTTTTCGGTCATGGCCTCCTGCAGCATCTCTGTTTTGATGGCTTTGTTTCCCTCGATGGTAATCTCGCTGATCGTCGGTCGCTCCTTCAGTCTGACGATCAGCACACTGCCATCCTGCAGCACTTCCACGTCATCAAAAAAACCCGTAGCAAACAACGAGCGGATCGCCGTGCGCACCGCCACCGTGTCAACTTGATCGCCAACCTGTAATGGCAGGGCAGCGAACACCGGGCTCGCGGAAACCCGCTGCAAACCCTCAACCCGGATATCGGAGATACGTAAATTTTGGGCTTCAACCTGGGCAGATAATCCCAGGACAAGACTCAGAAGGAAAATTGATTTTTTATTTTTCAAAAGCAGATTCACAGATTAGTTATCGTTGACAAACAGGGTTAACGGAATGCGTCTGGATCACGATCAGTACAGTCGCAGGATATCGTTGTAAAACGCAAGTACCATAACCCCGGCGAGAAGCATCAAACCAGCGCTATAGCCCATGACCTGAATCCGCTCGGAAACCGGGCTACCTTTTACAGCCTCCACCAGGCAGTACAGGATATGCCCGCCGTCCAGAATAGGGATAGGCAAAAGATTGAGCACTCCCAGGTAGATACTCAAAATGGCAAGAAATTCAATAAAATAAGGGATGCCCGCCCGGGCATGATCGCCGGCAACTTTAGCAATGCCGATTGGGCCACTCAAGTTTTTTGTAGATATCTCTCCGACAATCAGTTTTTTGAGGGACATTAATACAAAGCCGGAGGTTTGCCAGGTTTTTCTGGCGCCTTCGACCAGGGACCCCACGATACCGAAGTTCTGACGAATAATCATGTCTTCCGGCCAGGCGGACTCCGTCACCTGCACACCAACCTGACCAAACGTGGCGCCATCTTCTGCGGTCACGCCCGCAGGCGTGACGTGCAGCGTCTGCGTGTGCCCGTCGCGCAAAACGTCCAGCGCAATGCTTTGCCCCGGTCTGGCCCGCACGTAGTTTATCCAGTTATTGAGAGAGGTGATGGATTCGCCATCTACGGCCTTGAGTTCGTCTCCTTTTTGCAGCCCGGCAGCCGCGGCGGGACTGTCGGCGACAACATCAGCCACTACGGCGGCGGGGCGAAAAAATGTGATGCCCAGACCTTCAGCCGGATCTGGATCTGTAGTGCCTCGCATCCAGTCCTGCAACCGTACCTGGCGACTTTCCTGTAGATCCGACCCCGGCGAACTGACGGAAATCTGTACCACCCCGCTTTCGCCCAGTCGACCCAGCAGCCTTTCGTAGACGGCCTGACGAGTGGGTGTGGGGGTACCGTCAACAGCGGCTATCTGATGCCCGGGTTCGATACCCGCCTGCGCTGCCGGAGAATCCGGTATGACTTCTGCGACGACAGGGCTGATACCGATACTGCCCTTGAATGCCGCAATACCCCAGAAAACCAGTATGGCCAGAAGAAAATTCGCCATCGGACCGGCGGCCAGAATCGCGATTCTCTGCCACACCGACTTGCTGTTATAGCTGAGGTGCTTCTGGTCCGCAGGGACATCGACTTCGCGCTCGTCCAGCATTTTGACGTAGCCACCCAACGGTATGGCAGCGATGCCAAATTCCGTTCCATGCCTGTCCCGCACAGACCAGACGGGTTTGCCCAACCCGATACAGAACCGCAGCACCTTTACGCCACAGCGACGAGCGACGTAAAAATGTCCGAATTCGTGGACGCTGACCAAAATAAACAAGGCCACACAAAAGCCGATCAGCGTTTGCAAAAAATCCATAAACATCCTCTATAGGCGCCAGCGCCTGTACCACGCATATTTGATTGCTGTTACACCGAAAACTGCTGCCGGATAATCCCGTCCGCCATATCACGGGCAATCTGATCCGCATATAAGACCGCTTCAAGGCTGTCTGGTTCGCCATTCTTCCACTTCTGCATCACCGCGTTCACCGTCGACGCGATATCGGGAAAACGGATGCGACCCTGCAAAAAGCGCTCGACTGCAATTTCATTGGCGGCGTTCAGAGCCGCTGGCGCGGTTCCACCTGACTGCATGGCGTCCATTGCCAGCTGGAGGCAGGCAAAGCGTCGGGTATCAGGCTCTTTAAACTCCAGCGCACCCAGCGTCCAGAAATCCAGACTTTCCACCGGGCCGGCCAGTCTCTGCGGCCAGCCAAGGCAATGTGCGATCGGTGTCCGCATATCGGGCTGCCCCATCTGTGCCAGAACGGATCCGTCGACATATTCGACCATGGAGTGAATAATGCTCTGCGGATGAACCACTACCTTGATCGCGGAGGGGGCCGCATCGAAAAGCCAGCAGGCTTCGATAAATTCCAGACCCTTGTTCATCATGGTGGCTGAATCCACCGAAATCTTCTGTCCCATACTCCAGTTGGGATGCGCGCACGCCTGTTGCGGCGTCACGCCGTACAGCGAGTCCAGCGGTGCATCGCGGAACGGGCCACCGGAACCTGTTAGCAGCAGTTTACGCACACCCGCTGCGGACAGGCTCCCAAAATCCGGCGGCAGACACTGGAAAATGGCATTATGCTCGCTATCGACCGGCAGAAGCCGAGCGCCGGACTTGCGTACACGACGCATCATCAGCGCACCAGCCATAACCAAAGATTCTTTATTGGCCAGCAGGACTTTTTTGCCAGACGAGATAGCGGCCAGTGTCGGTAACAGACCGGCAGCCCCGACGATCGCGGCAACCACCACATCGACCTCCGACGCCTCGGCTACCGCACGCAGATCATCGGCCCCCGACAATATCCTGGTCGGACAGCTACCTGCCGGCAGGCGCTGCTGAAGTCGCTTCGCAGCACCTGCATCCCGCATGACTGCGAACTTCGGTTGAAACTGAAGGATCTGCTGCGCCATGAGCTCCACCTGGTGGTGAGCCGTCAGTGCAAACACGGCAAATCGATCCGGATGAAGCGCCACAACATCAAGCGTACTGATTCCGATTGAGCCGGTAGATCCCAGTATCGTCAACTGCTCCATCAGCCCCTCGTCATAACAAGGAGCGCGAGCGTAAAAATGGGCACCGCCGCCGCCAGGCCATCCACCCTGTCCAATACGCCGCCATGCCCGGGCAGCATACGCCCCGAGTCCTTGATCCCGCGGTGACGCTTCAACATACTTTCCAGCAGGTCTCCGAGCACAGAAATCAGCGCCGTCGGCATGGCAATCAACACCAGCCAATTCGAAAACGTCTCACCCCGCAACACGAGAAAGATACCAAAAGTCAGGGTGGCTGCGAGTACCCCACCAGCCACGCCCTCCCACGACTTTCCCGGGCTGACCGAAGGCGCCAGTTTGCGCCGCCCCCAGCGACGCCCACTGAAATAGGCACCAATATCGGCCGCCGCCACAATCAATACCGCTGCGAGAATCCACAGCTCACCATCCTGCAGGTTACGCAGTGTGACCAGGGAAAACCCGGTAGGCAACAATACCAGTCCGCCCATCACAGCCCTTATCGACGGTGCCCCCCACAGGATTCTACTGGCCGGATACCCCTGCACCCACAATAGTGCAATCGCCCACCAACCGGCCGCGACCATTAACAGCTGCTGCATATTGATCCATTGCTGCAGCAGCAGCCAGCCCAATAATGCAGCAACGGCCGTCATAACGGCCACGTAGGCGGCGCGCTGCCACGCGGATGAATAACCGCAGAGATTTGCCCATTCCCAGGCTGCGGCCAAAACCACAATTGCCGCGAATACATGAAAAGCCACCGCCGGCGCCAGGAACAGAATTCCCAGAAATACCAGTGTCAGAAGCAGGGCCGTTATGACCCTTTGCTTAAGCACGACCGGGATCCCTACGCGGCTTGAGCCCACCGGCCAGCTGCTCGCTGGTATGGCCGAACCGACGCTGCCTGCCATAAAAATCGGCGACGGCGTCTCGCAACGCACGGGCGTCGAACTCTGGCCACAACAACGGACTGAAATAAAGTTCTGCGTAGGCACCCTGCCAGAGCAGAAAGTTACTGATGCGGACCTCTCCCCCGGTTCGGATCAGCAAATCCAGTGGCGGCAGATCGGCGGTTGATAAATACTGTTCAAACGTACGCTCATCAACCGCGTCCGCTGACATCCGCCCGGCCTGCACTTCCTGCGTGACTTTGCGTGACGCCTCCAGGATATCCCATTGACCGCCATAATCCGCCGCAATGACCAGCGTACTGTCGCCCGATCCGGCGATATGCTCAGCTTCTTCGATTGCCGTTTTCAGTTTGGGACCAAAGCGGGCCCGGTTGCCGATAACCCGCAGCCTGACTCTCTCACGGGCCAGCTCTCTCGCTTCCTTTTTCAGGTAGTTGTAGAACAGTCCCATCAGCGCTTCCACTTCACGGGAGGGTCTGCGCCAGTTTTCACTGCTGAAAGCAAACAGTGTCAGCACCTCCACCCCGTTTTCACGACAGGCCTGCAATACGTCGCGAATCCGTTCGACACCGGCTCGATGGCCTGCGATTCCGCTTTTGCCCTCTCGTTTGGCCCAACGATTATTGCCATCCATGATAATGGCAACATGCCGTAACGATTCTGAAGTCACTCAAATCCCCTGTCAGTCGGCCTAAATTTCCAGCAGATCTTTTTCTTTGGCCGCCAGCGCTGCATCCACTTCCGCTATGTACCTGTCAGTCAACTTCTGGATTTCATCCTGGGCACGCCGTTCGTCGTCCTCGCTGATGCTCTTGTCTTTCAGCAAATCCTTGAAGCCTGTATTGGCATCGCGGCGTATGTTGCGGATTGAAACACGTGCATGCTCGGCTTCGCTTCTCGCCTGCTTGATAAAGCCTTTGCGGGTCTCTTCGGTCAACGGCGGCATAGGTACGCGTATCAACTCGCCGGTGGTCACCGGGTTCAATCCAAGATCGGACTTCATGATTGCTTTTTCGATCTCGGGCACCACCTGTTTTTCCCAGGGGCTGATCGACAGAGTGCGAGCGTCCAGAACACTGACGTTAGCCACCTGAGACAATGGCGTGGGAGAGCCGTAATAGGACACCACAATGCTATCGAGAATACTCGGGTGCGCACGCCCTGTGCGGATCTTGTTAAAATTGACACCCAGCACTTCCACACTTTTTTTCATGCGCTCCTGCGCATCTTTCTTAATTTCGTTTATCATGATTTTCATCCTCGATCAGAGTACCTTCATCGCCACCTACAACTATATTCAGCAGAGCGCCCTGCTTCTCCATCTTGAAGACCCGAACTGGCATACTGTGTTCCTGGCACAGGCAAATGGCCGTTAAATCCATAACACCGAGTTTTTCGGTCAGCACCTGATCGTAATTCAGCCGATGATAGCGCGTCGCGGTGGGGTCCTTCATTGGGTCAGCGGAATACACGCCATCCACCTTGGTCGCCTTCAGCACCAGCTCCGCATCCACTTCGATCCCCCTGAGGCAGGCCGCAGAATCCGTGGTAAAGAAGGGGTTGCCGGTACCGGCAGAAAAGATAACGACTTCACCCCGCTCCAGCAACCGGATTGCGCGCCGCCTGTCATAGTGTTCGACAATACCGCTCATGGGAATTGCCGACATCACGCTGGATGAAATATTGGACCGCTCCAGAGCGTCACGCATGGCCAGTGCATTCATGACTGTAGCCAGCATCCCCATGTGGTCGCCGGTAACGCGGTCGAGCCCGGCGCGATGCAGAGCAGCACCCCGAAACAGGTTGCCGCCACCAATTACCAGACCGACCTGCACACCGATACCAACCAGCTGGCCAATTTCCAAAGCCATTTTATCGAGAACCTTGGGATCAATCCCAAAACCCTCGTCACCCATCAGCTGCTCACCGCTGAGTTTTAACAGAATTCGTTTGAACTTTCGATCGCGCGGGGTTGGCATAATTCGTTCTCCAGGCCTGAATTTGGGCCGAAGTTTACCCTTAAAACCGGTGTATGAACACTCAAAATCTTGTCGGAGAAACTCGAACCGGCCGCTCAGGCTGGCCGGATATTGGGGGAAATCCACGATAGCAGGTGGTCGCACCGTGATTGTTATTGCCGCAATCGACTTGCGACACGGCATGTGTTCACCCGCTCTTACATAAAAAAGGCGAGGGATATCCCTCGCCCTGCCTTTCCAGCGGCCAGATTATCCTCTGGATGCCTGCACCTGCGCAGCAACCTCAGCGGCAAAATCTGATTCTTCTTTCTGAATACCTTCGCCCACTTCAAATCGGACAAAGCGAATCACTTCCGCACCGGCCTGCTTGACCAGCGCACCCACCGTCAGCTCCGGATTTTTGACGAATGGCTGCTCCAGAAGCGCACCCTCCTTCAGAAACTTGCCGATTCGACCCATTACCATCTTTTCGACGATTTCAGCAGGCTTCCCAGCCATATCGGGCTGCGCCTTGATGATATCCTTTTCTTTTTCGATCAGATCTGCCGGCACATCCTCTGGCCTGACGACCTGGGGATTTACGGCGGCCACGTGCATGGCAACATCCCGCGCCAGTTCCATATTGCCGTTTTTCAGCTCAACCAGTACCGCGATACGGTTATTGGAGTGCACATAGGCACCGACAACCCCGTTTTCTGGCGTCAGGTTGATCACACGACGCACGCCGATGTTTTCGCCGATCTTCTGTACCAGCGCTTCACGGGAAGATTCAAGCTCACCTTCCATCAACTGACCAACATCCGTCTGACGGGTGGAAAACGCCTTTTCAGCCACTTTTCGCACGAAACCCAGAAAATTTTCGTCACGGGCGACAAAATCGGTTTCGCTGTTAACTTCCAGTATCAGACCAAAGCTCCCGTCATCGGCAACTTTTGCGGTGACGACACCGTCGGCCGCTGTCCGGCTGGCTTTCTTGGCGGCTTTTAGTCCGCTTGCCTTGCGCAGGTTTTCAATGGCCAGCTCGATATCCCCACCGGATTCAACCAGCGCCTTCTTACACTCCATCATGCCGAGCCCTGTACGCTCGCGCAGTTCTTTTACCATTGCCGCAGAAATTGCCATGAGTTCTGTCCTCGATATTTCACCGGCAGGGCGACGTGTCGAAGCCCGACGCCGATGCATTGAAAATTCATAGACGCACACCGGATGCACGCCCTGGAGGGATGCAAGGGGAGTCCCCTCGGATTGAATGAGAAGTGAAGCGACAAGCCCGGGAGCCGTCGCTTCTTCTCAAGGGTCTATTCGCCGCCAGCGCCGGCAGCTGCTTCGTTGACTTCGACAAACTCGTCTTTGTTGGGAACGGCATTAACCTTGGCGGCTCCTTCCAGACAAGCGTCCGCCATAGCGGTCACGTACAGCTTGATGGCCCGGATAGCATCGTCATTACCGGGAATCACATGATCTACACCGGCCGGGTCACTATTGGTATCTACGACTGCAATCACCGGAATACCCAGCTTGTTGGCTTCCAGTACCGCAATGCGCTCATGCTCGACATCAATCACGAACAATGCATCAGGCAGCCCGCCCATGTCCTTGATCCCGCCGATGGACGAGTCGAGCTTTTCCATCATTCGCGTGCGCATCAGCGCTTCTTTTTTCGTGAGTTTGTCGAAGGTGCCATCGCGGCTCTGGGCTTCCAGCTCGCGGTATCGCTTGATGGATGCACGGATGGTCTTGTAGTTGGTCAGCATGCCGCCGAGCCAGCGATGACTGACAAACGGCATACCCGCGCGAATGGCTTGCTCTGCAATGGTTTTCTGGGCCGCACGCTTGGTGCCGACAAACAATATTTTCTTCTTCTGTGAAGCCATTTGCTTCACCAGCTCAAGGGCATTATTGAATGCGGGGACCGTGTGTTCAAGGTTTACAATATGGATTTTGTTGCGGGCGCCAAAGATGAACTGACGCATTTTGGGGTTCCAGTACCGGCTTTGGTGACCAAAATGCACACCGGCCTGCAGCATATCGCGCATGCTAACTACGGGCATAATTCAATTTCCTGTAAAGTTTAGGGTTAAGCCTCCACACATCCCACCGCCCAACCCGTCTGCGGGCACCCAGGCCGGTGTGTCGATGTGTGTGCGACATTAAGTAAAAATTTGAGCATCCATCCAGCTCACGCCCCGATTCGCCCATCGCTGCGTTAAAAATGGTTATTTACACGGGTAAACTCACATTTTTCGCCTTGCTTTGAACAAAGCTGGACACAATCTGAACAATTACGACACGAGCTGAATAGTTACAATTTCGATTATTCAGATACAATCCGGCCCAACCAGGCCATCACCGGCACCCATCCCCGCGCATTGCTTAATCGGAGACCCGCTGACAGATCATGACCTGCCATCGGGCAGGGCGCGCTTTATACCACAAAAAGCTGAAAACATAAAGCCCGCGTGGGTTTCCATGTCGAGCGCGCCAGCCCGGCCACCGGAGTCGACGGCAAGTCGTCGAGCGGATGTTAATGACACTCCGAACTAAGGTAGAATGCGAACTTCCACTCAATCAACCCGTTAGAGCATCCATGACTGTCATCATCAAAACGCCGGAAGAAATCGAGAAAATGCGGACCGCAGGCCGCAAAGCGGCGGAAGTACTGGAATATATTGAAGAATTTGTGAGCCCTGGAGTCTCCACTGCCGAGCTGGACCGGCTCTGCCATGCCTACATAACCGACGTCCAGAAAGCCATCCCGGCTCCTCTCAATTATAAGGGGTTCCCCAAATCGATCTGCACTTCGGTGAATCAGGTCGTTTGTCACGGCATTCCTTCGGAAAAAAAGACCCTTAAACCGGGTGATATCATCAATATCGATGTCACGGTTATCGTGGATGGCTTTCACGGTGACACCAGCAAGATGTTTTTTGTCGGCAAACCGGCGACTCATGCCGAGCGGCTGGTGCGTGTTACACAGGAATGCCTGTATAAGGGGATCGCACTGGTACGTCCGGGCGCCCGCCTGGGTGATATTGGTCATGCGATCCAGACCCACGCCGAGGGTCACTACTATTCAGTGGTCCGTGACTACTGCGGCCACGGCATTGGACGGATATTTCATGAAGACCCGCAGGTGTTACATTTTGGCAAACCGGGAACCGGCATGACCCTTGAAGAAGGCATGACATTCACCATTGAGCCGATGATCAATGCAGGCAAGGCAGCCACCAGACTAAAAAGCGACGGCTGGACCGTAGAAACCCGGGATGGCCGGCTATCGGCTCAGTGGGAACACACGCTGGCAGTTACCAGCAACGGAGTCGACGTATTGACCGCCCGCCGGGAAGAATCATTCTGATGCCAAACATCGCGCCCGACTGCCCCGAATTCCCCTGCCAGCCAATCTTTTTTCGGCAGCAGAAATTCAGGGACGATTTGAGCAAACGGCCCGGTATCGCCGTATTCAAGGACGCGATCAATGGTGTCAACCAGCATTTCAATCGGCGATTCAGCGAAGGTGAAGATATTCGCTTCCTGGTCGGAGAACGGTCGACGTTTATCGATCTGATACTCCATTACGCCTGGCACCAGTTCCGCTGGGGCGACGATATCGCTCTGCTGGCCGTTGGCGGCTACGGCCGCCAGGAACTTCACCCGTATTCGGATATCGACATTCTGATCCTGCTGGACGAAGGCGCTGGCCAGCAGTACCAGGAGAATATTCAACAGTTCATTATGTTTCTGTGGGATATCGGGCTGGAAGTTGGCAGCAGTGTCCGGACGCTATCAGAATGTCTGGAAATTGCCCGGCAGGATGTGACTGTAGTCACCAACCTGATGGAGGCCCGTCGGCTGGCAGGCAATGACAAATTGCGGGATCAACTGCACATTCTCACGGATCCCGAACATATGTGGTCCATGAAGGCGTTCTATAAAGCCAAAGCGGATGAGCAGTATGAACGCCATCGAAAGTTCAACTTTACCGAATACGATCTTGAGCCCAATGTCAAAAACTCGCCGGGCGGACTGAGGGACATCCAGACTGTAAACTGGATTGCCAAGCGGCTGTTTGCCGTGCAGACATTGCGACAACTGGAAGGCAAGAACTTTTTCACCGAACTGGAGTTTGGGGTTCTGCGCCAGGGTGAAGCCTTCCTGTGGCGGGTTCGTTATGGCTTGCACCTGCTCGCAAACCGGGCCGACGAGCGCTTGCTGTTCAGCCAGCAACGGGACCTGGCGCGACATTTTGGTTATGCCGACAATAGCGCGGGCCTGGCAGTAGAACAGTTCATGCACGAATATTACCGCACAGTTCACGACATTCGTCAGGTATGCGAAGTGCTGCTTCGGGTGCTCAACGAAAAGATTAACGGCAACAGTTCGCCCCGCTCGATTCGGAAAATAGACGACGATTTCCAACTGCGGGATGGCTACCTTGAAGTCGCCCATCCGGGCGTTTTCGAAAACAACCCCGGCTGCCTGCTAAAAATGTTTGTGCATATGAGTGCCGATCAGTCTATTCGCGGCGCCACGGCCGACACGATCCGGTTGATGCGGGAAAATCGAACCCTGATTGATAGCCGCTTTCGTGCAGATCCAGCGAATCGGGCCATGTTTTTGAGTCTGTTCAAAATGAACTATGGCCTGGTAACCCAGCTCAAGCGCATGCACCGTTACGGGATTCTGGGCCGCTATCTTCCAGAGTTCGAGAGCATTACCGGCCAGATGCAACATGATTTGTTCCATCGATATACCGTTGATGCACACTCGTTGCTGGTTGTTAAAAATGCCTGGCAATTCCGCAAGGAATCGGCACGCAAGGAGTTTCCGCTGGCCGCGGAAATCGTGAACCAGCTGCGCCAGCCCGAATTATTGTACATTGCTGCCCTCTACCATGACATCGGTAAAGGTCGGGGCGGAGACCATTCGCAGCTGGGCGCCATTGATGCAGAGCAGTTCTGTCTTAACCATGGCCTGAGCGGCCGGGAAACCCGACTGGTCAAGTGGCTGGTGGAAAAACACCTGCTGATGTCCTATGTATCCCAGAAAAAAGATATCTCGGATCCGGACGTTATCCTCCAGTTCGCCCTGGAGGTGGGTGACCAGGTGCACCTCGATTACCTGTATGCCCTGACCGTGGCCGATATGTGCGGCACCAACCCCGATATCTGGAACAGCTGGCGCGCCAGCCTTATGCGCCAGTTGTACACAGAAACCAAGCTCGCCCTGCGTCGCGGACTTGAGAACACCATAGATCAACAGGAAATCGTCATCGAGACACAGCACAAAGCCATTGCCGCGCTGGCACAACAGGGCATAGATGAACAGCGCGTCCGTGAAATCTGGAAGGACATGCCGGATGAGTATTTTCTGCGTGAGTATTCGCTGGATATTGCCTGGCAGACCGAAGCGATCAATTCCTACGACTCCACTGACCCGCTGATACTGATTCGGGATATCAAAAACCCACCCTGGGAGGGTGCCACGCAGATTTTTGTGCGTGCCAAGGATGCCAATAATGTTTTCGTTGCGGTAGCCCATTCGCTGGCCCGCCAGGGCCTGAATATCCAGGATGCGCGCATATATAGTTCCCGCAGTGGATACACCATTGATACGTTCTACGTCCTCAATGAAAACTATCTTCCGCTGGGTGACGATCCTTTACGACTGAGACAGATTCGCCAGCTGCTGTCCGATGAACTGAAACTGGCACGCAACTACGCCAGAATCACTTATCGGCGCACGCCTCGACAGCTTAAACAGATGGCAATTCCTACCCGGACACAATTGCACCACCATGCACATCCCCATGCTACCGTGCTGGAAGTAATCAGCCCGGACCGGCCCGGCCTGCTGGCTACCATCGGCCGTATTTTTCTGGAACACGGTGTCCGCCTGCAGAACGCCAAGATTTCCACGCTGGGTGAGCGGGTCGAAGATATCTTCTTTATCACCGACAGCAACAGGCAACCTTTAACCGATCCTGCGTTATGTGACGCGCTGCAACAGGCAATTTGCCGGGAACTGGATTCTCAGGTCAAAGAATATTCATGAATGACGAGCTACAACAACTGCAACCCTACCCCTTCGAAAAGCTGGCTCAACTGAAAGCCGGCTTAACACCACCCGGGAATCTGCCCCCAATAGCGCTCTCCATCGGCGAGCCCAAGCACCCGCCCCCTGCATTCGTCCTCGAAGAATTAGCGCGCAACCTCAACGGTATAGCGCACTACCCGCTGACTCGCGGGCTACCGGAACTGCGACAGGCCATTGCAGACTGGGCCAGCCGGCGTTTTAGCCTGACGCCGGACAGCCTGCTGGCAGACCGGCACGTACTGCCAGTAGCAGGCACTCGGGAGGCGCTGTTTTCCATCGCGCAGGCCGTGGTAACGGCAAAGCCTGGCGCCCGCATTGTTATGCCGAATCCGTTTTACCAGATTTACGAAGGCGCCGCATTGTTGGCTGGTGCTAAACCCTGGCTGGTTAATTGTGAAGCGAGCGCCGGGTTCGCGCCAGATTTCGACAGCGTACCCGCACATATCTGGCAGGACTGTCAGCTGCTCTACATCTGCACGCCCGGTAATCCTACCGGCCACGTCCTAAGCACGACCACTTTGAAGCAACTGATCGCACTGGCAGACAGGTTTGATTTTGTCATTGCCAGTGACGAATGCTATTCGGAACTGTATTTCGACGAACACAGTCCACCGCCTGGCATACTTCAGGCCTGCGCAGAGCTGGGCCGTCATGATTATGCGCGCTGCCTTGCATTCCACAGCCTTTCCAAACGCTCCAACCTGCCCGGATTGCGCTCCGGTTTTGTCGCTGGCGACGCAGACATACTGCAGGCTTACCTGCAATACCGTACCTACCAGGGTTGCGCCCTGCCGCTACCGGTTCAAATGGCCAGCATTGCTGCCTGGCGTGACGAGGAGCATGTCATCGCCAACCGCTCACTTTACCGTGAGAAATTTCGAACTGTGGCAGACATTCTGGGCGATTGTCTGGACTATGCCCTGCCCGACGCGGGCTTTTACCTATGGCCACGAGTGCCACTGGATGATGCTGAGTTTGCCCGCCAACTGTTCGCCCACCAGAACGTCACCGTACTGCCCGGACAGTATCTTGGGCGCGATACCGCGACCGGGAACCCTGGCAGTCAGTATGTCCGCATGGCGTTGGTGGCGACCCGTGACGAGTGCATCGTCGCAGCCAAACGTATCAGGACATTCTGCGAAGCACAACAATGGCTGATCCCCTGACCGTCAATTCGCTGCCCACAGCCGATATGAACAAGTCCACGCGGGTCAGGTTTATTATGGACCAACTGGAGGCGCTGTATCCGTCGCCTCCCATCCCGCTGGACCACCGCGATCCCTATACGCTGTTGATTGCGGTTCTTCTTTCCGCCCAATGTACCGATGCCCGTGTCAATCAGGTAACGCCATCGCTGTGGCAACTGGCCGACTCCCCCGCCACAATGGTTCACCTTCCCGTCGAAACCATACAGGCAATTATTCGCCCGTGCGGGCTGTCGCCGCAGAAAGCCCGGGCTATCCACCGGTTATCGGAAATACTGTTGGAAAAACATGCAGGCCAGGTGCCTCAAAGCTTCGCCGAGCTGGAAGCACTGCCAGGCGTCGGCCACAAAACCGCCAGCGTTGTCATGGCGCAGGCTTTTGATATACCGGCATTTCCTGTGGACACGCACATTCATCGGCTGGCGCAGCGGTGGGGCCTGACCTCAGGCAGGAATGTGATACAGACCGAGAAAGACCTGAAGCGACTGTTCCCACAGGATCGCTGGAATGATCTGCATTTGCAGTTTATCTACTACGGAAGGGAGTTTTGCTCGGCAAGGGGCTGCAATGGCATGATCTGCGATATCTGCCGTACCTGTTTTCCCAACCGAAAAAAGCCAAAGGCGACCCGTCGTGCATAACGCGGTGTTTGCCGGAGACGGGAAGCCACCCGGATGACGAAAAACACTGCCCTTTCCTCAGACGTCAGCTGACTCCGCAGCCCATTGCCGCTGAAGCCAGGTTTTCAATTCGGCAAAATCGGCAGGTTTAGTAAAACAGCGATCAAATCCCGCTGGCTCTTGCGCTTCAGCCATCAATTCACTGTCACCGGAAAGTGCGATAAACCGCGTCTTCTCGAATAACTGGTTGGCGCGAAGATGTCGCAATACTTCAAATCCAGTCATGTCCGGTAAATTGATATCCAGGATAATGGCATCTGGCTGCTGCCTGATCGCTTGCGCCAACGCACCTTCACCATTGGCGGCCGTATAGGTGACATAGCCCTCCAGACTGAGTATCTGGGACAACGCGTCCATTGCTTCGTTGTTGTCGTCCACAATCAGGATACTCTGGCCGGCTGGCTTATTCTGGATGGCCTCACTCTGGATGGCCTCACTCTGGATGGCCTCATGCGACTGTTGCCCGGCCTGGGTCAGGCTCTCGTCCGCCAGAATTTCAAGTAACCGCCGACCGTCGACTGGTTTGCTCAGATAGTGGTTGCACCCGGCGGCGAGGCATCGTTCGCGCTCGCCCTGCATGGCACCTGCAGTCAAGGCTACTATGGTGCCTGCGTACCCGTCCTGCCGCAGCAACATCGTCGCTTCGAACCCATCCATCACCGGCATTTGCATGTCCATGATGACACAGTCAAATGTTTTTCCATCGTTACGGGCCTTGCGATATTGTTCCAGCGCATCGCGCCCGTTAACCGCCGTTTTACTGGTGCCCCCTGCCTGCTCGATCATCCGCTGAATCAGCAGGCGCATGTCATCCCGATCATCAACCACCAATATGCGCTCACCATGCAACTTGCGAAACGGCCGCGGTTTTCGACCGGCTGGCAATGATGGCAGCGACGCCTCCACGAACTTCTTTTGACCAGTGATTCTGGCGGGAATGTTCAGGGTAAACGTACTTCCAGCCCCCACGGTACTGTCTACATAGATCTGCCCATCCAGCAACCGGGCAAGACGCTGGGAGATATTGAGACCCAGTCCTGAGCCTTCAAAACGTCGGGTAATACTGGTATCGCCCTGCTCAAACGCATCGAAGATATTGTCCCGTTGCTCTGCCGGAATTCCGATTCCGGTATCTCGCACTTCAAACAGTAGCTCGATATCATCTGCCTCGCGGGGAAAAGCACTGATGGTAATACACACTTCCCCCCGTTCGGTAAATTTGATTGCGTTGCCCACCAGATTAATCAGAATCTGCTTCACCCGCATGGCATCAGTTTCAATCTCTGCAGGAATGCGGGTTCGATACTCGACGGTCAACCGGATATCCTTGGCATGCGCCCGGTTTTCGACTAACGCGTAGACGTCGCTGATAAATTCGCCAAGGTTTACTTTTTGCGTATAAATGGACAGTTTCCCGGCTTCGATACGGGATAAATCAAGGATGTCGTTCAACAACGCCAGGAGATGCTCTCCGTTGCGGCGAACGGATTCCACAATGACCAGATTATCCGGCTCAGTGAGATGCATCGCCAGAATTTCGGTATATCCCAGAATCGCGCTGAGCGGTGTTCGGAGCTCGTGGCTCATATTGGCGACAAACTTACTCTTGGCAAAATTGGCCGCTTCCGCAATCTGTCGCGCCTGCTCAAGCTCCCGCTCAACCTGCTTGCGCTCGGTAATATCATGCCCTGTCGGTGCCAGAAAAATCACCTCGCCCGCGTCGTTACGCACAGGAATCATGGCAAAATCGACAACCCGACGTGTGTCGTCAGCCAACCAGAAGTCCAGCTCCTTCCGATAGACATTACCCGCCGCAGCCTGTCGGGCTGCCTGTCGGATTTCGTCCTGAACTTCAATGGCACCACGCCACCAGGGCGTATCCCAAAAGTATCGACCTACCACGTCTTCGCGCCGGTAGCCGCAGGCATCCAGAAACGTCTTGTTGGCATCCGTAATAATGCCATCGAGATCCATAATGCCACCGAACGACAGACTCTGATCAAAGAAGACCCGGAGCTTGGCTGCCATCTCGGTAGACTGCGCTTTCAGCATCTGTTCGCGCTGCTGCATCTTCAGGCTCTCAATACGCTGTTTCATGCGATTGACCGTATGCTGACGCCAGATCAGGAACAGAACACAGAGCGCCAATGTAAGCGCTACAAAGACCAGGACAGATGTACGGTTGAAAACCGAGGGCTTATCGCTGTACCAGTGCCGATAAATCTCACCAAAGCGCTTTTCCGCCAGCAGCGCCTGGACGCCCGCATCGAGCTTCAGCAGTAAATCGGTGCGATCCGGGTTTACAGCAATGGCCCGTTTGATTTCAGCCAGAGGCTTGCCAACCGGTCGTAAGCGATCTTCCAGGCGGCTTTGACTCAAAACCCGCTCCACCGAAGGCTGCGGGAAGATAAGCGCGTCCACCTTTCCGGCAAGCAGTGCCAGCAGTGCATCCTGTAATGAGTCGTACACTACCGGGAACGCGCCATACTGGCGAACCAGATCAGCGCCGACGTTGAGTTTTACGACGGCTGCTCTCTTATCCTGCAGGTCGGCCAGCCTTTTGATGGAATAGTCTGATGTGCGCACAAATATCCGGATGCCGGAGGCTTCTACCGGGGCGGTGAAACGGGCGAGCCGCTGTCGCTCCTCGGTAATACCCATATTGGCAATGACGTCGATCTGCCGCGCCTGCAAGGCCTCCTGTACTTCGCCCCATGAATCAAATACAACGAACTCGTACTCGATTTGCGCAATTGCGGCCACTGCCCTGAAGACATCGATGGCGAACCCTCTGGGTTCACGGGACACGGCGCCCGATTCATAATAGGGCGGAAAATCCTTGAGCACCCCGACTTTCACTGGCGGCGGAGCTTCCGCAGATGCCAGCATACACCCACTGCACAGGCACAGAATCAGGAGGAATTGGCCGAATTTGACCAGTCGGTGCTGCATGCAGACACTCACTTCAGGGTCGGGGAGTTGCCGGGGATTGTACTACATAAACATGGACCGTCGGCTTCCGGGCACCAGACCGCAGGCGGGCTTCGGATGATGCCCGGGCCTGTCATTATGCAATAAACGCGTTCAGCCGGAAGTGATCGTGCAGAAACGACGGATCAATGCGGCGCACTGCGTGCCTGGCTCTCGGCCAGCTCCACCCGGTTGCGACCGCCGTCCTTTGCACAGTACAGCGCCACGTCCGCTCTCTCAAAGAGCTGATCCAGCGTCTCTGTCTCGCCCAGAGTGGCAACGCCAATACTGACCGTGATACTGATACCGCTGTCAAATTTGTGCTCACCGATCAGGCGTCGCAACTTTTCTGCCAGTTTATAGGCGTCCTGCTCCGGGGTATCCCGGCAAACCAGCACAAACTCCTCCCCACCCCATCGCGCAAACAGATCGTGACTTCGAATATTCTGCTGCACCAGTTCGACAATGCCCATCAGCACCCGATCACCAACTGCGTGACCGTAGGTATCATTAACGGGTTTAAAAAAGTCCACGTCCAGCATCACCAGGGACAGCGGTTTGCGCTCCCGACGCCAGTCAAGCAACCCGCCCTTGATCGCGTCCTCGATGCCCTGGCGGTTGAACGCCCCGGTAAGCGGGTCTGTGCGCGCCATCTCCTCCAGTGTACGACTCCGGGTATCCAGCAGGGAGTTGACCTCCAGCAATTCCTGTTCGCGCGTTTTACGCCGGGCCAGCTCCCTGTTGAGAAATATCAGGCGCACTGCCAAAAACAATAATGCGATAGTCAACCATGCACCGAGTATGAGCTGATACCATTCCTGCGTTGACATCAATCTGCCATCGAATTCAAGACGGTTGATTCGAAACCGATACTCTCCCCACGGTGCGCCATTACCGGTTTGCACTTCGAAAATGACGATGTTGTCAAATTGCGGGTGCGTATACTGAGGCATAACTTTATGTTGCGCGACCCACCAATTAGCCACAAAAAAATCCGTCATCTGCAACTCGACATAGTCGTCGAGCATGGCAACATTGAACTCTACCTGATTGTATTTGGTCGTATCGTTGACGCCTGGAATGCTGTAAATGGGGTCAAAATTGCGCAGATAGGCCCGAATGGTTTCTGCGGGCCCCTCGTAATCCAGATACAGGCGTAACCGCGTCTGATTCCTCAGATCGAGTCCATTCATGCGCTCTGCATCAAAAATGACCTCGAAACCGCAGTAAGGGAATCGGGCACCTGCCTTAAGCACACAGCTCCACTCGTATTTTTCAGCGTCCAGCACGCGTGCCTCGCTGGAGCCGCCGGAAACCCGGTCGGAATACACAGAGATTCCGTGCGCGCCCGATGAGTCAATCACCATGCTGGTTGTCAGCAGATGCTCTTCGGCAAAGACAGCTATCAGCGTCACTATAACCAAAATACCTAAAGCTTTTTCAAATCCGAAACCGGAAAACATATGCAGCCCGCGTGTGGTGGCTGCCATTGCAGCCACAGGTCCATGTAAAATGAGGTAGAAGCCCGCCCTTTTGTCAGTATAGACACTGAGCGGCAAAGCGCTAAAACCAAAACAGGCGGGTAGAAAAATGGGTGCTGCAGCGGGTACGAACCGAATCGGGGACCGAAACGAAATGTAACGATTGAGCGCCTGCCACAACCGTTCTGATTGCGACAGGCGCTCAATCGTTACAACGAAATTACCAGGGTAGCGGCGACTCCCCTGGTCAGAGGAGACGCGGGGTTTAAACCTTGTCTGTTGCAGATTTTACCTTGTCCTTCGCCTTTCCTTTTAGCTGCTGGCCTTTTCCTTTGACTTCCTGACCTTTGCCTTCACCCTGCAGGCGCGGATTATCGGTGGCCTTCCCGAAACCCTGTTTGCCTTTGCCCACCGCTTCATTGGCTTTACCTTTGACTTTATCGCTGGTACTGGACATAAAGTTCTCCTGATTATTATCGTGGAATAAAAGCGAAACAATTCACCTTCTCTTCACGGTAAAGCAATTTTAATGCCCAGTTTTGCACTTTAAGCATCCATCTCAATCAGGCGGCTAATGGGGTGGCGTATAATGCCAGGGCAAACCCGCTTTCGCGTTGCGCTCCAGCTCTGCAATAACCTGGGCACCGAGAAGCAGAATAAATGCACCGACTTCCAATGTCAGCAGGAGAATGATTATTGCTGCCAATGAACCGTAGATCGTGTTAACAAAGGAAATATTATTAATGTAAAACATCACAAACAGACGGACACCTTCCCAGAGTACTGCCGCCACCAGTCCGCCAATCAGTGCCCGCCGGGTAGCAATCCTCGAGACGGGCATAATTTTGTATATAGCACTGAACAGGAAGGCCATGCCCAGAAAGCTGATCAGATGCAATGCGAACTCCGATATCTCGCCGACCGCCAGCCGAAGTCCCAGGCGGCTACTGAGCAGATCATACAACCCGCTGGTCAAGGCGATGCCCAGCATCAGCACCAGCAGGCTACTGCCCAGCACAATCATAAACAGGTATGGCAGTACGGCCGATATCCAAAAACTTCGATGCGAACGGGTTTCCGATTGACGGAACACAATGGCCATTGAATCTTCAAGCATGCGAAACGCGAAAGAACTGAAGAACAGCAACGCCAGTATCCCTACGGACCCAATCATCTCCCGGGAATCCATCAGCTCCTCTACCGTATTCACCACAAGATCGGCGTGAGTCGGCGTGAGATGCGCAGCCTGCACAGCGATAATCGCGAGCAACTGCTGTTCGTCAAAAATATGTGTCAATGAAACACATAACAGGGCAAACAACGGGACCATCGACAGGAGCACGTTGTACCCGACACCACCAGCCAGCAGGATTCCGTGATTCCGCAAAAAGGTCTTCAGTACATGGCCCGCGAACCGGCAGAAGCGCTGAATACAACCCACGCCTGCAACGAGCGCTTGTCTGTTAAAAATCATAGGTCTATCCTATGGACTGTTAGGGCATGTCGGCAAGTGCCGCTGCCATAACAGCCTCAACCCTCTTCTGACTGCTTTACTATAGCGCTCAGAAGCCTTTACAGGGTAAACCCCTGCCTTATTACTCAGTTCTGGCCTGAATACCCTGACAATAAAGCACCATCAACTGGAGAAGTCGATATGCTGAATAAAAACAGGTGGACGAGGTCTGTCAATAGCGCCGTTGCCGCCACATTGCTTGTAATCTTTACAAGCGCCTACGCTCAGAACGAAAGAGCCGGGTCGTCCAACACGGACCCTGCGAGAGGGCAGACAAGTTACATGCCGGTTGCTCAGGAGCGCCCATTTTCCGAAGTTTTCAAGGAAATGAGTGCCGCCAAAAAACGCATCACAGCTCGCCAGGACAAGATGCTCAAGTCCCGCTACGATCTTTCCAACAAACCGGTCAAGGGGGTATCCATGACCCGCGGCAAGCCGGTTCAGGGTGGGGTCCGCGTGAAGTTGCCCCAGGGCGTGACCTGGGAACAGCTCGGCAATATGAGTGCCGACGAAATTCGGCGCAAAGGTGTATTTCCCGAAGGCTTCAAGCCATTACCTCACCCTCACCATGAAGAGGGCGGGATGGTATTCCCCGAATTCCATATCAAGGAAATACAAAAACAGGAAAATCGCGATCTGACCCGGTTTGACCTCGATTTTGATATACCTGAACATTTGCTGGCTGAATTCCCACCGACCATCTTTCTGACAACTCGCCCGGATCTGGGTGACGTATCACAGGGCCAGGTAGTCACCACGCAAAACTTCTACGAATTGTTTAATGGCATCCTCAATCCAAAACAGCTGGATGGCCTGCGCCTGCTGGTCAGTCAGTTTCCTCAGCAACAGTTTAATCTGACAGCTGACCGCCGCAGCAAAAAACCCAGCATTGGTGTTGCCTGCTTTGACTGCCACACCAATGGGCATACCAATGCCGCCACTCACCTGGTCGGCGATATTCGCCCGCAGGAAGTGCGACGCAGGATAGATACACCCACGTTGCGCGGCGTTGCACAGCAGCGCCTGTTTGGCTCCCAGCGGGCTTTACGTACTGTAGAGGATTTTACCGAGTTTGAACAACGCGCTGCCTATTTTGATGGCGATACGGTGATCGCTCAGAAGAAGGGTGTCAATTTCCTGGAACGGGGCAGCGAGGTTCACGCCATGGCCGAGTTCCAGGAAATTCTGGACTTCCCGCCAGCGCCCAAACTGGATCCTTTTGGTCGATTGGCGCCTGAGCGCGCAACCGAACAGGAGCTGCGGGGCGAAGCCGTATTTTTTGGCAAAGGACGCTGTGCGGAATGCCACGCGCCTCCAATTTTCAGCGACAACTTCATGCATGACCTGCAGGCCGGACGCTTCTATGACGAAAACGTGGTCGTCAACGGCCGACGCCTGACGGCCGGCGGGCCCACCAAAACTTTCCCCTTGCGCGGCATCAAAGACAGCCCACCGTATCTGCACGACGGACGCCTGCTGACACTGGATGATACCGTGGAATATTTCAACCTGATACTTTCTTTAAAGTTGACCGGTGAGGAAAAGACGGATCTAGTGCGGTATTTGTATACGCTATAAACTCAATCCGACGCGATTAAAACGGGGGCGTTTAATACGGAAGAACCCCGCGCCCATTTTATATCCAATATCGTGTTGCCAAATAAAATTCAGAATTTATTGCAGTCTTTGCATTATCCGGTGATGGCTTCGCGGCAGCCGAATACTTGTGGCATTTCTGATCGGAATCATCGGGTGAGGCGGATAGTGGCCGCTGCGTTGCAGCGGCCACTTTGGAACGTTACGCCTCTTCTACAGACTGAGGACTTTTTCCCCGCGACTGATGCCGGACACGCCGGACCGTACAACTTCGAGTATGGAAGCCTCGCCGACTGCGTGGAAGAACGCAGAAAGCTTATCGGTCGTACCCGTTATCTGAATGGTGTAGACCGATGCGGTGACGTCGACGATCTGGCCACGGAATATATCGACGCAACGCTTGATCTCCTCCCGCTGGGCGCCGGTCGCGCGCACCTTGATCAGCATCAGCTCCCGCTCGATATGCGCGCCTTCGGTAAGGTCCACCAGCTTCACGACGTCGATCAGACGGTTCAGGTGTTTGGTGATCTGCTCGATCTTGTGATCGTCGCCGATGGTGGTCAGGGTCAGTCGCGACAGGGTATTATCTTCAGTCGGCGCAACGCTGAGTGTTTCGATATTATAGCCACGCTGACTGAAAAGCCCCACCACTCTTGACAGCGCACCCGGCTCGTTTTCCATCAACAGCGAAATTATTCTTCTCATCAGGTGCGCTCCGTTTTACTGAGCCACATATCACGCATAGTGCCGTTGGGGGCGATATGCATTGGGTACACGTGCTCATCCGGGTCAACATAAATATCCATAAAGACCGTTCTATCCTTCATCGCGAAACACTCCTCGAGCTTGCTGCGCAACTCACTGCGGTTTTTCACACGCATGCCAACATGGCCATAGGCTTCAGCCAGTTTGACAAAATCGGGTAATGATTCTTCATACAGGCTTTCCGAATAGCGACTTTCGTAATTCATGTCCTGCCACTGCTTGACCATACCCAGCGCCTGGTTGTTCAGACAGATAATCTTGACCGGCAGATGATACTGGCTGCAGGTAGACAGCTCCTGTATGCACATCTGGATGCTGCCCTCGCCGGTGACGCAGGCAACGGTGGCATCGCGATGGGCATATTGCACCCCCATGGCCGCTGGCAGACCAAACCCCATGGTGCCCAGCCCGCCCGAGTTAATCCAGCGTCGTGGTTTGTCGAATGGGTAATACTGGGCCGCAAACATCTGGTGCTGGCCCACATCCGATGTAATAAAGGCATCGCCTTTGGTGACTTCAAACAACGTCTGGATCACTTCCTCCGGCATAATCAGGTCGCCGCCGACCGGATAACGCGGCTTGACCAGCAAGCCGTAACGGCTACGCCACTCTTCGATCTGCTTCCACCATTCCTTGATGGCTTTGGGGTCAGCCTTGTCGGTAGTATCCGCAAGGATATCCAGCATATCACTCAGCACGCTGTCGACCGGGCCGACGATCGGCACGTCCGCCTGTACGGTTTTGGATATGGACGCCGGATCGATATCGATATGGATTATTTTTGCCTGGGGGCAGAACTTGCCCGGCGTATTGGTGACCCGATCGTCGAACCGGGCTCCGACGGCCAGGATAACATCGGCGTGGTGCATCGCCAGGTTGGCTTCAACAAAGCCATGCATTCCCAGCATACCCAGAAACTGGCGGTCCGTTCCCGGATAGCAGCCCAACCCCATCAGAGTATTGGTAACGGGCAGGTCGAGCCGACGCGCCAGATCTATCAACTGCTGGCATCCCTCCCCCTGAATGACGCCACCACCGGCGTAGATAATCGGACGCCTGGCCTGCAGTAACAGCTGCACCGCTTTCTTGATCTGGCCGGCATGGCCCCGTGTTACCAGCGAGTAGGACCGCAGACGGATTTTCTCCGGGTAGTGGTACTCGAACTTTTCAGCCGGATTGGTGGTGTCTTTGGGAATATCGATAACGACCGGACCCGGGCGGCCGGTTGAGGCGATGTGAAATGCCTTTTTCACGACCGCAGGAATATCCCGCGCATCCTTCACTAGAAAGCTGTGCTTAACGATCGGTCGCGAAATGCCCACCATATCGGTTTCCTGGAAGGCATCTTCTCCGATCTTGTCCGAATTGACCTGACCGGAGATAACCACCATGGGAATGGAATCCATATAGGCTGTCGCGATGCCGGTTATGGCATTGGTTGCCCCCGGGCCGGACGTGACCAGTACCACACCGGTCTTGTTGGTCGAACGTGAGTAGCCGTCCGCGGCATGGGTCGCGGCCTGCTCATGTCGCACCAGAATATGCTTGATTTTGTTCTGGCGAAACAGGGCGTCATAGATGTGCAGCGCAGCCCCTCCGGGGTAGCCGAATATGCATTCGACGCCCTCATCGGCCAGAGCGCGCATCAACATGTCGCCGCCTGAAAATAATTCCACCGCTTTGTCCTCTGTGTTTAAAAGTCTGGATGGCGTAACTATTCAGCGCACGCCCCGATTTGCCCATAGCTGCGTTAAAAAAAATGGTCATTTACAGGAGTAAATTCACATTTTTTGCCTTGCTCTGAACAAATCCGGACGCAATCTGCACAGTTACGACGCGAGCTGAATGGTTACAATAATGATTCATTTGAAGTTGTCACAGTCCGGGCAGGAGATACGACCAGAGTCCGGACCGTTCGTTCGCAGATAATCCGGGTGTCTCCTCTGGAACCCTGTGACAACAACGCCGACCAGACACGACACCGCAGGCGCGGCAAAGGTATTGCGTCCGCTCTGGTCCGGGCATCACGGGTGAGGAGCCCAACTTTGATGTGCATGCCAAGGGTGTTTGACCTGCTGATAGATCGCCACCGAGATTGTCGGCAGGAGTCACATGGACTCCGGGGCGTGTGTAACATTGTCTTTAATATCGGCAAAATGTCAAGGACTCAATGTTCCGGGATGCAATAATTCCCTGTGGCTTTTACAATGCTTTCAAACAGTTCCCAGGTATTCCCATGAAAATCTTGATGATTGGCGGCACGGGCAATATCAGCCTGTCGGTAAGCCAGCAACTGTTGCATGCGGGCCACGAACTGTGGCTGCTCAACCGCAACGGAACGACGACTGACCTGCCAGGTGCCCGGTTTATTCAGGCTGACGTCAACCGGCTCTCATCCATCGACGGGGAATGGGACGTGGTGGTGAACTGGATTGCGTTCGATCCCGTGGATGTTAAGCGCGATCTCCGGCTATTTCGGAACCGGACCGCCCAGTATGTATTTATCAGCTCAGCCTCCTGCTATCAAAATCCGGGGCCAACGCCCTGGATCACAGAGCGCACCCCGCTGGAAAATCCTCGCTGGGCCTATTCACGCGCCAAGATCGCAGCAGAGAACACACTGCGCGAGCTGGCAACGGAGTACGACTTGCCCTATACCATCGTTCGCCCCTCATTTACCTATGCGCGGGTTATCCCGCTGGCCATCGGCGGCTGGAACGAATATACCGCAGTACAGCGGATCAGGGACGGCAAGCCGGTGGTTGTGCATGGCGACGGGACGTCACTGTGGACCATCACCCATGCGGATGATTTTGCCTGCGGATTTTGCGGGCTATTGGGCAACCCCCTGGCGTTGGGTGACGATTTTCATATCACCTCTGATGAGTTCCTGAGCTGGAACCGCATCTATCAGCTGACTGCCGCCGCGCTGGGTTGCGAAGCACATATCGTTCATGTCACCTCTGACCGGATCTGCGCGATGGACCCGGAATATGAAGGATCCCTGCTCGGCGACAAGTCGGAGAGCGCCCTGTTCGATAACAGCAAGATCAAGCGGGTTGTGCCGGAGTTCCGCTGCCATATTCCATTTGCCGAAGGCATAAAATCCACCCTGCAATGGTTCGAGGCGGATGCGGACAGGTGTTACGTCAATCCGGCAACCGATGCGTTTATTGACCGGCTGGTGGCGACCGCCCGGGTGGCATCGTAGCGCGGCACCCCGACGGGCCGTCGGGGTGCCGCGTCTGGCCCGCGTTTAATAAAACGTTCCGCTAATCCCCAGGATCGCGGTGTAACCCGGATCGTAATAGGTAAATGGCGCATTGCCATGGGAAAAGATCTCGCGTTGCGGATCGCTAGCGAAGTTGATCAGGTTCAGCGTAATCTTCGGTGATGTGGGCAAATTGCTGAACTCATAGCTGCCGGAGAAGTCCCACTGACCGCGTGATTCAATAAAACGTTGCGCCCCGGTGACGTTGTCGGCATTGAGCCCCGAACCTATCTGCTCGTCGTACCACGAATAGGACAACCGCATGGTCAGCCGCTCGTTCTCATAATACCCGGTCAGGTTGAAAATATTCTCCGATACACCGGTAGCAAAAGTCGGTGTATTACTGCCGGAAGTTTTTTGATCAACCGTCGTAAAGTTCACTGTGTAGCCCAGGCCCTGCATGACAAAGCTCAGCGGCTGCACCCAGAGTAATTCCACGCCGCTCAGTTTTAACTTGCCTTCGGCATTTTGCGGTTGGTTAACCCAGACGGTCGCGGCATCCGGACCGCCACGCTGGTTGATCGCTGTCTGTTGGGCGCCACTCAACTGGTTAAACGGAATGCCGAGCGCACTGAACGGCACGGATCGCGAGTCGGTATAGGTAAATCCCTCGATATCTTTTCTGAAATAGTTGATCGCCGCATAGCCTTCATCTTCGGTATACCATTCCAGACCGATATCAAAGTTATTGGCCAGATACGGCGATAGCGCCGGGTTGCCCTCCGACGCCGACTGGGCAGACTGATCTGTATACGTCAGGTTAGGCATCATTTCTATCGGGTTGGCGCGAGTCAGCGTACGTGCAACCGAGCTGCGTATCAGCAGGTTATCATTCCAGTCCCATACGGCGTTGAACGAGGGCAATACCTCATTATAATCCGAGATCGCCGTCTGCACTGAATACCCATCGCCAATGATCTGCAAACCATTGATCTCCTGGTCTGTGGTGATATAGCGAACCCCGCCATTCAGGCGCAGCGGCCGGCTGAAAAAGTCCAGAACCGTATTGCCTTCGACGTACGCGCCAAGCGTCTCCTCGACCACCTCACCGGTCGGCGCACTGGTATTGGACGTGCCGACAATGGGCGCGTCCGCCGACAGGGCGTAATAATTGGTATCGTTAAACAGACTGTCATAATCGACGGTCGCAAAACCTGCGGGCCCCGGCATCATATAACGGGGTAGATCATTGCTGGAGACTGTCGGCCGAACTTCGTCATTTTCCCAGCGGTAGGACGCATCGTAAGCGACAATGATGCGCGACACTTCATCATAGGCCAGACCGGCCTTGATATTGATCAAATCATCGCCCCGGGTAAAATCCAACCGTCCGCCCAGCGTCTCGGTTTCGCGTGCCTCATTCTGGATATAGGCACGTTCCCAGTTCCAGCCTACCACGTTGTTCGGATCATTCAGATCCACATTGGTCTCAACTACCGGTGCATCGTCGCCCTGATTGCGGTAGGTGGCGACCACACCGCCCCCCAGCCGGGACTGAATGCCCACCGTCGGTGATTCACGAAACCACTCGCTCCTGGAGGTATTCATTTGCAGGTCCAGGGACATATCATCGCCAAACAGGAATGTCATACCGGGGTTGATGCTGTAGAAATCCAGCGTTTCTTTGTACGGGCGTGCTTCCAGAAAAAACTGCGCGTTGTGGAACTCGCCGTATGTCACCACATTATTGGCGTCCACCTCCAGGTTGGTCGGCACCAGCTGCGAGTTGCGTCCCACCATCATCATATCCAGCCGGTTAAACTCCCGGTCCGCTTCGGCATAAAGCACATCCAGAAAAAACGTGGTGAAATCGGTCGGTATCCATTCGAACGACAGCAAACCCGCAACCCGATCCCGGTCGCCTTCACTGTAGTGCGGACGGCCAAGCCGGGGAATCAGGGCATTGCTGATTTGATCGGTGGTCAGATTGGGGTTGACGTCCAATAGAAACGCGTTGTCTATGATGCTGCCAGGCCCGTATTCCGTACCGGAACTCCCTACTATAAGGGAATTATTGGGCGTCACATGGTAACCCGGGGAGCCGATGGGCGCACCCGCCCGGGTGCGGTTTACCGGATTGCCGATAATAAAGCCGTCGCCGCCCGTCGGGTTGCAGTTCGGCCCTGCCGGTGAGCCGCCAAAACTGCCGCCCGGCGCGTTGACACCACACTGATCGTAGGTCAGATTGGCATTGGTCCAACCAATGGTTTCATACCCCTGGGTGACGACCTTGTTGCTGACGCCCGCCAGCCCGGCCACCACACCGAACGAACTGTTTTCATTTTTCCAGGAGCCCAGCACAGAACCTCTGGGGCTGTATTTTTCCGACAGCTCGCCGTAGCCGAGCTGCGCCTGATAACTGATATGATTGGTCGTGGTATCAAATGGCCGGGCGCTGCGCATATTGACCGTACCCGCCAACCCGCCTTCCAGCATACTGGCCACGGGGGATTTGTTGACATCCAGCCGACTGAAAAACTCCGTCGGAAACACATCCAGATCCAGCTCCCGGTTAACGCTCGCCGTATCCGTACGACCACTGGACGCAACGGCAATTTGCGAACCGTTCAAAGTCACCTTGGTAAAGTTTGTGTTCAGCCCGCGGATGGCAATATTCAGACCCGAGCCATCGATTTCGCGGTTAAGCTGAATACCTGGCACCCGGTTAATTGCCTCCGCGATATTCAGATCGGGAAATTTACCGACGTCTTCCGAAAAAACGGAATCGGATACATACACCGTATCGCGCTTGGCGGCAGAAGCGTTACGCAGGGCATTGCGGAAACCGGTAACAACGATCTCCTCGAGCATAACCCCTTCACCTTCCATCAACTCTTCCAGACTCTGGGCATGCAGCTGACCAGCGCCGGACACCAGGGTTAAGCCCAGCAGTGACTGTATGCCCACTGCAAGTAACCGCTTACGTCCAATCGTAGTACCTGTGTTATGGCTCATTCTTGAGTCCTCCACCAATAAATTATGGAAACTATTCAGCTCACGCCCCGATTTGCCCATAGCTGCGTTAAAAAATGTTCACAAACCTGTCGGGAACAGGTTTGAACGCCTGCACAGGCGGCCCGGAGGGCGACGCGCAGGATGCGAGGCGTATTTACACAAGTAAACTCACATTTTTCGCCTTGCTCTGAACAAATCTGGACGCAATCTGAACAGTTACGACATGAGCTGAATAGTTGCAAATTATGTTGCATTGAGCGGGTATCAGCTGTGCCAGTATTTGTTCTGGTCGACCGGCTCAACCGATGGCCGTGCTCCGGATGGAGCAGCGGCCGTATTCGTCAGAGATTCTGCCAAACTGCCCGGTACCGCGGTCGATTGCGGAATTTGCTCTCCAGACATCCGGCGATTACGCATCGGTCAGTTACGAAAATAGTTGCGCAACCATTCCATGGCCGGTCGCTCGGTCCCGTCGGCCCGCACCAGACCGGGTAAATCCCGCCATACCTGACCTTCGATATACCCCCAGAGGGTCACGCCGGCCACCGCCGAGTGCTCCCAGATCACCGGAAATTTGGCTTCAAAGCGCTCAAGCTGCTGCTGGTCGTCGCCCGAGAAATCCAGCTCGGAGATATAGATTGGCAAACCCAATGTGGCGAGTTGATCCAGACTTTCTTTTATGGTTGCAGCCGGTATGTCATCCACCGTGAAATAGTGGGCCTGCACCCCGATACCGTCGATCAGGTCCCTTTCCTTCAACAAATCGATAATCTCCATATAGGGTATGATCTTGTTTTCCGAACTGGCGATAATGCCAAAGTCATTCAGATGCAATTCTGCGTTGGGAAAATACTCCCGCGCCATTTCGAAGCTCGTGATTACCCAATCCCAACCGGTCTCGCCATCGCCACCCAGCGCGTCGCGATAGCCCGCTGGCGCGCTGACTGGCTCGTTAACCACGTCGATTATGGCCACATCGGGATAACGATCAGCCAGCAGACTGATCCACTCTTCGACCTCTTCCCGCTGTTCCTCGCGCGGAAGATCGCCAATCCACCCCGGAGACTGATTTTCCCAGACCAGGGTATGCAGCTTGAACGGCATATTGTTGGTTTTGGCGAAATCGTAGGCCAAATCCAGCGTTTCCCAATTCATGACGTTACGGGTGCCTTCCACGACGCCCCATTTGCCACCGTTTTCCACGGTGACCTGATTCCAGTAGAGGCGGTAGCTGGCCGGAATCGAACTGCCGATTACATTACCGAGGAATTTGTCCAGTCCGGACGCCAGACCAAACGCACCTACCGGGTTGGCCTCCAGGTCGTCGACGTAGTAGCTGGCGTTTTCGTCTTCGGCTTCGATATAAAGATAAAGCTCTCTAACCTGTCCGACTGCGCTATGCACAAACGTGCCACTTAACTCAATCCAGCCATCGTCAGTGGCCGTGCCGGTTGCGACCTGCGTGAACTCCCCGTTTGAGCTTTGCCCTTCTGTATCATCCTTACGGTTCAACGTCATGGTGACCGTCGTGTCGGCCTCACCTTCTGCGAGTCGCACCCATACCGAGGCACTGTAGGTCATACCGGCGGTCAGGTCCAGGGGCAGGCCCATCACCGCCGCATGCCATCCCGCTGAACGGCCTGTAACAAGGAGACTGTAATCACCGGAATGCGCCTGAGCGGTCGATTGTGTCACCGAAACACCGTCGCCCTGATAGCGCCAGGGCTCCACGCCATCTTCCACACCACCATTGACGACCAGAGACGTGTTCATCCGCACTTCCAGATCATCAACGTAAAAATCCACATAGGGCGCTTCAGATTCATCGGATTCTATGAATACGGTAAATTCACCCAGTGTACCGTTCACCGCGTGAATATAGTCGCCCTTGAGCTGGCGCCATTCAGTACTCGTGGCTTCAACCATTGCCAGATTAAAATAGGAATCCTCCGGATCGTCATCGGCCCGCTTGACCGTCAGCTTCAAATTGGTCGGATCGGAACCCTCGGCCAGCTTCACCCAAACCGACAGGTCATACCGCACGCCGACGGTCAGTTCCGGCAGATTCATCACCGGCCCGTTCCAGTTTTCTCCACGGCCGGTCACAAACAGGCTGTTACTGCCGCCATGGGCTTCGTCGGTACTCAAGGCAATAGCCGTGGCCGCCCCCTGGTAACTCCAGGGTTCGGTGCCGTTTTCCAGATCACCATTGACAATCAGATTGGACGGATCCAGCGGGATACTGCCGCCGGAGCTGGAGCTGGAACTTGATGTGGACGGATCCACCGGACCCATCGGGTTGACTGTCGAGTCGGCATTGTAATGCAGCAATGTCTGATGGTCACTGGAGCAGGCGACCGCAGACAGGATCAGCCCGCCCAATAGCAGGGACTTACTAAACCGCACGCAGTTACGTACAATCGCTTCAACTTTCATTGATTTCTCCAAACGGGCTGTCTCTGGTGTCTGATTTGTTGGGCGGTGCAATCGCATAAAACGGTACGCACCAGACCGGATTTCTGCTTCATTGTTGTAACTATTCAACTCACGCTCCGATTTGCGCATAGCTGCGTTAAAAAAATGGTCACGAGTAAACTCACATTTTTCGCCTTGCTCTGAACAAATCTGATCGCAATCTGAACAGTTACGACACGAGCTGAATAGTTACTCATTTTTTAATGTAATTACTGTTTCCGCGTACAGCGAAACTGGCAGGACGACGCCGCGAAAAAATGCAGCGAATGCTCACTGCGGCCCCAACTGCGGTGCGTATATGTCAGAAGTGTAGTTCAAATTACAAAATATCCAATTTTCGATAATCGTTATTTCTTCATAAAACCGATTCCTGATATCCACTATAAACGGCAGACATGTTATGGAATACCGCAGACTGGGCCGAAGCGGCCTTAAAATCAGCGTGCTGGGGTTACTTTCGGCAAACAGGTGGATCAACGCCTGGCCCGGGACCTGATTGCGCGCGCCTATGTCAGCGGCGTGAACTTTTTCGATAACGCGGAAGCCTATGAGGCGGGCGGAAGTGAGCGGCTAGTGGGTGAGGCCCTCAAGCAGGCTGGAACGGGTCGGGCAATTGACAGAGGTAGCCGAATCGCTGAATCTCTCCACCGCCCAGCTGGCACTGGCCTGGGTTATCGCTAACCCACGGGTAAATTGTGCGCTGATCGGATGCTCCCGACAGGAACAACTGGAGTCCAATATCAAGGCGCTGGCCGCGGTCAACTGCTCACGCCCGAGCTGATGCGGCAAATCGATGCGATTTGCCCCGCAGCGTAACCCGGAATCTGGTTTATACTTGGGAGATCAGACTTTCGTTGCCTTGATCTGGATGGACCTTGCCTATGCGTTACCTCCAACTGACCCTGAGCGCAGTCGTGCTGGCGGTGTGCTGCAACAGTTACGCCGCCGATTATTATCGCTGGACTGACAGTAAGGGTATGACCCACTTCTCTGACAAGCCGCCACAGGGCATCAAGGCGGAAAAAGTTCGCACCGGCAGCAATCGCACAGCGACCGCGGACGATCCAGAACCCGCGGAAACCGCCCCCAAAACTTCACCCAGTGAAGAGCGATGCCGGATGGAGCGTGAACGTCTATCCGTACTGAAAAGCAATCGGCTGATCCAGATGAAGGATGCCGAAGGCAACGCCCGCACCCTCTCGGCCGAAGAGGTCAACGAGGAAATCGCCTTCACGGAGAAGGCTGTCACGCTATATTGCCAGGATTAATTCGCCCTTGCGGCGACTAACCCTGGGCCCGGGTAAATACCACGCTGTCCTGCTGTAGTCTGGCCACGATCATGTCGCCCGGGGCGAAACGGTTTTCCAGTACAGCCTGCGCGAGCGGGTTTTCGATCAACTGGGTAATTGCCCGCTTTAATGGCCTTGCCCCGTAAACCGGATCAAAGCCCGCGCTGGCCAGTCGCTCCAACACAGCCTCGTCAATGTCCAGTCGCAGATCCATATCCGCCAGCCGATTGCGTAACAGTCCCAACTGAATATCGGCAATCCCGCGAATCTGTGCCCGCGCCAGCGGATGAAACACCACCACTTCGTCTATCCGGTTAATAAACTCCGGCCGGAAGTGCCCGGTTACCACGTCCATCACGGCGTTCTTCATGGCGCGGTAGCGGTATTCATTCTGCGCCTGCTGATCAAGTGTGCCGTCTTCGTTGATCGACTCCAGCGTCTTGCTGTTGGCGATTTCCTGAATACGGTCGGAGCCGAGGTTGGATGTCATGACCACCACGGTATTGCGAAAGTCCACCGTCCGGCCCTGACCATCAGTCAGTCTGCCATCCTCAAGAACCTGTAACAGGATATTGAAGACATCCGGGTGTGCCTTTTCTATTTCATCCAGCAAAAGCACCGAATAGGGTTTGCGCCGCACCGCTTCGGTCAGATAGCCGCCCTCCTCGTAGCCGACATATCCGGGCGGCGCGCCAATCATACGGGCGACGGAGTGCTTCTCCATAAACTCGGACATATCAATGCGCACCATCGCGTCCTGACTGTCGAACAGAAACTCCGCCAGTGATTTGCATAGCTCGGTCTTGCCCACGCCCGTCGGCCCCAGGAACAGGAAGGACCCATTGGGGCGGTGCGGATCAGACAGCCCCGCACGGGAGCGTCGTACCGCATTCGCGACGGCATTTACCGCTTCGCCCTGCCCCACTACCCGCCGGTGCAGTGCCTCTTCCATGCGCAGCAGCTTGTCGCGCTCGCCCTCCAGCATTTTCGAGACTGGAATTCCGGTCCATTTCGATACGACTTCGGCTATTTCTTCATCCGTGACGCGATTGCGCAATAGCTTCATCTCCATTACCTCGGTGTGGTTCGCCACATCCAGTTGCTTTTCCAGCGCCGGGATAATGCCGTATTGCAGCTCTGACATACGTGCCAGATCGCCGGCGCGGCGTGCGGTTTCGAGATCGAGACGGGCCTGCTCCAGACTGCTTTTTACACCCTGCGACCCCTGTAGCGCGGCTTTTTCCGCACGCCAGATCTCGTCCAGGTCGGCAAACTCTCGCTCGGCGGTGGCAATATCATCATCGATCTTCTGCAAGCGCTTGCGCGCCGCGTCGTCATCGTCTTTCTTGACCGCTTCCCGTTCGATCTTCAGCTGGATAAGACGACGTTCGAGACGGTCCATTTCCTCCGGCTTGGAATCGATCTCCATACGGATGCGGCTGGCCGCTTCGTCAATCAGGTCGATGGCCTTGTCGGGCAGTTGACGGTCCGTAATATAGCGTTGCGACAGCCTGGCGGCCGCGATAATGGCGGAGTCGGTGATATCGACACCATGGTGCACTTCGTAGCGTTCTTTCAACCCGCGCAGAATCGCGATGGTATCTTCTTCGCTGGGTTCATCAACCAGCACCTTCTGAAAGCGACGTTCCAGCGCGGCGTCCTTTTCAATAAATTTACGGTATTCATCCAGCGTCGTCGCACCCACGCAATGCAGTTCTCCGCGGGCCAGTGCCGGCTTCAACATATTACCGGCATCCATGGCGCCTTCGGCCTTACCGGCACCAACCATCGTGTGCAACTCGTCGATAAACAGCACAATGCGGCCTTCCTGCCGGGACAGTTCGTTCAGGACTGCCTTCAGTCGCTCTTCAAAATCACCACGAAACTTGGCCCCGGCCAGCAAGGAACCCAGATCCAGAGACAGCAACCGCTTGTCTTTCAGCCCCTCCGGCACCTCGCCGTTGACAATGCGTTGCGCGAGCCCTTCCACGATTGCGGTCTTGCCCACGCCCGGCTCGCCAATCAGCACCGGATTATTTTTGGTGCGGCGCTGCAGAACCTGAATGGTGCGCCGTATTTCGTCGTCGCGCCCGATGACCGGGTCCAGTTTGCCGCTTTCGGCCCGTGCGGTGAGATCAATGGTGTACTTGCTGAGCGCCTGCCGATTGCTTTCATCATCGGCGTTATCCACGGTGTCACCGCCGCGGACCTGGGTAATCGCGGTCTGCAGCTGTGCCAGTGTGCCGAACTGCTTGAGCAGTCGGCCGAGGCTGTTACTGCCGTCTTCCATGGCGGCGACCAGGACTGCCTCGCTGGCGATAAACTTGTCGCCAGTTTTCTGGGCGTACTTGTCAGCCAGGTTCAGAATGCGCCCCAGTTCCGGCGACATGTGCACTTCACCGGTCGGACGCTGTACATGGGGTACATTCTCCATCGCCTTTTTGAGTTCATTGCGCAGGCCGACCATATCGAAACCAGCCGCAGCCAGCAAAGGGCGCACCGAACCGCCCTGCTGGTCGAGCATTGCCTGCGCCAGATGGACCGGCTCCAGCTGGCTGTGATCGCGCCCCACGGCGATGGACTGCGCATCGGACAGGGCAAGCTGTAACTGGTTGGTGAAGCGATCAAAACGCATGAATATTCCTCTTTCTCAGGGCAATCAGGTCGGGCAGCGGACGCTGCGCCTCCAGGGTCCGTTGACGCTTGGATCTACCAATTGAAATATCAGGAATTCACGGCTTTGACCAAAACCCTGAAATTCTTTTTATTTCACTGAGTTATCGCGAAACGTCAACAGATCTTAAGCTTAATCTTGGGGAATTTGGCATAAAATCAAGGGCGGCCCGACAATGAATTTCCGCTTTGACAAGCCGCAGCCAAAGTCAGATCCGGCGGGCGCTGAACCATTAAAAATTTTACCGAAAAGCGAATTCCGACGCAGACCGCCAGTCCAAGACAACATGCGGTCCGGGCTGACAGTTTTGTACCCGCGCGGATTCTGAAAAATTGGGAGCGTATTTCATGACATTTCACCACAGGCTGCTTCATGTTCTGCTTGTTCTCGCACTCGCGGGCTGTGCTGCCCCGTCGCAACGGTACACCTTACCGGCGGAGCCGGGCTGGGAGAAGATTGCGGTGGCAGGTATCGACCAGGCACGCCTGAAAGCCGGTACCGATCTGCGCCGGTATAACGCCGTGCTGGTATTGGAGCCCGACCTGGAATACGACTCAAAATGGTTTAAAGCACATCGACATGACATGTCGGCAAGTGACGACAGTCGCATCAGAGCGTCCTACACCGGCGCCTTGAAAGAAGCGCTGGCAGAGGCATTTGCGGACCGCGGTCTCGCCACCGTAACCAGCGCCACCGGCAACACGCTGGTTTTGAATACGCGCCTCACGGAATTTCGACTGAATGCACCGGACTTGAGCTTTGCGCCTCACAGGCGCAGCTTTGTCGATTTTGCCGGCTCCGCCCGACTGGAACTGGTGCTGCAGGACGGCGCCACGAATGAGCCTGTCGCCGAGTTCAATGATTACAGCAAAACGCGCAGTTTTGGCGGATTTGGGCAGCTGAGAGAAACCAACCGCCTGGTAAACCTGCGGGATTTCCGGTGGATGGCACGCCAGTGGAGCGGCAACATCGCGGAGTATGTTGGTGGGCGGTAAGAAGGTACGTCGGCGGGTCTCCCGGACCCGGGGCGGGCCTTCGGGATGCCGCACCACCACGCGCCCGACAAAAGCCGCTGCGATCGCCAGGGTCTGTTGACGTTTCATCGGCGCATCTGTTGAGCCTGTATTTGCGTCAATTTTGTGATGCGGCATGCCGACGCGAGGATCGTGGTTTGGTCGCTCCAAATGAGAGACGAGCAACGACAAGTGACGCAAATACAGACTCAACCCGGAGGGCCGGGGCCATTTTTCCACCCAGCCGCGTTGTCGGTCGCTCATGTAGAACCACTACACGGCGCTTTCTCCGCCTTGCTGGCTGAAAAAATGGCCACCGGCAGTTGTGCCAATGAAACGTCAACAGACCCTAATCCTCAAGCCAGATCAGGCTGGCAAAGCGCCCGGTGACCGCTTCGCGCCGATAGGAATAGAATGCGCCGGATTGTCGATAGGTGCAATTTTCGCCACCATAAATCAGCATTGCGCCGCATTGCGTCAACTGGAACCGGGCCAGGGCGACAAGGTCCAGCTGATAATGACCGGGCCTGGACGCGGAGGGGATTACCACGCGCTCCCACGCTTCAGGCTGGGAATTGAGCGACGTTTGTTGCCGCACAACATCGACCACAGGGCGGTCCACCTCGTAGTGTTCGCCGCTGATAGCCGGCCCCAGATACACCAGCAGATGCGTCGGGGGAACATCGAACTGTGCGATGGCGCGCCCCAGAATGCCGGCTGTCAGCCCCCGCCAGCCTGCGTGAATCGCGGCTACCTGCTCTCCCTCACGGTCACAGATCAGTATGGGCAGGCAGTCAGCGGTCAGCACGGCGCAGGCTATGCCCGCCTGCACGGAATAAACGCCATCAGCCTCTGGCTCGCTGGTCGTTGACGAGGCCGCGACTATGTCTGTTCCGTGTACCTGACGCAGCCACTGTATCGCCGTCACGCCCGTCCAGGCCTGTAAACGTTGGCGATTTTCGAGCACGTGCGCCGGTGCATCCCCCACATGCAACGCGAGATTCATGGTGTCATACGGCTTTTCGCTTACACCACCCGCACGCAGAGTTATTGCCGTGCGCACCCTGTCAGGCGCCGGCCAGTCTGCGCGAAACCATGCGGGAAATGCCATGTCTACCTCCAGAACAGTCGGTATTATCATTGTTGACTGTTGTTTAATACGGTCAGCAAATGGCTGAAATCGTCCGGCAGTTCGCATTGCCAGGCACAATGACAACCGGATACCGGGTGCACCAGCCCCAGCTCGGCTGCGTGCAGAGCCTGTCGCATGAACTGCTTCAAAGTCGCGGACAGTCTGGTGTCAGGCTGCTGCTTGCCCCCCACACCTTTACGATAGACCGGGTCGCCCACCAGCGGAAAGCCCAGATGGGTCATATGTACGCGAATCTGATGGGTACGTCCAGTCTCCAGTTTCAAACGCACCAGACTGAAACCAGGCCAGCGCTGCAACACGCTAAAACGCGTGATCGCCTGCTTCCCATTGTCCACCACGGCCATTCTGATCCGGTGATGGGGGTCGCGGGCTATGGGCGCATCAATAACGCCGCTATCGGGCGGATGACCATATACCAATGCCAGGTACTGACGGGACACGCTGCGCGCCTGCAGCTGACTTACCAGACTGTTTTGCGCCTGCAGGGTTTTCGCCACCACCATCAGGCCGGAGGTGTCCTTGTCCAGCCGGTGAACAATACCGGCTCGCGGTATGTTTCTTAAAAAAGGATAGCTCGACAACAGGCCATTGAGCAACGTACCTTCCAGATTACCGGCCGCCGGATGCACAACCAGGCCGGCCGGTTTGTTGAGAACCACGATAGCGTCATCTTCAAACACCGTTGGCAGCGCCATAGCTTGCGCCTGCCACTCTCCCTGGGCCAGGAGCACGGCATCCAGAACGATCGCTTCGCCCCCGGTAACGCGCTGGGTCGGCCTGGCCGGAAGGCCGTTCACGGTCAGTTCGCCCGAACGTATCCACGCTTTTATGCGCTCTCGCGAAAATTCAGGGAACAACCGGGCCAGGCTCTGATCCAAGCGTTGACCGGCGTCTGTGACCGGTGTAATGCCATGTCGTTTGATCTGCTGCGTCATTGAGTTATTGCTTGTGACTGGCTAAACTGCGCCATTCCGGCGGAGGCCGATGGGCTTCGACAACCTGATATTGCCTCTCAGGTCCATATTCTATAAGACGGTATTCAATGCGAATTAACACGCTTACCTGCATTTTTCTGGCTCTCATTGTAACGATTATCGGTGGCTGCGCCAGCAATAAAGAAAGTAAAAAAGGCGTAACAGAGCGCGAAGTCTACGAACTGGCGCAGCGCCACATGAACGCCCGCAACTGGACCAGCGCCGTGGAAACCCTGCACCTGCTGGAGGAGAATTTCCCGTTCGGCAATTACGGTGAGCAGGGGCAGCTGGAGCTGATCTATGCCCAGTATCAGGCCGGTCAATACGAAGCCGCGATCTCCGTGGCGGACCGATTTATTCGTCTGCACCCCCAACACCGCAATGTCGATTATGCCTACTACATGCGCGGACTGGCGAGCTTCAGTCGTGAAAGCAGCTTTCTTGGATCCCTGCTCGGTTCCGACCATACCACGCGCGACCCAGGTGCTGCCCGGGATTCTTTTGATCAGTTCTCGCAATTTATCCAGCGCTTTCCTGAATCCGCGTATGCACCCGACGCGCAAAAGCGCATGATCTATCTGCGTAACGTACTGGCCCGCGCCGAAATTCATGCGGCCAACTATTACTTCAAACGGGGCGCCTGGCTCGCCGCCGCCAACCGCGGCAATCACGTGGTGCGTAACTTCCCGAACACACCGGCCATACCGGACGCGCTGGCCGTAATGGCACAGGCCTACTATCTGATGGGCAAGGACGATCTGGCGAAAAGTTCCGTTAAAGTGCTGGCCCTGAACTTCCCCAACTACCCTGCCCTCGATGAAAATGGCGAGTTCGATCAGCGCTACATCCAGCGGGTTGGACGGCGCAGCTGGCTGTCCTACCTGACCCTGGGTCTGTTTGATCGCAATGAAGTTCGCAGTTTTGATACGCGCGAGATATACAGCCCGGAATACACCGACACCGCCAGAGCGCCCGAATCCCTGACGGTGCAGCACGCGTTATAGGGCTGCGCATTTTCCTCCTGCGCTGGTCATCTGATCGGTAAACCGGTCCCGGATCTGTCAAAAATCCGGCATCCACCTTTAATGCGGCTCTCTGTGCAACTACACTGTGGCTAACAGTATTGTCGCAGAGAAGGACATGCCGCAACCCGTTACCCACAATAAAGCCCTGCTGCGGATTTACCTGATCTTCAGAACTGTGCTTGCCATCGTTCTCACAGGCATATTCCTGACGGACGCCGGCAATATTCTTGGCACCTGGCAACCACAGCTGTTTCTGTGGACCAGCTCGGCCTATGTCAGTCTGTGTCTTGTCACCATCATCGCCTTTCCGGCAGAAAAGCTGACCCACTCCTTTAACCGCTTAATGATCTCGCTCATTGCCGACGTGATCGCCATTATTCTGATGCTACACGCCAGCGGCGGGCTGGAAAGCGGGCTGGGTTACCTGTTGATACTGTTTGTGGCCATCGGCAGCGCATTTATCCGGGGACAACTGGGCATTGCCTACGCGGCCATGACCAGCCTGATGGTCGTGGGCCAGAGCCTGTATCAGGCCAGCATCGCCGGTTTTTCCAACCAGTCCATGTTTTCTGCCGGCTCTCTGGGTGTCTTGCTGTTCTGTGCCGCCTTTGCCATCCAGTTATTGACCGAAAAGCTGCGGGCCAGCAGTCTGGAGGCGGCCGCGCAGGCCGCATTTGCGGCGCACCTGCAACGGTTGGCCCAGTCGATTGTCGCGCGCATGCGGACCGGCATTATTGTGGTAGATGATTCCGGCGCGGTGGAGTTGATTAACCATTCCGCCCTCAACCTGATGGGCCTGCCGCGCCACGAGGATTATCGGGGCTGCAAGCTGGGCGATATCTCATCCCTCAACAATATTATTCACAAATGGCAGAGCGATCCGGATTATGGCCCGCCCAAAATTCAGGAGCTACGGGCCGGCAAGGAGGCGCGGGTCAGCTTTTCCAATCTGGAACTGGGCGTCACATCGCGCACTGTCATTTATCTCGAAGACCATCGCGTCGTAGCGCAGCAGGCACAACAACTGAAACTGGCCTCACTGGGACGACTGACAGCCAGCATTGCCCACGAAGTGCGCAATCCGCTCGGCGCAATTTCCCACGCCGCACAGTTACTGGCGGAGTCACCCGATATTACCGCCGCAGACAAACGGTTAACAGAAATTATCAATCAGCATTCCAGCCGGGTAAACCAGATTGTCGAAAGCACTCTGGCACTGTCGCGTCGCAGGGAACCCCAGGCGGAAACGCTGAATCTGGCGACCTGGCTGCCACGCTTTGTCAATCAGTTCCGGCTGGCGAAGGAAGCCAGTATCGAGCTGCGCGTTGGCAGCAGTCGTCACCTGGTCAAGATGGATCCAACGCATTTATCCCAAATATTAACTAACCTTATCGAGAACGGGTTACGTTACAGTCAAAAAACCATTGGTCAGTCGCGGGTGATCCTCGGCGTAGAAAAGGCCGAGAATGACGACACGACCTATGTGGATATCATCGATTATGGGCTGGGCATCCCGCCGGATCAGCTCCCGCATATTTTTGATCCGTTCTATACCACCGACGAGGGCGGCTCCGGGCTGGGGCTGTATATATCCAAGGAATTGTGCGAAATCAATCAGGCAGGCCTGCACTATCTGCGGGTCCGCGATAACATGAGCTGTTTTCGCATAGACTTTTCTCACCACCAGCGAATTTTTTAATTATGAGTCACATAAAAGCACTGGTCATTGACGACGAGCCCGATATCCGCGAACTGCTGCAACTGACACTTAACCGCATGGATATCAATACCGATCTTGCCGGGACCATTGCCGAAGCAAAACATCTTATCGCCACGCGCGACTACCAGCTTTGTCTGACCGACATGCGGTTGCCCGATGGCAATGGCATTGATCTGGTAAAACTGCTGCAAGCCTATCACCCCGACGTACCCGTTGCCGTTATCACGGCCCATGGCAACATGGACATTGCCGTTGAAGCCATGAAAGCGGGGGCTTTCGACTTTCTTTCCAAACCGGTGGATCTGACCGCACTGCGCAAACTCGTGACCGCCGCTGTGGATGCCAGCCAGCTTGACGATGCGCTCGAAGGTGATCTCCCGCGCATTATTGGCGGCTCAGAGCCGATCATGAACCTGCAGACCAGTATCAGGAAGCTGGCCCGTTCGCAGGCGCCGGTCTATATCAGCGGGGAATCCGGCAGCGGCAAGGAACTGGTGGCCCGCTCCATCCACGATCTGGGCTCCCGTGCCCACAAACCCTTTGTACCGGTCAACTGCGGCGCCATTCCCGGCGAACTGATGGAGAGCGAATTTTTTGGGCACAAAAAAGGCAGCTTTACCGGTGCCCATCAGGACAAACTGGGGCTGTTTCAGGCAGCCGAAGGCGGTACGCTATTTCTGGATGAGGTGGCTGACCTGCCCCTTGATATGCAGGTCAAACTATTGCGGGCCATTCAGGAAAAAGCCGTGAGACCGGTGGGTGCCTCCAGCGAAATCAAGACGGACGTCCGTATTCTGTCGGCCACCCATAAAGACCTGGCCAGTCAGGTCGACCAGGGCAATTTTCGGCAGGACCTGTTCTATCGGCTTAACGTCATCCAGTTGAACGTCCCTGCCCTGCGCGACCGGCCGGAAGATATTCCTTTACTCGCACAGCATCTTTTGAAAAAGTTGGCCACCGACCTGGAAATGGACGCCCCGGAAATCTCACCGGCCGCGCTGGCTCAACTATGCAAATACCCGTTCCCGGGCAATGTTCGCGAGCTGGAAAACATTCTTGAGCGGGCTTTTACCCTGTGTGACAGTGACTCGATCAAACCACAGGATTTGCAACTCAATCAGTCGCAGCCGAGCGCCCCACTTCCCAAAGCCCATGAGTCGGTCAAAGCCAACCATTATTCCCGCTGCAAGGAATATCCCTCGCTCGATGAATACCTGGCTGACATTGAAAAAGAAGTTATTCTGGGTGCGCTGGATACCGTCCGCTGGAACAAAACCCTGGCGGCAAAAGACCTGGGCATCAGCTTCCGCTCCCTGCGCTACCGCCTGCAGAAACTCGGGCTGGAAGCGGATTAGCGCGGCTGGACGCGCCGCGAAGCCGCGAACCTTGAATGCAGGCGAGCCTGCCGGCGTATTAAACCACTGCACGCCCGGCACAAAGCCAACCAGCCCACTTCCCGTCAGATGCCATACCGACAATTGCAGCACCCGATCAAGGTCAATCTCCTACAAAACCGGACAACGCTGACCTACAGGCAAACAACCTGCGCGAGGTTATCATGCCCTTCCCGTCATTGACCAAGGAATGGACATGCTGCACTGCCGTGGTTTTACCCTGCTCGAAGCACTGATCACGCTCGTCATTATCGCGACATTAACCGGCGTGGCCTTGCCCGCCATGGGCGATTTTCTCGACAAACAAAAAGCCGACGCCACGGCTTATCAGATTACCCGTCAGCTGAACAGTGCCCGCAAATTCGCGGTGACTTCCAATCGTCGCGCGACGTTCTGCGGCGTCAATCGTGACGGCGTATGCATCCGGGAAGATATCAAACAGTTTGCGGTATTTGCCGACCGGAACGACAACCAACGTATTGACGACGAGGACGAGGTACACGCGCGGTTTGACGTCGACTGGCCCGGTACCGTCCTGCTACATGCATCCAATGCCCGGCATATCACATTCAGGCCTGATGGTTCGGCGATACAATGGGGGCGTATTGTGTTGTGCCCGTTCAGTGGCAATGCCCGGCACAACCGCCGGGTCACTGTGCAGCGCGCCGGGCGGCCCTATCTGGCCACCGACCGCGATGCGGCGGGTGTGGTAACAGACACCGAAAAAGACTGTGCCGGTTGAGCCGTAGCCCGACGGGCACAGTGGTTTATTTTGTCCAGTCGATCAGCAGTTCACGCCAGGACTGGCGTCGGGCTTTAATGCCACTGCCAATGCCTTGCGCTTCCAGGCCACCCATGGATGTCTGTACAAATCCGACGGCTGAACCGTCAGCCAACTGGTGTAACCCTACGGCGGAGGGGCTGCCAATACCCGTCGGAATGTCACCCAGCACCTCCTCAGCCTCGTTATCATTGACCGAACTGCTGTCGGTTCCCAGGGCAGCAAAGGCGCCGGGGAGGCCCGTTCGCGGATGCCGGGCGTGCAGAAAGCCGTTGCCCCCCGGTGTGCACAACAGGCCGCTTGGCTGGTACTCTGTAAACACCAGGGATTTGCCGGAAATTGCCGTCTCAGTCGTGTTGCGACCACGCGGGCGTTCAAAATCAAAATACCAGCCGTCGAGGGATGCTACCACGGCCGTGACTTCGTCAAATAATGTGGCCGTAAACTGATCGCCGGGGTTCATGGGGTCGGGCAAACGGATCGGCGCGCCCGGATTTGAGCGGGACCTGATCGTTCCATCAGTAAATACGGCGATGTCAGTAGTATCCACCATATCGGACTTGTTTACCGTGGACCCGCCAGGCGACTCCTTGACGCCGTAATACGTCTGCACCCTGTTGCTCAAACTGTCTTCCGACACCATAAAACGACCGGTACCCGAATACAGCCAGCGGTCGCCCAGCGTATCCAGAACGGCCAGTGGCGTAGCGCTGAAGGCCTGGTTAGTAACATTGAGTATCGGCTCGAACTCAATGTCCAGATCGGAGCCGCTCGTGCTTAGCTCGCCACGCATCAGCCGTCCCGTGGGGGCAGTTATCGTGCCGCCGACGGTGCCAAAGTAAATGGCATTATCATTGAAGGTTCGCCCCCAGTCCGCCGCCGTTATGCCGCCAACAAACGACGCAGCATATCCCAGGTCGTGCATGTGCAACTCTCTTTCCTCAAAGTCATACACGAATATTTTGGCCGTTTTTTCACTCACCGCACTCTTGAGCGCCGCTTTCCTGCCCGCGTCAGTTGCACCGGCCGGACCGGAGCCAAACACCAGATACCATTTACCCGCATTTTTGATAACCGTTGGTTTTGACGTTGTATAACCCAGATCCGGGTGCGACACCTCCGCCAGCACAGTGGGCGCATTCTCGGGATCGGTAACATCCAGCACGACATAGGCTGATCGCAATGTCAGGTCATTACTCGAATCTCCATCCATGTCGTTATCCGGATCCAGGGTGTATTCACCACCACCCAACCGCATTCCCGCGACCAGGATGGTACCCCAGCCACCCGGGTGCGTGTCATCGTCATCGAAAATCTGCGCATCGAATGACTGCACATCACCGTCCATATAAAAGACATGCGGGTAATCAGGCTGAGCCAGCCATTGCAGGTGAGGTAAAAGATTATAGGGAATATAGGCCCAGAGTTCGGCGCCTAGCGGATGCTCCATTTCGTCCGTATTTTTCAGCGTATAGCCTGACGTGGCAGGATTGTAAAATCCACCATTGAATGCGTGCAGCATGCCGTCGTTGGCTCCCACGTAAACCATCTGTCGCCGGTTTCTGTATTGCTCCCGAAAATCACGATAACTCTGATCGTTAAACATAATGTCATAGCCGGCAGACGGTCGACCCACAGCCAATGGCGAAGAATTGACAATATCGCCCAGCAACATCGGCTCGAGGTTACCGTCGCCGTCGACGTCGATACGCCGGCTCCTGAAGCCGTCAATTGCGGCACCGCGAATATAGTTCACCAGGTCAACCGCTTTGCCGCTGGTCGCCGAGTTCAGTCCCAACAAACGATAATTGGAGTTGTCTCCGGAGGGGTTAAAAGTTGCCGCGGTAAATGCAAACGTTTCGTTTACGCTGGTATCCGAACCAATCTGGCCATCGCGGTCGACATCGATCGACGTAAAAATATAACGGCCGTTTCTGGCAAAGTTTCCGTAACCGCGCTGGGTAACATAACTGGACACACGCGACAGTTCCGCGTTAGCACTCCAGATGGGTTTGATATCCCGCACTTTCACTGCACTGCCAACAACATCGCCCCGGGTGCCATCGGCATTGACAGCATAGCGTTGCACCAGCGTCTGCTCACCTACAGCGTCATAGAATATTCGAATAATATTGTCGGCCTCCGTCAACCGACCGAAAGGTTCAGCGTTATCCTCCCGGATATTGCCGAAGCCATCAATAAATAACGCATTAAGAGTACCCACCCATCGTAAATAGTCATAATTGGAAGCCGACTCATAGCGCGGATTAAACAGTGCCTGGAAAATGGTGCCTTCCCCGGTACCCGTATTGGATACCACCGACGCGGCAGTACCTGCGCCCGTCCGGTTCAGGATATTGGTCAAAATCGCCGTGAGCTGATCCTTCAACTGTTTCGGGTTAATCGCCAGGAAATAATTATCCGGCACGCCGTCCGGCTCCGCTGCACCGGTTGAATTATCGCGGGTGTCATACTCGCGCGGATCGAGCGGTTTATTGTCGCCATCCATATCGACAAAGCCGCCCCATTTGGCCGCATAATAAAGCGGCTGCTCCAGCAGTTCAGTATTGGACGTACCGAGGTTGAATGTCTTGGTGCCGACGTTGGAACGGCAGTTGTTACAACCAAATCCGCTGAAGCCATTAATGCCCGACAGTGCATGAAAACCATCTTCAGTCGTGCCGCTGACAACAAAGCCAAAGCCGATGCTATCGCCGGTCGATACGCCGATGATGCGCGTCGTTATTTTCAGCCGATTATCATTGGTCAGCTCGTACTCGATCAGGCCGCTCAGATCCTGGTCGTAGTCACCGCCCTGCTCGCTGTCCTCCCAGTTCACATAAAAGCTGCCCGACGTAGCATCCTGACGCACGACCTTGAAATCCACCAGACCGCAGTTTCCGTTAATGAGGGAATTTCGACATGCAGGCAGGATGGTTACCGTGCGCGTGGCATCTTTCAGGACGTCTACTTTTGGCAAGGTCGGCGACAGCGAGATACCGTAGGTTGTCACCGACTGCTTATCCGGAATATCCGGGCGCAGATCCGCAATATTGGCATGATAGGCCAGCCCCGCCATACGGTAGGTACCATCGAGACGCGGCGCATCAGGGCAGGTGCCTTCCACTTGCCCCAACTCGTTGACAGTTTTCGGCGTACATAGCTGATTGGTCGCCGCTCCACTTTCACCGATAAATATACTCTTGCCGTGGATACCTTCGCCGTCGCCCACCAGATTGGTCAACGCACGGGCAGACAGGGAAGTACCGAGATCACTTACACCGCTCAACTGATCGCCATCATAGGAGATGCTACTGGCGTTAAAGGCGATAACGCTCAGGTTGGCGCAGGCCGTTGACTGATTCTGAGGGTTGCGCCAGGTGGTTTGTCTGGTCAATCCCGGTAACAGGGTTGAGTCATCCGCGTCGAAAGCCGAATTCGGCTGCTTGCCCGCAAAGTACCGATAGCACTCCAGCAGTATTTCAGCGAAGGGGTTGCCCCAGTTGGTACAGCGCCCGTCGTTAAATGAATTCATCGCCCAGGGGCAGTTATCCAGATCGTTGTAATAGCCGTTATGGTAATGATAATTAACGATTCGGAAGCGATTGATCGTGTTGATGATGCCCCCGGTCGCGGGAGCCGCTTTGAATGTGCCATCCGTGTCGACGTTGATCTCATCGCTGATTACGCCGATATTTTTACGCAGCACGCCGCCCGATTTGTTTTTGCGGTAAGAACCCGACATCAGCCCCCACAGCATGGAACTATCGTCACCGAACGCCTGCAATATACCCGTCGGCTTGAGGTTGCCACTCGGATACCGCTTACAATCCTCCGTGCCGATCAGACTGGTGCTGACGCACGCCTGAATACGTACCACATAATCGCCAATGGTGGTTCCATTTTTCTGCGTTGCCCTGCGGCTACGCCCCGGATTGTTGTCGTAGGCATAAATGCCGGTTTGCGACGGTACGTTGCCATTGCCACTGTAGGACGTGTTAACTTTCTTCGATCGGTCTTCACTGTACAGACACTGGAACCGCTCATTGGCCGCCCAGAGCGAGTAATTACCACGAACAACACGAGCCAGCGGCTTTTCCGTTACGTTCTGTGATGCGCGGCTTGAGTCAGAATGCGTAGTATTGCAGATGGTTATGCCTGAATCCCGGTCGTTTGCCGCACCGGATGTGAGCGTGAAGGGCGTCAGTCGTTGCAAATCGGTACCGTTATAATACTTGGCAAAGCTATGTGCATCGTTGGGCAGGTGCGTACGTTCAAGTATGGTCTGGCCCAGGGTATCCACGTCACGCATACCGCCATAAAGCACCTTGCGAATCTGGTCGATACGCGCCATTGTGGCCCAGTTCAAAAAATTGCCGCTCCAGCGATTGCCACCGCTTGTCGAATTACAATATTTTGTGGTGGTACTGGCAACCGGCTTGAAGTTGCTTTGTGAGGTATTGCTGCTGACGTGCTGGTACTCATAACACTTGTATGGATCAAAGTATCCCACATAATCAAAACTGTGTTCATAGGTGGTTTCAATGACACCGTTGCCATCCAGATCATCGTAATCCGTAAAGGCTTTGTAGAACAGCTGGTGATCATTGGACAGGGCCAGCATGACCATAGGCGTGGCACTTTCGGCCACCAGAGGCGGAACGGCGTGATAGTCCAATGCCGTCTGCGCCCGAGACACCGGGGCAATTAACGCGAAAACCGAAATTGACAACAGTAGCCTGACAAAAACCTGACCTGCACTTGTTATATCTTTCATAGCTACACCAAATTAGTTACGCCAAATTCGTTATGAACAGCCAAACCCATCACGCAGTTTGCTTACCTGTTTGAGGGTTAGTTCGTGTTCAACACACTGTAAGTGGATTGCAGAGCGACCGACGCTCTACCGCCATTACCTTCTGCCAGCACCGAAATCCGGTACAAAGGCACGCCCAGATTCCGTTCGTTTGGCAATGCACTAAACGGTATTCCATCGCCGGCAGGTACATAACACAGGAATTCGACAATATACTTGACCGGATTGTCGAGATTATTCACGACCAGTGTCTTGTGCCGCGCCGCGTTACCCCATACATTGAGGGTCTTGTCCCGCCAGAAATCCGTGCGTTCTTTGACAGGATCAAAGAATTTCACAACCTCGCATTCAAAGCGGGAGTATGTCGGCAGATATTCACCCTCAAAACACAGTCCGCCGTTACATTCAGGATTGAAGCATTCCGTACCCGTACAATCCGAAAGCCGATTGACCAGCTTCGGTGGATTATTTTTTAAATCCTTTTCGATAATCGACAGAGCGGCTTCCGCTGCTTCGAAAGTCACCCCGCGATCGCGCATGGTCCCTGTCATTTTCAGCTCCGAGTTCGACGACTGCATGGACACAACGCCGAGCAATGTTATGACTGCCAGCAGCACCAGACTGACAACCAGTGCGGCGCCTTGTTGGCTCTGCAGGGAAAACTGGTGCCGATTACCCACTAAACCTGTCATGAGATACCTCAGTTGCGAATATTGATCGTGGTGGTCACCAGCTGCCGCATAAATCGGTCATCATAAGATTTCCCCGCCAGTGTCACTGCGCGGTTCTCTGGCAGAACTTCCGCTTGCGACTGAAATACAAGCTCGATTTTCAGCGTCTTGACCCGGGCCCAATCCCGGTGATCGATGACACCCAACGGGTTAACCAGGTCCATCTGATCAGCGGTGCGAAAGATCTCTACCGCACCATTGCCATCAAGGTCGGCACCGTACAGAACCTGCATATCCACGACGCCCAGAGCGATCTCTTCAACTGTCGTGGTGGGTGGACCACTGGTTCGGAGAACCCGGCGCTTCAGGGCTGACATACCGGGCATAACATCCGATTCGTCGATATAGTAGGCATGAGACCGGTACTCCATCACTTTGGAGCCTGGGCCATAACTGGCGGTCGCCGGCGTTCCATCACAATTGCATGCCGCATCGCAAATAAAATCGCCTCTAATCAGCGCGGTGCAGTTAGCAGTGCTACCGCCGACATCATGAACCAGCGCCTCGGACGGCACACTGCTTGGTCCACTTACCTGAAACAGGCCCACATTGCGGCACGACGCGTCCGCAATCATCAGGGTAGTACCGGGTGCATAGGAATGCGCCTTCCAGAGATTCAGTGTTGCATTATTTGCGTCATGGCTTTTGACGTCCCATTGCGCTGTGTCGGAAGCCCGTCGGATAATAAACGAGTCAGTCCCTACCGTTGCGTCATCCCGATAGTCCAGGGGAAAGCCGGTCGTAGCACTGTCACCGTCGAACCCCTCCAGCGCAAAAAACGAAACGAACCCGTTGGCATCATCACCAATGGAACTGGCGATCTGTACCGTGTCCCGCGCAGCGCAACCAATATATCCGGCCATGCGCACATCACGCCCAATCAGGTCCAGTGCGTAGCGGATGTTGTTCTGAATAAAACCGATTTCGTCCTGATCCAGGTAATTGCGTTTACTTGAAACCATAACCTGCACAGAGCCGGCAATAACTGCGGCGCTTATTACCAGGGATACCATCAATTCGACAATAGACAGCCCGGCCTGATTTGATTTTGAAAAACGTTTTTTGGAAACAAATGATTTTTTCATGTCAGTTAAATTCCGTAACCAGGACGTATTCATTAATCATTGCGTCCGCAGTATCAACAGAAGCACCGGTACTATCATCGAATTGAACCGTTATCCTGAAATAATCACCATCTTTCTCAATTGAAGACCGCCCTGACACCAGAAGCTGGTCAATATTGCTACGCCATTGATTCAGGTTCCAATCCCGCATCTGCTGGGCATCACATTCAACAGCCTGACAATCGACATTGGCCGTCGGTGTCACGTCGTCCAGGTCAATAAGGTAAGTGTCCGCCGACTGCGGGTTGCTGCGTATGCTTTCCAGAATTTCATTTGCCAGATAAACGGCTTGCGAATAGTAATAGGCGGTCTGACTGAACTGCATTGATTTAACCTGCATTGACAGCACACCCAGCATCCCCACTGCCAGCACGAACAGGGCCACCAGCATTTCAACCAGTGACGAGCCGCGTTGTTTGTTGTTCCTGTTAATCACAATTCACCCCTGATATTCGGATTGACATACACGCTGCTGGAGATCGACTGGCGCCTGGCCGGTCGACCGTGCAAGTTCGCCGGACATCTGACCGAACCAGTCAATACTTCGGTGCACATGCCCGCTCCGCTCAACGAGTATCGCAACCGGCTGCTTCTGTTTAACTGTGCATAAAGTGGCAATGGCTTTTTCATCGTGGGCATTAAACCCGCTGGTGTTGAAACTGATTTGAGAAACAGGTACTAATCGTTCATTAAATACCCGCAATGTGCTATCGATATCTTCCAGGCGGTAGTTTTCCAGCACCAGGAGGCCGCCATCTTCCTTCAAGCCGGATTCATACGTGGCTTTTTGATATATAATCCAGCCGTCCGACCAGTCCGTGCTATTGCACTCCCGACCATTGCTGCTGGCACAGAGTGTCGCACTCTGACCACTGGCTATGGCCACTGCCCTGGCACTTTCCAGTGCCTCGGTCAACTGATCCTGCGATGCACGATTTGCCAGGCTGTTGTTCCAGCTCTCGATCAGGGGAGCACCGCCCACCGCCAGGATACTACTGATCATCGCGACGCCCAGGACTTCCAGCATCGTATAGCCGCGCTGCCTTCTCCTGCAGACCTTCATGGAATCACGTCTCCTTGATGGATTGTTTGACCGGGGTTCTGTAGGTGATGGAAAACGGATACCTACAGACTAAAAGTAGAGTAGCTGTGCGGCACCTGCCATGCGGCAAGACTAAAGGTGGGATAGCGCGGACGAGTGCCCCAGACGGCAGCAACGATATTGAGATTGGAAATTACCAGAATTTATCTATAACTTTTTGTGCAGCAGGTACGCGCCCGGAAGTCGCGCGCGTGCCAGAATACCGGGTCGACATGTCGGAAGATTCAGATCTGCGCATTTAACAGGAAAACCCCCATGATATATATCAAAGGCCCGCTGGCCGGTGCGATTATTGCGCTGGCGGCTTCGGCCCACGCGGCTGTCCCGGTCGCCAACGATGACAACCGGACGGTAACTGTCGACACGCCTATCACGATCAACGTCCTGAATAACGATTTTGACGCCGACGGGGACCCCATCACGATTGCCTCCGTGGGTGAGGCCGCCAACGGCACTGTTACGCTGCTGGACGGTGGCGCCATTCAATACACACCCAATGCCGGCTTCTCCGGGACGGATTCATTCACCTATACCATTACCGACAACGTCTCCGAGACGCCTTCAAGTCCTGCCACGGTGACTATCCTGGTGACTGACTCAGTCCTCGGGTTCGGCAGCCGGGGCAATGATCTGTCAGTCGCCCAGACACTGGAGGCGGCCTGTAATGAGCTGGTGCAGACGGTACCTGAACAACTCGGGGCCGGCGCCCTGCAACTGCGGGAGCGCTGTTTTGCCCTGCAGGACATGATCGCTTCAGACAGCCCGGAGCTTGCCACCGCTCTCAACCGGATTGCACCGGAAGAGACCATCGCCATGATGCAATTGGGCGCAACCAGTGCCAGCATGCAGTCATCCGCCGTGCAACAGCGCATGAGCAACCCCGGCTCCCCAGCCCTTACGATTAATGGGGTTGGCATGTCACGCCAGATTGCGGGTGGCGCGGCGGGTGATTCAGACTATGCCTTTGCCCGATCAGGCTTTTTCTCTACCCTCCAACTGGAGCGCGGCGACAAACGCAAAACCGAATGGGAGAACGGCTTCGATTATACGGCGAATTCCTTGACGGTCGGCTACGACTACCGCGTCGACAGCCGTATAGTCATCGGGGCGGCACTGGGCGTGACGCGCAATGATCTGGACTACAAGTTCGGGGACGGTTCGGTAAACACCGACACCACCACCGTCATTGCGTTCGGTAGCTATACGAAAGACAGCTGGAGCAATGACTTCCAGCTGGGGTACAACACCAGCGAATTCGAAATGCGTCGCAACATCCGCTATCAATCCGCACTGGAAAACTTTCAGGCCACGGCCCGGGGCGACACTGCCGGCAAGCAGTTCTTTCTGTCTGCCCAGTCTCAGTATTTCTGGTCGCGCGATGCGCTGAGCCTTTTCCCGCAGTTCAAACTGGATATCCTGCAGGGTTCCATTGACGGTTATGCCGAAAACAATGCGGGTGGCTTTGAAGTCATGCTCGGCAACCAGAAAATGTCGCAGATCACAATGCACCTGGGGATGATGGCCCAGTATGCGACCCCTTTTAACTGGGGTGTACTGGTCCCGCAGCTGGAATTGCGCGCGAGCAGCGAGGTGCTGTCGGACCAGGACGCCGTGGAAGGCGCTTTTGCCTTCTCCCCTATCGAGAACCAGGTCTTTGTGATGGAGGCCGAGGATGGCGACAAAAACTACTATAACGTCGCCCTGGGCACGAGCTTTATTATTCCCAACGGCATCAGCGGCTTTGTCCGCTACGACAGAATGCTGGGCTACCGGCACTTCTCATCCAACCGGATAGAGGCCGGCGTACGACTGGAGTTTTAGGAAAAATCACGCGTAACCCCCATCCCGCAACGATCGAATAACGTCTGTTGTGCCCGAAAAGAGATGGGGGTCTCAGTTACCGTGTTGATTGATTGACAACATAATTTACTCGCTCATCTAATTTTATCCGATGCTTCAATGTCTCCCATCTCCTTGCGGATTTCATCCTTCAGGAGCTCCGGATCGGGCAGCTTATTGCGTAGTTCCGGTGGCAGTGTCCTCGTCAGTTCGTAGCCAGAAACACCTACCGGCTTTTCAAAGCCCCGGAGTGCATACTCCACCTCGAAATGATCGCATTCCTTACACAAAATGATGCCTATAGACGGATTCTCATTTGGCTCACGCACGTAGTCGTCCAGCAGGTTCAGGTAAAAATTCATTTTGCCTGCATATTCTGGTTTAAAGCGGCCAACTTTGAGCTCAATGGCCACCAACGCATTCAAGCGACGGTTGCTAAACAGCAAATCAATGAAGTATTCATTTATGCGTCCTCACTATCATGTGGTGTTGCGCATCAATAAAGCCCTATGCGTGCACCGGTCCTCTATGGCGGTCTGCCAACGATGGCAAAAGCGGCTTAAAGGAACGGCTTTCACGCACAAACTCCTGCGATGAATCACCTACCGAAGCAGCGCTTAATGCGGTCAATGAGCCAGCCTACACCTGATTAGAATGCGATCATCTCGTTTTGCACTGTCGCTGGTAGCGGCGGCACGACTACCCGCATCGGTGCAGACCGGTTGTTGGACTCGTCGCTTTCATTTATGCGGCAATAGCTTTCCGCAATAGAGGATCCGTCGCCATTACAGCTATCGGCAACGACCGACAACTCCACAGTTTCACCGGCCATTTCCTGCTCCAGAAACACTGCACCGATAAAGGTTACCGATTGCCCGGGCTCCAGCGGTTCGGTTGTTTGGGGATAATAGGGTGTCCGGCCGTCAACTTGAAAGGGTGTCATAAGCCAGCCATATTGCGGATCTGTGTGCTCTGTCGACGTTTTAAAGACCGCGGCGGCTGACCCGCCGCGATTGGTAACGGTGACTTCTATCGGTATGGAATAGTTGCCGTTGGCGTCCCAGCCCGAATCGGCGCTCGGCCGCAGGGTTGCCACTAGATCCGGTCGTTCGTCCGATGACCCTGAACTCGAAGAACCGCTGCCACTTGAGGAGCTGGTGCTGGAAGTGGACGAGCCGGTGCCACCCGAGGTTGTGGAGCTGGAAGCGCTCGATGTTGATGTGCTGGAGCCTGATGAGCTGGTACTGCCGGATGCTGCACCTGAGCTGGATGTTGAGCTGGAACCTGAACCGCTCGAACCTGAGGTGGATGAGCTGGCGCTGGTTGAACTCGAGGTGGAACTTGTAGAACTGGACGAGCTGGATGCACTCGAACTGGTTGAACCTGAGCTGGAACTCGTCGAGCTTGACGAGCTTGAACCCGATCCTGATGAGCTCGAACTGGATCCCGATGCACCAGGCAGTCCCGGTGCTGCGCCCGCAAAATCAAATTCGGTGATTGTCAGAGTTTCAGCGTTGCCCAGCGTACCGGTATACATTTGGCTTTCATCGCCCTGGTAAATGCACAGATCAAAATCCCCGGACGGTCCCGACAGGTGGGTCAGCGACACGCGATATGTCCCTTCGGGCGCGCCATTGTCCCAGATAACTTCCTCGCCCAGGCCATCCTCATTCTCCGACGCAAACCACATACCGCCCGTGCTCTGACATTCAACGGCAGGTCGCTCCCGATCCAATGTGTTCGCACAGGGATCGCCCACGACCAGGCCCAGCCCGGTGGCCGGGTTTCCCCATTGCAAGGAGAACCGCACCACCCCCGTCAGCGCGCCCCGCTGCTGCTGAGTTTGACGGCAGCTGCCGTCGAAGGTAAACGACGATGTTGAGGGCGATTCGCTGGCAGGATCAGATTCGATCAGGCCTACTGCCTGTGTCGCGAACGGCCTGTCGCTGTTCAGGCTGGTCAGTTGCAGATAGAAGTAACCGGTCTCATTCCGCACAGCGCCCTCCAGCAGGTTCACGGGAATCGCTTTACGTTGCTCATCCGGCGCGAACACGACGACGCCGGACGCGGCTTCGTAATCCTGTCCCGCCAGTGCGGTGCCGTCTGCCGTGCTGTATTCAAGTTGCCACTCTTCATCGGCCGGATCGGCCAGCTGTATTTCGAAAACAATCTGTTCATCCGCCTCCAGAAACGACGCATTGATCAGCTCGATGCTATTGTCGAGCGGCAGGACGGTGACGCGCGCTACTGCGGAATCGACATAGCCATCGGCCGCCACGGCTGACAGCCGGAAATGCAGGACTTCGCGCCGGGTTACACGGGGCAGTGCGACGCGGGTGCTGGCGTTACCCGGCTCCATAATGGCGGCAGTCGGACCCTGCAGCTGTTGCCATTCCAGGCGCTCCACCAGCGTGCCCAGGCGGGTGTCCACCTCGCCGTCCAGCGTAATGATCAGTTGCGAATCAGCAAACTGATTTTTGATTACCCTGACCCGTAGCGGGTCTTCACCCAGCTCGTCCAGCGGCTTTTCAAGACCGTCCAGATCATCCAGATCCGGAATCGCCCCGGTGGCATCCTCGATCTCATCCTCGTTGGCTGGATCGAACAGCGCCGAATCGATCTGACTGCGCTGTTCTTCGCAGCCCGTACCGAGGATAGCCAGCAGGAAAAGCCCGGCGAATTTTAACGAACCTGATCGTCTCATAGCTGGCCACCTGCGGCGTAAGGTTGTAATTGCTGAAAGGCGGGAAAAGCCGGGCTATACGCACAGCAAAGCGATGGGTTTGAACAACGCGTCATGGAGATTCTCTGAGTTTACGAAGCGGGCGGTGGTGCCCAATGGACTGGAGTTGAACGGTTTCACGGAGATTAATTGAAAATGCCGCTAAAAGCGACAAATTGGTTCTCATTCACTGCAGGCGATGACGGTATGAAGAACAAAAAATCGAATCATACGAGCAATTCGAAAAAGGAATCCGGCAGCCAGATAACAACCAGACACAACCAGACACAACCGGGCGTCCGCTCCGCGGACCTCTTTTTATGCAGGCGGGCCGCCTGCGCTCCCGGCGCCAGCTTCAATGTCATCCACTACCGACCGCCTATGCGCTTCGAACTCCATCCACAACGACCCGCCGCATTCAGAGACTGTACTGCATATTCAAAACCGCGACGTGCCATCTGGGAGCGCAGGCGGCTCGCCTGCATAAACACAGCGCCTGCAAAGCAGGCTTTCTTTGCTCTAAGGGATGTCCGCTCCGCGGACTTCTTTTTATGCAGGCGGGCCGCCTGCGCTCCCGGCGCCAACTTCAATGTCATCGACTACCGACCGCCTATGCGCTTCGAACACCACCTACAAAGACCCGTCTCATTCAGAGACTGTACTGCATATTCAAAACCGCGACGTGCCATCTGGGAGCGCAG
>CAYSTJ010000014.1:0-86972 GCA_964434105.1 uncultured Cellvibrionaceae bacterium | reverse complement strand
CGACAAAGGCAGGCATTAAAAATAAGCGACTCAGAGCAGGATGGGATCAGGATTATCTGTTGCACTTATTGAACATTGACTACCAATCATAGTGCAATTTCCCTGTCAAGAAAGTATAGTCCGCAATACGCGTTAGTTACGTTGAATTTTAGGGCAGTGAGCTCGATATGGTCAAGCCGTGTTTCCTGGCTCTGGTGAGCCTGCCTGTTGAGCCCTCCACGCCCATGGTTTATGATCCGGTTTTTTACGGAAAGGGAGAAAGGAAGTGATCGCCAATTTTGTATACAGGACAAAAGGTTTAGAAAAGTTCAAAAAAGCCGCACTTCAGTATGCGGGTGTCTACAAAGCTATATTACCCAATACGGGCGGCACACATACCATCGGCGTGTATCTCGAAAACTTCAATGACGGTGACCATATGATGGTGGCGCGCAATTCCGTCACTATTTGGGCGGCGCCCGATTATGATAAATACCCACTGAATTTCATCGGCGCAGCCATCGGGCACGAGCTGGTGCATATCAAAGATCACTTGAACGAAAATATCAATTTACATTCGAACAGGATGCATTTGCATGAATCGGAAAGAGAGGCGTATGCCTGGATGATCAGCAATGCGCGACATTTCGAGCTTTCCTGGGAGCAGAAGCGGGATATCATTCAGCTTTCCCAGAGGTTTAACCGGTAACGCTTATGAAATATTTACTGATCGCGCCCATGCTGGCGTTAATGACCATGTCGGCCTGTGCATCAATGCCGGTCACTTTCGGCCATTCAGCCCCGTGGGAGCACCGACAGTTCACAACCACCGTGCCAGCGCCTTTCGGCCTTGTGCAAATTAGCATTGCAACCGATGATGCCGGCAATACGACTGCTTTCCGCATAAAAACAGATACAGGCGAACTGGCTTTACCGGTTGAGATCCTGAAGCAATTACCCAAGGTGTCTGAGCCCCAAATCACCTTTGGTAACGGTAAAAAATCGAAACCGGCAAAGATTCAAAAGTTCTCCTTGTATATGGAGATCGGCGAGATGGTTTATTCTGAGAAATACCAGAGCTCTCACAAGAATATTGCTGGCTGGGATGTGGATGAATCCATGACTTTGCGAGATTTTGAGGTGATTGATTTTCAGTAGGGTTTAACGTTCCAGCGCGCTGGAGCTCAGTTTGCCGATTTTCCGGCGGAAAATCTGATATTTCAGGGCCAGGTCGAATTCTATGATGCACTGCAAGGACGCAACCAGTAGACCGATTCCGCTGATATTGGTGCAGGCCGGCGTGCTCAGTCAGCCACTGTTGTATTTATCCGTGTTCTTTAAAAAGCATCGGCAGGCCTACTATGAGCACCTGCAGCAGGTTAGACTCACCGGCGACTGGGAGGCGTGGCTATTGTTTTTTGTAGCCGCCGTGGCTGAAACCGCCAGCCAGGCTGTAGTTACGGCCCGGCGGCTGAACGATCTGCGTAACCAGCACAAGGCGATGCTGCCACAACCGGGCCGCTTGGCGGGGTCGGCCAATCAGGTGCTGGATGCGCTGTTTGAGAACCCCATACTTAACATCGGCAGGATCGTGGAAAAGACCGGGCTGGCCCCAGGGCAATTGCACTACATCAAAAACATCATAAATCCCGAAGGTTGCAGGCTGAAAGCGCGAAAACCTTCCCTTGTCTTGTGCGCTCATCTACTGGTGCGCTTCATACGCACAGCCAGCAGCGTAGTCCGGATGGCCATTTTATAGTCAATTTTAAGAATTTCGTTAAACGTGCTGGCATTGTCGGTGAAACATAGTGCAATTGCCCTGGGGCTGGCCCCTGCTACTGCTGGCAAGGTAATGGAGCGACTGGCACAAACGGACCTTAATCTGGTGCACGAATTGACCGGGCAGAAGCGAAACCGGCTATACGCCTATACCGCCTATCTTGAAATCCTGAACCAGGAGTAAAGCTGACAGGTGTCGCCACTGCTTTGCGGCCCAGGTTGAACATGGGGAGCGTCCGATTCGTCTTCGCTCAACAGCTTCACTCAGGGGTTCAATGAATTTTCCTGCGACGATGTTTTGTTTAAATGGGCAAAACTTTCTCGCACCCCTGATTCGGCCTAGGCAATCTCTACTTCTGTCATCCAGGCGAAATGGCTTTTACGCTTGGTATTGGAAAGGCTGCCGTTATTGTGGTGCACCACGCGAACAAATAATTCCAGGCTGTGGCCGGGCCAATCCAGCAGATTATTTAAGCGGCTATAGGCTTTATCAAAACCCAACAGGAAGTCGATTTCCTGTTGTAAATCTTCTTCCACGGTGCGCTCCAATGCCTGATAGAGGAATTCGGCATGAGGGGTGGCATCAAAGTAGCGGAAGTATACGGCGTCGTTACCCTCGGCCGACAGATGAGGTAAATCTGGTGAATAGCGAGTCATACTTCGCAAGGGGCGCGAGAAGACCTCCAGTACGGCGATGTAATTATTCAGGTTAGCCAGAATAACAGCGGAAACCGGAAGCACTATGCCCCGCGGGGTAAATCCACGGTCGTGCCCTCGCGATGAAACAAGAGAGCCAACAGCTGGAGATTGACACCTTCGTAGCGCATGGCGAACTGCGACTGACCTGCGAGATTGGTTTCCGGTTGGTACTTTGGCTCGAACAGCATGAGCCGTGCGTCGCCTACGTCTTTCTCCTCCCGGCTGCGAATGGTGGAGTCGATATAGCACACGGGGTTTAGCGGCATGACCGGCAGCTGGTAGTGCTCGGTCAACCATTGATAGCCTGCGGGAGTTCTCATGGGCGCTCACAATGCTTTGTCAGAATGTTGGCTGGCGAATCCGAAAACCGGGCGCTACACGCTTCTAGTCGGAATTTTAACCGCATTGCAACATGGGTGCGGTCAATATTCTCATAGAATTGGCCCCAGCGGCTAGTCTTCCGAATAAGCGTTCAAAATTCCGATGGGCTTACACCAGCTTCCATCGCCGAGCAGTTCGAATCAGTTGTGACCTTCCACTGGCCTCGGAATATCGCTTGAGGACGGATGATTTTCCAGATCACCCACGCAAACCATTACGGCGTCAACTGCTGCCGTTGCTGCGACGATTCGGCTGGTGTTGCCTGCGAGTTATAGGCTGCCACCGCAGCGCGTATTACCGCTAAAGCCTTTTTTCGGCCTTCCAGCTTATCAATTTTCACTTCCTTGCGGCCTGCGGGCAGGTCTTTGTAGATTCGGAAAAACGCCAGCAGGCGTTCGCGTTCGATGGCGGGCAAGTCGGTGATAGTATTTATATCAGCAAATGTTGGATCGATTTCGGTGGTTGGGACGGCAATCAGTTTGTCGTCTTCTTCACCGGCGTCCAGCATATGCAGGATGCCAATGGGACGCACCTTGATCAATGCACCGGGTACGATGGGCTCGCGGGTGTAGACCAGGGCGTCCAGCGGGTCCTGATCGCCCGCAAGCGTGGAAGGCAGTGTGCCGTAATTGGCCGGATAGACGACCGGCATGGACTGGTAGCGATCAACAAACAGGAAACCCGTCTCTGCGTCGATTTCATATTTGGTTGTGCTGCCGGCGGGAATTTCGATCAGTACGTAAACTTCGTCCGGCGCTTCCGGCGGCTGCGAGAAATTTAAGATAGTTGAGTTGGCGGATGCGTGTTGTGCGTAAATAGTTGGCAACAGGATCAGCATCAGGAGAAAAACTTTTATATTCATAATATTTACCTACAAAAAAACCCCGCAGAGCGGGGCGAAGGAAAGAAGCGCTATTCAAAACGTATACGTAAGACCCAGTTCATAAGTGCTGCCAAATTCATCATACTGCGACAGCCGTTGTTCATTACCGAAGTAGTAAAACTCAGGGCGATCATTGAGATTGATCGCGGCGGCGTTGATGCTCAGGTTGTCATTGACCCTGTATCGTGCGGTCAGATCTACCTGCATGTGGTCGCTGGTGAAGCGGTCGTACAGTGCGTCATTGCCAATGCTATCCAGGAATTCGCTGCGATAGTTGGCGGCGAGTCGCACATCCCAGGCGGATTTGTTATACCCCAGTGCGATGTTACCGGTGTGCTCTGCCTGCTTCAGGTAGGGAATAGTACGCACTCCAAAGGCGGAGTCTTCCGGCAAATCCGTGCTGCCATCGGCATAGGTGTAGTTGAGCGAAAAGAGGAAACCGTTGTCAAATGCTGTCTGGAAGCCGAGCTCAAGGCCGGTGATACTGCTGCTGCCGGCATTGATGTAGGTTTCACCGCGATCCCATTGCTGGCCGCGTAGCGTGATGTTGGCTGCATCAATAGCCAGAATGGCGTCATCAATTTCCTTGTGAAAAATCCCGGCGCTGAAGAAAGTTTCCGGGCTCAGGTACCATTCGTAACTTAAATCCAGGTTCCACGCGGTGGTGGGGTCGAGGAAGGGGTTGCCGCCATCGATTTCGTTGTCTTCCAGATCAATTTCCGCACCCGCTGCGGATTCGCCAAAGCCGGGTCGCACCAGTGAACGGAACAGGCCGACGCGCAGGACTTTGTCGTCGGTCAGGTCAATTTTGACATTGAGGGACGGTGCCAGAAAGCTGTAGTCCTTGTCGTAGGAGACAGTGCCGCCAAAGGCGTCACCGTCATAGAGTTTACCGGTGTAGTTGGCCTGGGTGTCTTCGTAACGCACGCCGTAAATATAGGTCACAGCACCCACTTGAGTGGTTGCCATGGCATAGGCAGCCAAAATGTCTTCGTCGGTGTACCAGTCTGCGGCGATGGACTCTTCGTCTTCATCGCCGCTCATCGTCCAGACGTCACCGGGCGCGCGACAAGTGGTTCCGTCAGAAAGCGCAATCGTGCCATTGCCAAGGGTTTGTGCCATTGCGTGGACGCTGGCAACGGTCGGTGCGGGGCCGTGGCGATTGTTCAGGTAGGCGCCGATTTCCGTGTTGGGGTAATCGGCCAGGGTGGAATCTGCCACCGGCTCGTAACCGCAGAAGTTAAAGTCGTTGTTCTTCTCGCGGGTACGGTATTTGAGGCCGTATTGCAGTTCAGTGCTGTCGGTCAGGCTGAAGTTGAGATCAGCGCGGAAGCCCATTTCCTCATCGCGGGTCAATGCGTATTCGTATTCCAGGGCGCGCAGCGGCAGGTTTTCGGGGAGGTAAAGTTCAGGGGCGAAGTTGAGGGTCGGCTGACGTGGATCGCTGTTGTCATAGGTCATGGGCTGATCCAGTTCGATGCTGCGGAAGATCACATTCCATTTGTCGGTATCGTCCTGTTCTGCTTCCGAGGCAAAGATTTCGGCTTTCAGTGTCGTTCTGTCGCCAAACGCGAATTCACCGCCAATCTGGACGGAGCTGATGCTGCGCAATTCGACCCGCGGTCGCGATTCCGTGTCTATACGCTGGAATGGATAGGTAAAGATGTTGCCGTCAACCGTTGCTTCTTCTTCCAGCGAGCGTGTTTCCCATTTGGTGCGGCTTTCGGTTTCGGTATAGTCGTTGTGAAAAATGCGGGTGTAGTATTTGTTGCCGCTGTCGGCATGAAAATCAAAATTCACCACTATGCCCTGGCGCTCGCGCTCGATATCGTAGGAACGCATTTCGTAATCGGAGTCGAGGTAGTTTTCACCCCAGCCGCCAGTTTCATTATTGATGGAAACGATGCGCCGTGTTTGATCACTGAGGGTCATCGCGACACCCAGTTCACCGCCCGCCATTTTAAACCGGTTGGTGGCGATCAGGGCCAGTTTGGGGTTACTGCTGTCTTTACTCAAATCGTTGTAGGATGTTTCGGCTTTTAAGCGCGCATGCAGCCCATCGAATTTAAAGGCACTGATGGTTTCCAGGTTGATTGCGCCACCAATGGTGTCGGCATCCAGATCTGGTGTCAGGGTTTTGTAAACCGTCATGGAATCGAGCATGTCGGTTGGTACACCATCCAGCATAATGCCCCGGCGATTCTCGGGGGAAGCGGTGCTGACGCCATTGATGGTCATGGCATTGAGATCGGTATTCATACCTCGCACCGACACATAGCGGCCTTCGCCCTGGTCGTTTTCGACCATAATACCGGGAACGCGGCGCAGCGATTCGGCGACATTGATATCCGCGAAGTTCCCCATTGCATCGGAGTCCACGACGCTGGACACCTTGTCGGATTCTCGCTGGCGTTCGATTGCATTGACCAGCGCGCCGCGGCTGCCGAGCACCAATATATCCCGTATTTCTTCCGCTTCCTGCGCAGTCGTATTACCGGCCAGTATCAATCCCACAGCGACAACGAGCTGTCTTCTGTGCGGAAATCGTGTCAGTCGCATAAAAATCCCCTCGGTCACACCCGCGAATGGCGTGAATGATTGCTTTGAGGGGACGCACGATATGCCACGGGCGTTACACAAATATTTCTGATTTTTGTCAGTTGTGTGACATCAGGGCAGAATTGAATGATCAGGCAGGCAGGGTAGATCAGGCTTCGGGCTCGGACCACACGGCAAATTCATTGCCACTGGGGTCGACGAAATGAAACCGGCGGCCGCCTGGGAAGGGAAATATATTCTTAACAACGGTCCCACCAGCTGATTTTACGCGTTCGACCGTCTCTTCAAGCTCGGCGCTGTAAAGTACGACCAATACGCTGCCATTATCAGGCGTTGCGATGTTATCGGATTTATAAAAGCCGCCATCGAGACCCGCACCTTCCATAGCCGCATAGTCGGGGCCGTAATCCACGAATTGCCAGTCAAAAGCGGTGGTAAAAAAGTGCTTTGTTGCTTCGATATCGCGCGCCGGTATTTCGACGTAATTAATATTGCCGGTTATATTCATGGTTATTTCCTTGTGAGATGTGAAAACGGACTATTAATTATTCATTGACAATCGGAAAGATCTTCGCGGAGTTGTCAATCCGGAATCAACCGTTTGCCCAGACCAACGACATTGTCATCGCCGTATCCCATGGCAAAATAGAAGTTAATGACGTCAGTATTGGTGCGTCTGACCTGCAGGTTTATTTTTGGGCAGCCCTTTTCGTGTAGCAGCTTTTCTGCGGCTTCCATCAGTTTGCGACCATAACCGTTTCGCTGCTGGCTCGGCTTCACCGCAAGATAATTGATCCAGCCGCGATGACCTTCGTAACCCGCCATAACGGTGCCAATCACCTCGCCCTCAATGTCACCAATCAGAAACAGCTCCGGGTTGACCTGCATTTTTCGGTCGATATCTTTTCCCGGATCGTTTTGCGGTACTGAAAGACCTGTCTGTTGCCACAGTGTGATGACGTCTGCACGGTCTTTTTCTGCAAATGGACGAATAATCATTGAATGGTCACCTGTTCTTATGAGTCGGACGTGAACGTGAAAGTTTTTTGCGCACAGGTTAAGGAAGGGCGACATGGCGAGGCGTCCCTGTGGGACTGGAATAATAGACTGCGGGGTCATTGTGCGCAATGTATGCTGGCGCCATGGCGCTGCACTGGGTTTTCGGAAGCGTGCCCGGTAGTCGTTATTCCAGGCCAGCGTTGACCGCATGGGACGGTCCGGTGTAACAAAAGTGTGAATCTGGTTCAGCGTTTCCGGGGCGATTCGCTAACGATTCTATTCGTCGCCGCTGCGGTAGACGTGTTCACCCGCGCCAATCAGCTCGGCACTATTGATCAGTTCCAGATGAGTGAAGCTCTGCGGAAAGTTACCCAGCAGATAGCCGGAGCGTGGGTCATACTCCTCAGCCAGCAAGCCGACATCGTTGCACACGCTCAGCACCCGCTCAAACAGCGTTTCAGCGTCTTTACGTCGACCGGCCAGCATATAGTTGTTGGCCAGCCAGAGGGTACACGGCAGAAAGGCGCCCTCGCGGTAGCCATCTGTTTTATAGCGGTAAACAAAGCCGTCCATGACCAGATCCTCTTCTATTTTTTTCACGGTAGCCAGCATGCGCGGATCATCTGCCGGCAGAAAGCCAAACTCGGGAATTTGCAGCAGACTGGCGTCGGTTTCGTCGGAGCCATACGTCTGGGTGAAATAGCCGCCCTCGGGGTGGAGTCCATTCATCAAGATGTCGGCCCGGATTTTTTCACGCAGCGATTTCCAGTGGTCGACGGGGCCGTCGAGCCCAAACGCTTCGGCGTCTTTAATGGAGCGGTCGTAAGCCACCCAGGCGAGGACCTTGGAATGGGTTAGCTGGAGACCTTCTTCCCGGAACTCCCAAATGCCGGCGTCCGGCTTTTGCCAACTGGTCTCCAGGTGTTCCAGGAGCTGCAATTGCAGGGCCCACATTGCGTCGTCACTATCCAGTCCGCTGCGGCGGGCAAGGTGGAATACGTCCAGCAATTCGCCGCGCAGATCAATCTGGAACTGGGAACGGGCCGCGTTGCCGACGCGTACCGGTGCGGCACCATTGTATCCGGACAGCCACGGCAGTTCGCGTTCTTCAGGTGGCAGCTGCCCGCCGACAGCATAAACCGTATGCATGATTGAATCCGGGTGAGACGCGGCGTCGCGCAGCCAGTCCCGCCAGGCGACCGCTTCTTCGTGGTAATTACGCCGCAGGAAGATATCCAGGACCAGTGCAGCATCCCGAATCCAGCAGTAGCGGTAGTCCCAGTTGGCCCATGCCCCCGGGATTTCCGGCAGGGAAGTCGTCGGTGCAGCCACCATTCCGCCAGTGGGTTCGTAGGTCAAGGCTTTCAGGGCAATCAGCGACCGGCTGACGGCTTCCGGCCATCGCCCCCGGTAGTTATTGCGACTGGCCCAATCCCGCCACCAGCGTGTGCAGGTCTCGAGTTCCTTGTCGACCGGCGGTGTGCGCGCCGTGGTGTCCTCGTGGGAAAACGTCAGCACGAAAAAATGCCGCTTGTCAGCCTCCACCGTGAACCGGCCAGTAGCGCAGGCATCGCTCTCTACGTCCAGGGCGATATCGGTGTCGAGTATGAGGTGGCCCTGCTCATGGTTAAAAACAATGGTGCGGCGGTTTTCCACCGCTGGAATCTGGCGACCATATTCAAAGCGTGGCACACACTTCATGACCAGGTCTACTGAGCCACTTAATCCTTCCACGATACGAATTATCTGACAGTGGCTGTCCACGGGCATAAAATCCAGAACGCGGGCTTCACCCGACGCAACTGAAAATGTTGTCTCAAGTATCAGGGTATCCGGCAGATAACGACGGCTGACCGAAAACTGCGCTGACGCCGGCGTCAATAGCCATTGCCCGTTTTCCGGCGCGCCCAACAGGGCGGCAAAGCACGCCGGTGCGTCGAATTTGGGCGGGCAGAACCAGTCGATAGTGCCGGTTTTTGCCACCAGTGCGCCGCAGCGCAGGTTGCCTATCAGCGCGTAATCCGCAATGGGGTTAGTAGGTACTTGCTTACCCTTCAATGCCCAGGCTCCCTAATGCGAGGTGCGCAATCGTTTGGCGACCAGGCGGCTGCCCACCGCTGTGGCCAATGCCAGCGCGCCAAACAGCAGGGGCGTTCTGTGTTCACTGGCTTTTAAATACCAGCTTTTGTTTTTTGCCTGGTCATCGAAACGCCCATGGGCACCGAAATTGCGGTCGACGGCCGTGTAAAGGTTGTCCGGGCGATCGGGTGGTATGGGAGACTCGGTGTCTTTTTGGCCGGAGTAAGCCTGTTTCAGTGCCATCCGGTCGCCGATACCGGGCAGTAAAAATCCGCCGACAATGGTTTTGAATGTGGAGAAGGTACTCCACACCTCGCGTCGTCTTCGCGACGCCGCTAACAGGATGGATTCGGCAGCAACTTCGGGCTGGTAGATCGGTGGCAATGGCTGGGGGCGGGCGTGTATGCGCGAACGCGCCCATTCAAACTGCGGGGTATTGACCGCGCCCAATTGCACCATAGTCATGCAGATATTGGATTTCTCCTGCATCAGCTCAACCCGCACGGCATCGGTGAAACCGCGGATCGCGGCTTTGGCACCGCAATATGCCGATTGCAGGGGTATTGAGCGGTAGGCAAGTGCAGAGCCGACCTGGATGATACGACCCCGATTGAGTGGCCGCATATGCCTCAGTGCCGCACGTGTTCCGTATACGGTACCGAGATAGGTTACCTGGGTGACCCGGTCAAATTCTTCGTTGGTCATGCTGTTAAACCCCGAGAACATAGTAACCATGGCCGAGTTGACCCAGATGTCAATTGGCCCAAGTTCAGCGACAATGCGGTCTGCCGCTGCATCCACCTGGCTGGCATCGGCGACGTCGGTGGGTATTACCAGTGCGCGGCCACCCGCCTGGGAAACCTCGCGGGCGGCTTCCTCCAGGCCGTCCGAGCCGCGTGCCAACAGCGCTACGCTGGCACCATGGCGGCCAAAGGCTATCGCAGTGGCGCGACCTACCCCGGCAGACGCGCCGGTTACTACCACAACTTTCGCATTGAATCGTGCCATTCGGCATTCTCCTCGTGATCTCCCGATAAGGTATGTGGCCGGCCTGCCCGACAGGCCTCTGCCGGTTGATATAAGCATTATCCGCGCCAGTGCGGCTTGACGAGCTTTGTCTCGGGCGAAGCAGCGTTTTGCCCTTGTACAATCAAAAACCGGTTCAGGTTTTACGCACATGCGCTGTAGTTTTTGCAAGCACAGCCAGGTCGGGCGGCTTTCCATCCGGCAACGCTACAGGCGGTGGCCGGCGATGTCAGGCATTGAGATTGTGGCTAAAGCGAGATGCGCATCACAAATAATGTGGGATATGCCGCACCTGCGGCTGAGATCCGATTATTCGTATAGATATTCATGTGTTAATTAAAGAAAATCCTGTACCGGTCCTTATTTCCGACTTTTTCCTGGCTTCAATTTCATAGCCGTCGGCCTTGTTGCATCGAGGCAGCGATCGCCGATAGGGACCGGATGTAAAGAACGCTGGGGCCGCAGCTGGCTGTTTACATGTTCGTTACTGCGAAAACACTACCCTTTCAAGGAACCTGAAAAAGTGAGAAATCAATGATTACAAAAAGTAGAACCACAATCGGATCCGGACTCTGCTCTGTGGTACTGGGGGCCTTCCTGAGCAGTGCCGCTACGTCAACTGTCGCGCTGGAATTGGTACCGAAGCCTGGCGTGCAGGTCAATTCGGCGGAATTTGGCACGTCGGTCGACCGCCGCAAAGAGTACACGCTGGTATCCGCTGATCAGGATGGGTCGATTGCACCCGGACCGCAGCAATATCCGGGCGGAATCTCGGCACGCAACGGCGCTCTTTACCTGTTTACGGATTTGCAGGACGAGCCGCTTTTGAGCTATCAGTATGTGCATACCGTGGAGCGTCTCGGATTTGACGCAGGGCCTGGCATTAACCCGTTGCCCATGAACCTCGGTAGCAATGTGGCGCTCTCGGACCGCTGGATTGTGGCGACCATGCGCTATTACCCGTACGTTAATGGCAACGGCACGCCCGCCCTGTTTATTGCTGACCGTTCGCTGAACAGCGGCTTGGGACCGATTTGCCCGGAGGTTAACGGCGTGGTTGACTGTTATGGCGTCGTGGAGCCACTCCTTCTCGACGAACCGGGCCTCTATCCGGGACGCGCCGGGTTTGATATTGCGGCGTCAAACCAGCATATCGTTTATGCCGATGCGGCGCAGGGCGTGGTGCAAGTCCTGACTTACGATGAAAGCAATCAGTCTTGGGAAAAATCCTCGAATTTCGGTGCCATTCCGGCCGGGCGGGGCAAGGTCACGGTCGATATCAGCCGGGATTTCATGGTCGTGGCGGTACCCCCGACACTGGATGATCCTTATAGCGGGCGGGTCTATTATTCGCGTTGGAATGGCACGTCGGGCTGGAGCAGTCTGCAGGCTGTCACATCCATTACGCCAGGGTTTGGCAGGTCAGTGGCAATAAACTCGTATAACGAAGTTGTGGTGGGCAGCGGCATAGGTAATACGGGGTCTGTGAATTTCTACAAGCCGGTTTATTCCTCTGGAAGTTACACCTTGCAGAGCGATGGGATGTTTTCTCAGGTTGGCACCGTCCCCCTGGTGGCGATTGACGGCAATCAGGCCATGGCTTACCTGCAGGACAACGGCGACACTGTGAAGGTTTTCCGCCAGCACAGTGGTTATGTAAGCGCAAATCAATCGGTACAGCAATGGGTGGAGTTCGGCACGTTGGACAATGGTGCAGTGAATCAGTTGCCTAACCCGGCCTATCCATCCTATGGCGATTTTTTCCCTACAGACATGGCGCTGAGCGACGGTGTTGCGGCGTTTGGCTGGCGGGGTCTGGGGTCGCAAAGTGCAAACATTAATCTGGTCGGTGGCCTGGTACGGGAGCGGGTTGCGCATATGTATGACCCGGCTGCCGATACACTGGGGTTGCATGCCGGTGTCGTGGGCGACGGAACGGTTGTTCTCGACGAAGAGAATGCGCTGCTGTCGCAGAATGTAACCGTGCTGCCGTTATTGGGAAACAGTCAAAATGTGGGGTGGTTTGCCCAGATCCGTGACACTTACGGTTTTGCGACCGAATGGCCCATAGAGGTTCAGGCCGCGGGAAATTATCAGGTATGTACAAAGTATCTGAACAACACGTCGCAGAACCAATACATGATCTTCCGGTTGAATGGCGAAGGTGTGCATCTTGCTCAAAATCTCGTGCAGACACCGGGCGGCTACACCTTCGGCGAGTCTTGTTTCACCCTGTCGCTACCGGCGGGACGGCACGCATTCGGTACATTAACCTTCAATGCCTCGACGGCATTCGATCAGATTACGATTGAATAACCGGTTTGGCCGGGGCCGCTGGTCCCGAGTCGCGGGCACATGGATGTGCCAATTTGTTATACGGTATTGAAGCTAACACGCGTAGTTCCTGAGCGGCCAGCGTCTCCAAAAACCGCATGTTGGCGAACGACTGTGTTAACTGTGTTACCATGCCAGCGGCTGTGCTGCTGGGCAACCCTTTGGTAAGCCTTCGGCCTGTCTTTTAAGCTATATCGGCGGTAGGGGAACACCACCGAAACGCCATCTCCAGCTATCGAGAAGTTCCTGTCACAATGCGTCAGTGTATTTATTCCGGGATAAACCTGCTTTCGTCCAGTGTATTGGCGCGCCGCGCCGTGAAGCCGTTGTGGAAATACGGGATTCTGCCCGGTTTGTTGTATGCGCTGTTCAGCGCGTCGCACGCGGAAACTTTTCAGATTATGCCGGCAGACAGTCAGCTGATTGGCGGTGTGCAGGTGATTCAGGCAAAGCCGGACGACACGCTATTGGATATCGCCCGCCTGTACAGTCTTGGATTCGGCGAAATTCGCAAGGTAAACCCCGATGTCGACCCCTGGCTGCCCGGTGAGGCGACCCCTGTCGTAATTCCTACCCGGTTTATTCTGCCGGACGCACCCCGTGAAGGTATTGTGCTCAACCGCGGTGAAATGCGCCTGTATTATTTTCATCAGGATTCAGCGACGGGCAGCCCTATGGTGACGACCTATCCGGTCGGCATTGGTCGGGTGGACCGGCAAACGCCAGTCGGCAATAGCCGGATCATTAAAAAATTGCAGAATCCGACCTGGTATCCGACCCGGGATGTACGTGCCGACTACGCTGCGCGCGGTCTGGAACTCCCGGTCTCGGTGCCGCCCGGCCCGGACAATCCGTTGGGTGAATATGCGTTGGTGCTGGACAGGCCGGGTTACCTTATTCACGGGACCAATCGTCCGGACGGTATCGGTATGCGCGTCAGCCAGGGGTGTGTGCGACTGTATCCGGAGCACATTGCTGCTTTGGTATCGCGGGTTGAAACCGGGACGCCAGTGACCATTGTGGATCAACCTTTCAAGTTGGCAATATCCGGCGGGCGTCTCATGCTTGAAGTACACCCGGTAGTCTATCCCGATGGCGACGAGACGGATTTAACCAGCGGCGAACAGCGTCTTATAGAGCAAATCTCATTGCTGTTGGCGCAAAGGGGTGACCAGTTGGCAGCCGATGTCGACTGGGACAAGGTAACCGAAGTGTTCCTGGCCGCCAATGGCCTGCCGACGGTTATAACCAAACCGAAAAGTGAGCCACAACGTCCGCTTCACGCGGGTTATTAGACCGACGTAACGCGGCACCTGCCCCGGTGCCACCCGACCGACGTTGTACTACTTTCGCTGCATGCGCTCCATGGCGCGCTCCAGCGCATCCCGGTTTTCTGCACAGCAGGCCTGGGCAGCATCCGCAGACTGGCTCGCCGCGGTGGCGGTGCGCAGGGCTTCCTGTGCGAGGTCCCGTGCTTCCTGAGCGGTTTCGAGTGCGCGCTGGGCATCACTGGCTGCTTCGTCAATACGGGCATTAGATGCACAGCCCGTCATCAGTGCTGCACCGAGCGCCAGTGTTACAGCACTTAAAACTGATCCGCGAGCGTTGTTTAACATAGTTCGTCTCCTGAATAATGATTGAAGTTCTTCTGGTTGGGGGGATGTTACTTGAATATGGTTACCGGTTCATCTTTTCGAAGTCGGTTGATTTTCGCCGTGAACAGTCACACCCGATGTGTTGATCGCTTTCTGCCCAGAAACAGGACCGTCGACGCTGTGCATGATAAAGTCTCCAGCGTGCGATAGGCAACACGATTAACAGGTGAGCTGTGTCATGCCATTCTCATCGGTATGGCTTTTTGGCGCTTGAACGATTCGTGTCCGACGCTTGATTGGTATGATTAAACTGCCGGCGTTGAGATCGATAAACCAATAACGGTTGCCGAAGATCGGGTCAGCAGGGAGCGGTTCTCGCGTCAGCCGGATGGACGCATTGTTGCGTACCTTCGTGTTCAATGGCGACGAGATGAGGTGAAAAAGAGGGTGAACCGAAAAGTAAACAGGGCGGGTCAACCCGCCCTGCGTAACGATTAATACAATTCTTTGATACGCTTCATGAAATCGGAAGCTGTGCGAGTCATGTAAAAACCATTGGTTATTTTCAATGTGTCGCCTTCCAGCGCAAATTCAGTCACGTAGTCGTCATAGCTGTCTTTTGGTGTGACTTCAACTTTCGACATTTTGGAAATGGCGTCTTTATAATCTGCATCTTCGGTACAGATTTTTTGCAACGCTTCCAGTGCGGCGGCGGTACGGCCGCCAATTTCGGAAATGACGTAAGCGGGCTTGGAGTTTTTCTTGGTGATCAACTCGGCATTTTTCTCGGTGACTGCTTCAACCTGATCCCAGGCGACATTCACTTCCAGCGCAGCATTACCGCAAGCCGCCTTGGTTTTGGTGACAGATTCTGCAATGGCGGTATCCGCACTGCGCATGGCTTTAGTTTCTGCAACGCCGGCATTGACACCGGAAGCCATAGTCGCTGCGATCAGAGTGAACAGTATTTGCTTTTTCATGGTTCGTCCTTTTGTGTTTTAAATGGATAATTCCAGGTGGGTTTTATCATATTGCCTTTAAAATGAGTTCCCGGCCAACATCGGCCACGTTGGCTGATGTGTCGTCGAACTCGATACTGAGAATATTGCCGTTGTGAGTTACCCGGTGGTCGCCTCGCGCTTTTGCGGGCGTCACGTTAACTTCTTTAATGGATTGTATCGCCGCCAGATAATCGTTATCCATGCTGCATATCTCTGCCAGTGCGACCAGGTGGCCCTGCAGCATTCCCGGTGCAGATTTCATGTCCTGCTTTTCGAAAGCCGGCCAGTCAATGGTCAGTTTCGCTGTGGTGTTGCAGGTTTTTTCAAAGTTCATGCGTGCGGCATCGATCTGCTTGTTGGCTTCGATTTTACTGTTGGCCAGTCCCTGGTATGCTTTGTATCGATTGACTGCCTTGTCGGCCTCGAAGGTACCGGCACGTTCCCGAAATACCATTTTCGTAGCCGGTTTACGGCCATCAAGTACTTCGATATAGGGAATCAGCGAGCCGTTAGTCAGAATGCTCCGACCTTTATTCTGAATATTGATCTGATCGCTTCCCTTGAGTCGGAAATAAAACCCGTCTTCCGAATGCTGTGCCGTGGTTTCTTTTTTGTACAATTTTGCTTTGTTGTCCAGTGGACTTTCGAAATTCTCAAAATAAGCGAGAAATTCGTCCTGATCGCCGTAAGGTGTGACAATCAAAAGGGCATCATCGGAAATGCTTTGATACACATTGGTGGATTCGTGTCGCTCGACTGTCTGTGCAATGGTTTGCACCGATGCACTGATTAATAGTAAAGGCGCAAATAGAAGTGATCGCATAGTTTCGTTCCTTGATCTGAGGATGGCGTCCAATGAGTAGCCGGTATCGGCTCGGCTGTGACGCATTATACACATTATCGAAAGATAAAATTGTGAAATTAATCAATAAAAATATGTGTGTTGATAAATTCGTGAATAAACTGCAACGACCGCTGTATTGAGCTTTGTTTCGTAAAAATGACGTGACGGTCCGGCGAAAGTGTCGCCGAACTGTCATGTCAGCCAATAATTAACCGGCTTTGGGTATATTGGCTACCAATCGCAGCGAGGCGGTCAGTTCTTCCATTTGCAGCCAGGGACGCAGCCATGCCACAGCGCTGTATACGCCAGGCTGACCGGGTATTTCTTTAACTTCCACTTTGGCCTCTGCCAGTGGGTAGCGGGCTTTCATTTGAGCACTGGCACCAGGGCTGGAGTTAACATACTGTTTGATCCAGCGATTCAGCCAGGCTTCGGCTTCATCCGCTTCCATAAAGCTGCCGATTTTGTCGCGGGCCATAACTTTCAGGAAGTGTGCAATCCGGGCAGTGGCCATAATATACGGCAGACGCGCTGAAATTGCGGCATTGGCGCTGGCGTCAGGCTCGGCAAATTTCCGGGGTTTCTGGGTGGTTTGCGCCCCGAAAAACACGGCGTAGTCGGTATTCTTGTAATGACACAGGGGTAGAAATCCGAGTTTGCTTAGTTCCGCTTCCCGACGGTCGGTAATCCCGATTTCCGTGGGGCACTTCTGATCCATATCGCCATCATCGCTAACAAAGGTATGACACGGCAGGCCTTTAACCTTGCCGCCGCCTTCTGCACCGCGAATGCTGGTACACCAGCCATACTCGGCAAAGGCCTGATTAACGACACCGCCCATGGCATAGGCTGCGTTCATCCAGCAATAATCTTCGTGATCAGCCGCGACTGATTTGCCGTTGATGCCCGGTTCAATTTCTTCATAGTTGAAGGCTTCGACGGTTTTGGTATTGGCGCCGTAGGGTGCGCGTGCCAGCACACGAGGTAGTGTTAAAACAACGAACCTGGAGTCTTCGGACTCGCGGAACGAGCGCCACTGGATGTACTCTGCGGAATCGAAAATCTTTTCAAGATCGCGCGGTTTGGTAAGATCAGTAAAGGTTTCGAAGCCGAACATGTTGGGCGAAGCGGCAGAAATGAAGGGACAGAATCCGGCAGCGGCTACGTTGGAGATTTTGCTGAGCAGTGAAATATCTTCGGGGTGCGAAGAGAACTCAAAATCGCCGATCAGCGCGGCGTAGGGTTCACCGCCCGCCGTGCCGAATTCGCTTTCGTAGATTTTCTTGAATATTTGGCTCTGGTCGAATTCAACCGCTTTTTCCAGATCGCGGCCAAGTTCTTTTTTGCTGATATTCAATAGTCGGATCTTCTGGTCAGAACTGGCTTCCGCGTTGCTGACCAGGTGATGCAGGCCACGCCAGGAGCCTTCCAGCTTCTTGAACTTTTCCGCATGCATCACAGCCGCAAGCTGTCTGGACATGGCCTGATCGATGGCATCTATCGCGGCGTTGATTGTCACTGCGAGATTTCTGTCCCAACTGACTGTGCCTTTCAGCGCCTGTTCGGTAAGGGTCTTGAGGAGATCCTGGGCTTCGTCCCGCGGGGTCTGGCGGGTGGAAGCCAGTGCCTGCTCCAGCAGACTGAGTTCCTGAACGTCAGCTTCCTGTGCTTGCGCTACTGCAGTTTGTTCGGCGCTCATGATGTTATGCTCCTGTTGGTTCGTTCAGGCCCAGCTCTCCCGAGAGGGAGTTAAGAGCGTCCGTGTTGTTCAGAATATCTTCGAGAATTTTTTCCAGGTTTTCGGATCGGTCTGCCTTGGTCAGCAGGTCGCGCAGTTTGTTGCGGGTATCCAGCATCTGCTTGAGCGGCTCGATTTGTTCTACCAGCTTGTGCGGTTCAAAATCATCCATGCTGCGAAAATCCAGGTCAACCGCTATCTGGGAATCATCGTTGGCCAGCGTGTTTTCCACCTTAAGTTTGAGCTGAGGGTTTATTTTGCCCATCAGTTCGTTGAAGTTGTCCACATCTATCTGGGAGAACTTGCGCTCTTTCAATGATTTTTTATTGTCAGCGTTGTCGCCTGAGTAATCACCCATAACGCCCATGACAAAAGGGAGTTCCTTTGCTTCGAGTGCGCCATTGGTTTCCAGATCATAGGTGATATGAACCCGTGGTTTGCGTACTCTTTTCAATTTGTCGTGAATGCTGTCGGTCATAGTCCTAACCTCTTGTTGGTCGATTAAATATCCGTTTTAACGCCGGTGAGCATGCCGTAGTGTTTCAATGAACCATCATCGGGAATCAGTTCCGACATCAGTTCGTGTAACGGCATGCTGCCCCATTTAACTGCTTTTTCAAGCAGGTATGAAACCGGCGAATGGGGCTCTGTGGTGCGAAAAAATTCGGCGATTTCCCGTAGGTGGGCGAATGCCTGTTCGCGGTCGGCCAGGTCCGGCCGCGAGCGTTTCGAAGGGTGTGGCTGCGGTCCGGGTTCATCTTCAGACGATAGGGGACCGGCGTCCATGGTCTGGGCAGGCGACGGTAAGCGGCCCTGACCGAGGTGCAGAACCGCGGCCTGACACTCTTCCAGTATGTTCAGTATGTTGCGTGTAGGCGGTGCGTCAAGCGCGCCGCAGAGCGTGTCGAGCCGATCGCTGATGGTCCGGAAAACAGCAATGCACGTTTCAATATCGTCTCGCAGTCCAATCAGAAAATCGGTGCTGGTTTCTCGAATCGCCTGATCGATATTGTCGAGACAGAAGCCCAGCTTGCCGATTCTTTCGGTGCGAACTTTTTCTTCCGGCAGCCGCTGGGCTTCCAGCGCCTGCTGGTATTCCCAATAGGTGAAAGGTCCGGCAGCATTGCCCTGGGTAATCAGAATATTGCGAATCGGCGCAATCAGAACGCCTTCTGCGCCCTCGCCGTTGAGGCCGGCCAGTGGTGCTACTCGCGTCTCCAGGCCATCTTCATCGGGCAGCGGGTACAGGCTGTCCCAATGCTGATCGATGAGTCCGAGCAAAAGTTGAAAAGCAGTGCGCAGCCCACTGAAGCCGTCGCGCCGCACCAGCGCTTCGGTCAGCCAGCAGGCAACCTCAAGGTCCTTGCCGGTATGCGCGATAAATTCGGGCGACAGCTCGTAGACAGTGCGCCAATGATCCGCGGCTTCCTGACTGGGCTCGCCAAACAGACTGCTGCGTTCGCAAGAGCGGGCGGCATTGCGGGCGGACTTGATTTGCTGATAAAGGGAATTGGGAGCCGGGTCCAGGCGCGCGTCGATACCGGCCGCAGCAGGCTCGGCAATGGGTGCCAATAAATCATTGATGACGGGGAGGGTCTGGCCTGACATTCTGAAGCGTCCTTGAAAATCCTGTTTACCGTGGGCCGTTAAAAACGGCATTCCATGTTGTCCTGTGCAACCTCCTTTCTATTCACGCCGAAATGCAAAAAAAATGCAAGCAAAAAATAGATTAGAACGCAAAAATCTGTCGGCGATCGCAAAAGTCTGCACCACAGATCCAGATCTGCCGGTTTTTTATACTGCCGGCGACCCGGATCGCGTATTGTTTGGCAAAATTGCAGTATGATGTGGAAATTCGGTGAATCGGGTCTTGCATCTGGAGCGGACCTGAGTCAATATTCACGCTGATTTAGACGCCGGAACCCCGTGCAGGCCGTCACCGGTAACATGCCGACACCACATGGTTTCACGCGGCTGGCTTTAAAATGGATGGTTGCAAGAAAATTTCAGGATGAACATCATGGCGATACACTTCAAACTCATCAAATCCCCTGCCAGTATCAAACCCAAAGAGCTCCGCAAGCGTTTCGGCCCAAAAGGCGGAACGATTGGACGCGCCGCCGGCAACGACTGGATACTGGCGGATCCGGATCGATTTCTGTCTTCCCGCCACTGTCAGATCACCTGTAAGGACGGGCAGTATTTACTGACTGACCTGAGTACCAACGGCACGTATATCAATGGTGCATCCGAACCTGTCGGCCGCGGCACAGCGGTGCCTCTGGTCGAAGGCGACAGTATTGATCTGGGTGATTACCGATTCAAGGTTGCCATCGAGAGCGATAGCGGTCGGGAGACTTCTTCCGATGCGCCATTGAATGGATTGGGACTGATAGAGGTTGAAGAACACCCGATGGATGCGGCGGTACTGAATCGTAGCGAACTGATCAGGCACAGTTACGCCGATCTGATTGCCGATATGGGCAAGGTTGACCCGGGATCGGTAGACCCGCTGGTGGCGCTGGGCGCGTCAGGCAGTGCAGATAAAGCAGACAAAGCAGATGGCCGTAAGCCACCGCAGGATCCGAATGACCTGCTGACCAGGATGGGACCGCCCCAATCCGGCTCGCTGCCGCTGGTCGACGCATTGGGCGATGTACCTGCCAGCGACGCCCCGGGCGTTGACCAGGGCGACCTGAATGCAGCGTGGTCAACCGGGGATGTTGCGGCCATCGCTGATCGAAAAATGTCAAAGGCGACCCCGGGGCATGCCGATTTATTGCAGGCGTCCATGCAATGGCCCGCCGCCAAATCCGAAAAGCCGGTATTGCCGGACGACTGGGATTCGGATGATCTGTGCGTCCGGCAGAGTCCGGTGTCCGCTGAAACAAGGTTTGTACAGTCCGCGAAAAAGCAGTCGCTGCCTAAAGATGCGCCAGCCAAAGCCGCCGTCTCAGCCGAAAATCCCTCGTCCGTGCGAAGCAGCAAGCCCGCGTTGCGCGCCGTGGCCAAATCCGCGGGACCAGCTGAATCGGAGCGGGCACTGGCAGACGCACTGGGCTTCAAAAACGTGTTAATGACAGACAGGCAGACACGGGATTTGCAGCAGACGGTGGGTCTGCTGTTGCGCGAATGCATAGGTGGCCTGATGCAGGTTCTGCGTTCGCGTGCCAGCATTAAAAACGAGTTTCGGATGAATATTACAACCATTCAGCCGGTTGAAAATAACCCGATCAAATTTTCTGCCAATGTCGACGAAGTGCTGGAAACCATGTTTCTGCGACGTGGCCGGGCCTATAAAGAGCCCATTGATGCCGTGCAGGAAGGGTTCAGTGCAATTGCTGATCACCAGGTGGCCATGATTGCCGGCATTCGAAGCGCCTTTCGTTCGGCCCTGGGCAAGTTCGATCCATTGGTGCTGGAAGAAGAGTTCAAACGCACCGCCAAATGGCGCTGGTTTTCCCGTCGATCCTACTGGAAAGCCTATCAACAGCATTACCAGAATGTTTTGAATGATGCCGAACGCTCGTTTCAGGAACTGTTCGGGGACGAATTTGTGCAGGCCTATGAGGATCAGCTGCGCAAACTGGAAGACGCCCGCAAGAGAAAAGGCACTGGCTGACCCGGTGGGCACCGTCAGTTTGGCTTGTGAATTCAGGGAGGAATATCGTGAAAACCCGCTTGATCTTTTTGCTGTTAACACTGGTCGTCAGTAACGGCTGCAGCCGGGTGCACACCAGGGCTGGTGCGATGCTTGGTCTTGATACCGACGTCAGGATTACATTTGATGTGGCGGAAGCGATCAATCCCGATGAAAAGCATACACCCAGTCCTCTGTATATCCGGTTTTATGAACTCAGTTCGGACCAGCGCTTTTCAAAAGCTGATTTTCTGAGCCTGTATCAGAATGATGAGCAGCTGTTGGGCGACGAGTTGCTGGCCCGCAGGGAATTGGCCGCAATTGTGCCCGGTGGCAGTCGGGAAGTACGGTTTGTGGTTAGTCCAGACACCCGCTATGTGGCGTTGTTCGCCGAGTTCTATCAATATCGGAATACGCGCTATAAGGTCATATTTCCGGTGACGCCGCACAATATTGTCAGGGACACCATGCGTGTGCAGATTCAGGGTGCAAATATGCAGATCAAAGCGGGCCGCCGATAGCAATCGTTCAGATGAACCGGTAAACGAATGGAATGCCCATCAGATAATGGATGAATTATGTCGCTTGAAAGCAAAGTAATCTGGACCGAAGGGATGTTTCTTAATCCCCAGCACTTCCAGCAACAGAACCGCTACACGGAACGTCTAATCCAGGGGCGCTGTGACGGCCTGCAAATGCATGGTTGGGGTTTGCAGGTGCTGGAGCTGGATCGTGCCCTCCTGAATCTGGGCAAAATAGCCATCCGTCGGGCGCGGGGTGTGTTTCCGGACGGCACGCCGTTTGATTTTCCGGATTACGACCATGCTGCGCCGGTGATGACCGTGACCGAGAGTGCGCGGGGGCAGGTGGTTTATCTGGCCGTGCCGGTCCGTCGTCCAGGTGCAGCCGATGCGCTGCCTCACGACAACCGTGAAAGTTTGGCGCGTTATGAAATTGCCGGGCAGAGTGTACGTGATGACACCATGGAAGGCGGTGACAGTCAGACGATACAGGTGGGCAAGCTGCGCCTGCGTTTGCTACTGGAATCCGATGACCTGAGTGGCTATACCTGCATCGGTGTGGTACGTATTGCAGAAGTCCGGCCGGAAAAAGACATCGTCGTCGACGACCGTTTTATCCCCCCACTGTTGAATATACAGGCAAACCCGATGGCTGCCAGTTTTCTGGAAGAGCTGCATGGCCTGTTGCGACACCGGGCGGAAGCCATTGCTGGTCGCCTGGCTGATGCGGGTCGGGGCGGTACGGCGGAAGTGGCTGATTATATGCTGCTGCAGGTTATCAACCGGGCTGAACCGCTGATTCAGCATTACAGCCAGTGCCGTCAGCTGCACCCGCTGGCGTTGTTCGAGACGCTGCTGCAACTGGCCGGAGAGCTTGCCACGTTCGTTGCGCGTGAGCGGCGTCCGCCCCGTCTGCCGGGTTATCAACACAGCGACCTTGAACAGACGCTGTCGCCTGTGTTTCAGACCCTGCGCCAATACCTGTCGATGGTTTATGAGCAGACAGCGATCTCCCTGTCTCTGATCGAGAAGAAATATGGCGTTTATGTCAGTGAGATCCCGGATCGTGGCCTGCTGGCTAACGCGCAGTACGTACTCGCGGTACGTGCAGATCTGGCGGATGATTTCGTTCGAACGAATTTTCCCGCACAAATCAAGATCGGACCGGTGGAGCGTATCCGCCAGCTGGTCAATGCAGCCTTGCCCGGCATCGTCTTGAAGCCATTGCCTGTGGCACCTCGCGAAATTCCGTTTCGGGCCGGTTTTACCTATTTCGAATTGGATAAACACGGGCAGTTCTGGAAAGAAATGCATCGTTCCGGTGGTTTCGCCATGCATGTCGGTGGTGAATTTCCCGGTCTCACCATGGAATTCTGGGCGATACGGCAATAGCCGGAAGGAGAGCAATCATGAGGGACGACGCAGATGCTACCGTCTTTAAGTATCCGCTGCCGGGCGGAGACCGGCCCGGGGCACGGCCCACACCGCGTCGACGGGCGGTGGAAGTCGAGCCGGGGCCGCTGGCCGGCCCGGATCAGACCGAGTCGGACCCGCTGCCGTCCGCCGGCCGCCCGTCGCGTCAGGTTAATGGGTCCGATTTGGTCCGGTTCAGCACTCGTAGTGGTCTGAATCCGTTGGTAAACGCTGCCGCCACACTGCTCGCCGTGTTTGATAAAACCCGGGGCGCCATGCGACACCCGGACGTTGCCGGGTTACACCGGCGTCTGGCGGCAGAAATTCGCGAGTTCGATCAGAAAGCACGCGATCTGGGGGTCAAACCGGAAATCGCGCTGGCCGCCCGTTATCTGTTGTGCTCGGTAGTCGATGAAGCTGTTTTACACACGCCATGGGGCGACCAGAGCGCCTGGGGGCAGCGCACTCTGCTGCGCATTTTCCACGGTGAAACATCCGGCGGTGAAAAGTGCTTTTTGATTCTCGACCGACTCCTGCAATCGCCAGCCGAGAATGCGGACATTCTCGAACTTTTCTATATTTGCCTGAGCCTGGGGTTCGAGGGAAAGTATCGCCTTGTCAATCGCGGACGCGACCATCTGGAGCTGTTGCGGGATAATCTGTATCGCACCATCCGCAATCAGCGGGGGGATTTCGAACGCAGCCTCTCGCCCAGCTGGCGGGGCCTGGGACAGGTTCGTAAAAATCTGGCGGAGTTTGTACCTATGTGGGTGATCGCCAGTGTGTTCTGCGCGGTGTTGTTATCCGGCTTTGCCGGCTTCAGTTACTGGATGCGGGTGCAGTCCGACCCGGTCCTGGAAAAGCTCGAACAGCTGACGGTCGACCCTTTGTCAATCACATCGGCTGCGTCGGCTGGAAAGACGTCATCGGTCGACAGGATGTAGAACGTCTCACCGAATTTGTTACCTCACACAGTCAATCAACAGGAAGATCTTCTCAAGGGATTGCCAATGCGCAAAGTGCTTAACGTTCTGATGCACCCGGTGGTGATATCCATTATCGGGCTGGCCGCACTGTCACTACTGATCTGGTTCGTCGGTCCACTGGTCAAGTTCGGCGAGGCCAATGCGGCCCCCCTGGCCAGCGCAACGGCGCGACTGGTCTGTATTATGGTGCTACTGCTGCTATGGGGTCTGAACAATCTGTGGCTGCAGAGCCGCCAGCGACGCTCCAACGGCAGCCTGGTAGAGGGCCTGAAGCAGGCACCGCCAGGCGATGAACCCTGTTTGCAGAGTCAGGCCGATGAAGAACTGCATCAAATCGGCGACCGCTTTCAAAAAGCGATGGAAACCCTGAAGCGTTTCCGCTTCAAAGGCCGCCGTGGCAGCAGGGCATTGTACGAACTGCCCTGGTATATCATTGTCGGGCCACCCGGCTCCGGCAAAACCACGGCACTGGTCAATTCCGGACTGGAATTTCCACTGGCGGAACGCTTTGGGCGATCAGCGCTGCAGGGTGTTGGTGGAACACGCAACTGCGACTGGTGGTTCACCAATGAAGCGGTACTGATAGACACCGCCGGACGCTATACCACGCAGGACAGCCACAAAGTGGTGGATGGCAGTGCGTGGAATGGCTTCCTGGCGCTTTTGCGGCGCAATCGTCGGCGCCGTCCCATCAACGGCGCCATTGTGGCCATCAGCCTGCAGGATTTGTTGACCCAGACAGAAGATGAGCGGCTGCTGCATGCGCGCACTATTCGCACGCGGCTCGATGAACTGATGGAGCGCCTGCAGATTCGGTTCCCGGTCTATCTGGTTTTTACCAAGGCTGATCTGGTTGCCGGTTTTACCGAATTCTTTGAAGATTTTGGCCGGGAAGAGCGGGAGCAGGTGTGGGGTGTGTCCCTGCCCAATGCCCCCGGCAACGACTGCCCGCCGAATTTTGAACTGCTGGGCCGTGAGCTGCAGAGTCTGTCCGAGAGCCTGTATAGCCGCCTGCTGTGGCGAACGCATCACGAGCGGGACAGCCAGCGGCGCGCCGCCATAGTCGCATTTCCGCGCCAGTTCGAAAACGCCAAATCCATCGCCGAAGCGTTTGTGCGTCAGACATTTTCGGCCAATCGCTTTCGCTACCAGCCGTTCCTGCGCGGGGTTTATTTCACATCTGGCACGCAGGATGGGACGCCGATCGACCGGTTAATGGCTTCAGTCGCGGCAAATTTCGGTTTTACCAGAGAGGTTTCCCGTCATCCGCAACAGATGGGGAAAAGCTATTTTCTGGGCAACCTGTTTCGCGAAGTAATATTTCCCGAAGCCGAACTGGTCGGCAGCAATGCCGGCTATGAGCGGGCCATCCGCTGGATGCAGCGCGGCGTGCTGGCGGCGATGGTACTGGTGCTGGCGGGCGCCGGCGTGGGCTGGGTCACCAGCGTGCTGCGGCACCAGCTGGTGATGGCGGATATCGAAACGCACGTGGATGCGTTCCGGCAGCACACCGAGGCACTGGACATATCCGACAGCACCGTTTATCAGACGCTGTTGCCGCTTGCCTCGCTGCACGAGGCGGTCAAGGCGAACGATCGGCGCGAACACACCTGGCTGCGTAGTCTCGGGCTGTATGACGCGCGCATCGACGGCAAAGCACTGGCGGCATACGAACAAAAACTGCAGGCGCTGTTTTTGCCCGGACTGTTGCAGATTCTCGAGGCCGAAATCCGGCGCGGTCACGATGGTGATGATCTGTATGACACGTTTCGAATCTATATGATGTTTGGCAAACCGCGGCATCTTGAGCCGGCCCGGGTGATGGACTGGTTTAGCGGGTACTGGGAGACACACCTGCGCGGTGAAGCGAGTCAGCGACAGGCGCTGACTCGCCATCTTGAACATTTGCTATCCACGTCATTTACCACCCACCCACTTGACCGTGCGCTGGTTGCCGATACACGGGCGCTGCTGCTGTCGGAGCCAGTGGCCCAGCGGGTATACTCGCGTGTGAAAACCTTGCCTGCCCATAACCGGCTGGTGGACCTGCTGAGCCAGTTTGGTGAAGGTGCGCGTACAGTTTTTAAAATCGACGCAGACAGCCGCCGCCGTCTGACCATACCCTACCTGTTTACCCGGGCGGGCTATGATGAAGTCGATCTCAGCGCCAAATCGCCGCTGATCAGCGATCTGGTCAATGAGCGCTGGGTATTGACCGACGAGGCCAATGCCGGCCTGGATTTTGTACAGGCTGATCTGGACGCGGTTAGTCGTCAAGTGATGGACCTGTACCTGGAAGACTATATCCGCACATGGGACGACGTCTTTCGGCAGCTGACGCTGGTCGAGATACAGAGCCTGCCGCAACTGGAAAAAGTCCTGGCGGCCCTGACTGACCCGCTTTATTCTCCGCTGCTCGCGATTTTGCATACGGGGCAGCACAATACCGAATTGAAACCGCCCAAGGACCAGCTGGAAAAGCTGGCCGCCAAAAACCCGAAGAAAGGCCGCAAGACACGGCTGGCGACCGAGCTGTTAATGAGCCAATACGAAGGCACTGCTGTTGATCGGCACTTCCGGGACCTGAACGGTCTGGTGGCGGAGAGCGGGCGCGGACCGGCACCTATCAACGGCGCAATCAATCGTCTGCATGATCTGCGCGAGTTTGTGTCGAGAATTAACCATGCGCCGGACCCGGCGGCCCAGGCCTTTGCGATGGCGGCGGCACGGTTTGGCAGCGAATCGGGCAACGCAGTAACTGCCGTCAGTGCCTATGCGCAGAGTTTGCCGGACCCGGTACGCCCCTGGCTGGAAAGCATCGCCAGCCAGAGCTGGAAGACCCTGCTGGTCGCTGCCCGCGCCCACGCAACGGCCGAGTGGCGGGATCGGGTTTATCGTCCCTACCAGTCCGGGCTGAAGGGGCGCTACCCGCTCAATCGCGCTATTGAAGATGAAATGGCTCTGTATGATTTTACGGCGTTTTTTCGGCCAGGTGGCACACTTGATCAGTTCTACCAGGATGTCCTTTCGCCGTTTGTCCAGACGCGGGGAGGCTGGCGCAACCGCACCATCGACGGTTACGGACTTGGCATATCCCGCGCTGTGCTCGCCCAGTTTGAGCGCGCACAGACCATACGCGAGGTGTATTACCGGCGCAGCCCGGATACCATTCACGTCTCCATGGAATTGCGGCCCAGCGCGATGTATGAGCAGGATGCACGGTTTACGCTCGAGGTGGGAGAAGAGCGTCTGATCTATAACCACGGGCCCAAGTTCTGGCGCACCGTGGACTGGAAAGCCAGCCAGGACAACCTGATGGTGCGATTGCTGTTCGAGGATCTGCACGGCTCCCGTTATGGTCACAGCTATCAGGGCGCCTGGGCCTGGTTCCGGTTGCTGGACGCGTCCTATATCGAGAAGACTGCGCATTCATCTACCTATCTGGTGACTTTCACTGTGGGTGATGGGCCCGGCGATCACCGCGCAGCGCACCGGATAACTTACGAGGTAAAAGCGCCGAGTATGAATAATCCGCTGCGCCGAGACCTGCTGAGCGACTTCAAGCTGCCAGAAAACCTATGAATCCGGGCCAGTCAACATGAAAAGCAGCATGAATAGCAGGACAATCACCGGAATTTTCGGTAAATTACCCGCGCACGGCGATTTTATTCACCGCAACCTGCCCAGTCAGGTGATCAATGACTGGGATGCCTGGTTACAGACGTTTATTGGCAGTAGCCAGGAACGCCTGGGCGATGCATGGCTCGATATTTACCTGACCAGCCCCATCTGGCGCTTTTCCATGTCCAGTGGTGTGCTGAGTGAGCAGGCGTGGGTCGGTATTCTCCTGCCCAGCGTAGACCGAGTGGGGCGCTATTATCCGTTTTCGGTAATGCAGCCGGCACCTTCGGGCGCTTTGCCGACCCAGTTGCTGTGCAGTAAAGCCAGCTGGTTTGAAGCGATCGAGCTGGCGGCCCTGCAGGCGCTCGACGGCCAGCTGCTGGTCGATCGGTTAATGCAGATGCCGGGTCTGGCTGACCCGCCGGAGGCGCCACCCTATAGCCGGCCTTATGATTGCGACCTGGGTAAAGGTCTGATAGTCGAGAGAATACTTGCAGAATCCTCACCATTGGATACCATGCCGTATTTCCTGGATTCCCTGTTATACGCCGAGCTGCACGCCTATAGTGTGTGGAGCACGGCCGGATCAGACTGTGTTGAACCGTGCACCATGGTAACCGCTGGCATGCCAGCCCCTGGCGCGGCAACAGCCCTCCTGGACGGACAGTGGCAGGATTGGGACTGGAACGTGCCAATGCGACCTGGCCGATAGTATTCCACGCGCCATTTTTGGTTTAATTACGTACAGATAATAAAAGATAAGCCCATGAGTGACAAAACCTTCAGACGCCCGATTGACTGGCACTGTGGCTCCCGCACCGATCGCGGATGCGTTCGGGAGCTAAACGAAGATGCTCTGATTGCGCGACCGGATATTCACCTCTGGGCAGTAGCTGACGGTATGGGCGGACACCAGGTTGGCGATGTTGCCAGCCGCATCATCATTGAAACGCTGGCAGAATCCGGCGGCAGCAATCGGCTGAGCGTCTTTGTCGACGAGGTCGAGAACAAGCTGCGCGAAGCCAACCAGCGCATACTTCACTACGCTTCTACCATGTTTGAAGGGGGTGCCACCATGGGCAGCACCCTCGTCAGCCTGTTAATTTGCGGTCGCGTCGGCGTCACCATGTGGGTAGGCGACTCCAGGCTGTACCGGTTGCGCAATCAGCAGCTGAAACAGATTACAACCGACCACAGTCATGTGCAGGAGTTGTTGCGCATGGGGGCGATAACCGAAGAGGAAGCCGAGGACCATCCACAATCCAACGTCATCACCCGGGCGATCGGCGTTGACGAGGAAGGGCTGGTGGACCTGGCGGTGTTCAACGTGCAGGTAGGTGATATTTTTCTGTTGTGCAGTGACGGTCTGCACAACAGCGTGGATCAGCGCCATATTCGCCAACTGCTGTATGAATTCGATGCCCAGAACGCTGCCGATGCACTGGTTGCGGCGTCACTGGAAAATGGTGCGCCGGACAATGTTTCGGTCATCGTGATAAAAGGAGAGCCTGGCAAATTCGAAAGTAAAGAGCAGAACGATTACAGTGGTGAGCATCAGTTGACCTGACGCGCACAGACTGTGGAGGTTCAGGGAATCCGGTAATTGCAGCGGAATAGAAAGAATCAGCCAAATGAGCAAAGATAAATTGGGTCAGCAACCAGAAGAACCGGCATACGGTTCCAAAGACCAGGACAAAACGCGTATCCGGCCGCCCAAAGCGAAGCCAAAGCACGCGTCTGCTCCTGGCGATCTGGCTGCGTCCGGCGCTCCGGCTGGTTCTCCGGAAAATACGCCGGCCGAAGATGAATCGTCCTACACGGCGGTTGATGTATCCAAAGACATTCCGGTTCCGGCAGACACCCAGCCTCTGGATACGGAATCGGTCCAGCCTCCGCCGCCGCCCGCAAAAGGTGCCCGCGGCGTCAGCCTGACACCCAGCGATATCCTCAAGAACCGGTTTATCCTGGAGCGTGTGCTCGGGGCTGGCGGTATGGGGGTGGTATACAAGGCCAAGGACCTGCTGAAGGTCGAGGCACAGGATCGCGATCCCTACGTCGCCATTAAAGTACTGGGCGAAGAGTTCAAGTATCACCCCGAGGCGTTTATCGCCCTGCAGCGCGAATCGCGCAAAACCCAGCGTATTGCCCATCCCAACATCGTCAATGTTTACGATTTCGACAAGGACGGCGACACCGTATTCATGACCATGGAGTACCTGGAAGGGATCGGTCTGGATGTGCTGATAAAAAAATACCGCAACACCGGCGGCATGCCGCGCGCGGATGTCTGGGTCATTCTCGAAGGAATCTGTTCGGCACTTGCCTACGCCCACGATCAGAATATCATTCACGCGGATCTAAAACCGGGCAACATATTCGTAACGCAGTACAACACCGCCAAGGTATTTGATTTCGGTATTGCGCGAGCTGTCGCCAACGCCGAGCTCGGCGAGGGCAATGACTATGAAGACAAGACCCTGTTTGACGCTGGCAATCTCGGCGCCCTGACACCGGCTTATGCCAGCCTCGAAATGCTGGAGGGCGCGCCACCGGATGTACGCGACGATATATACGCCCTGGGTTGTATTGCCTATGAAATGTTCACGGGAAAGCATCCCTACCAGCGCAAAAACGCCAAAGACGCCAAGAAACTGGGGCTGAAACCGGCCCGTATCGAAGGTTTGCGCAAGGATCAGTGGCGGGCTATCGAAAGGGCCCTGGCGTTTACGCGGCAGGAACGCATTGGTTCTGTCCACGAATTCGCCAATCTGTTCAAGAAAAAAGACGCACTGCCTCCGCAGATCTGGATGATCGCCGCCGTATTGCTGATCACCCTTATTTCCGGTATTGCCTATCTGAAAAGTCAGGCCGATCGGCAAGGTCAGCCTCGCCTTTCGGAAGATGAAGTGCGACTGCAGATCGAACGCAAGATACGGCTCGAGATGCTGCAGAAAAACATTGCCGAGATGATCGCCTCACCGGTTTTTGACGAACGATGGGAGCGGGTATTGTGGGAGCGCGTCCAGAATCTGATGGACTTGCTGGGCATGGACAATGACCAGGTACGGGTCACGCTCAAGCAGGTATATGGTCTCTATCTTGTACAGATTGAAGCCGCGCTGAAAAACAATGAAATCGAGCTGGCCAAGCAGTATATCGAGCGCGGTGGGCGCTATCACCAGGGCGAGATCGAACTTCAGGTCCTCGGCCAGATTGTGGCGACAGTTGAAGAGGAAATGGGTGAGAAGACACGCCGTCAGCAGGAGCTGGAGGAGCAAAAAGCGTTGCAGGAGGAGCGTGAACGTCAGGAAAAACTGTCAGCAGAGCGACGGCAGCAGGAATTCGACGAGGCGCACTCCAGCGTCAACGAACAGCTGCAGTGTAACCGGCTGCTGGAAATGGATATCTTCTCAAGGCATATTAACGCACTGCGTTCGCTGAATATGGGGCAATATAATCGCCTGGAAGACGGTATAGTGCGGGATTTAAGTGCCTGTATCACCAAGATTGCGCAAAACTTTCCGGAGCGCGCCAAGAACGCCCGTTCTGCCGCCCTGACCCTGTTTGTCAACAACCAGACACTGCTCGATCTAAAAATTTCCACACCGGATACCTGTCTGCAATCGCTGGCCGGTAAAGGTGCGCAGGGCAAGCGTTCGATCTGCCAGGACGTGCTGAATGCCGGTGGGCGCAGCCCGCGGATGGTCGTTATTCCGGCTGGCACTACCATTCCTTCGTTTGCCATTGGTAAATACGAAGTCACTGTGGCCGAAATTAATCATTACTGTCGCGCCAGCGGTTCCTGCCGGACGCTCGCCGAAAGCAATACCGCTCTGCCTGCGACCGGCCTTCCTTTCGAGGTGGTCAGAAACTATCTGGCCTGGCTCTCGGAGGAATCGGGCTTCACCTACCGCCTGCCCACCTTTGATGAATGGCAGCATGCAGCACGCGCCAGCGGCGACGGACTGGATGCAAACCGCAATTGCAAACTCGATAATCGGGGGATCAATATCGGTGGCGCCCTGGTGAATGCCACAGTGGGCCGGCCCAATGCATGGGGTGTGGTAAACCATGTGGGCAATGCGGCGGAATGGGTGACAGGCGGCACGGGTTTGATGATAGCGGGCGGATCCTTTGCGACGCCCATCAATGAATGTACTCTGGAATTCAGTCAGTCCACCACCACGAATCCAAATCAGGAAAAAGGGTTTCGCGTGTTGCGTGAACTCGCTGTCGCATCGTGATCGGGTTAAACATGGAGAAACAGGAGCAAACCGTATGACGGAAGTAAATTACTCGGCGCTGGTGCGCGAACTTCTGAATGAATATTTTGAACACCGTATTACCCGTGTAGAATACCTGACCCGACGACGCAGCCTGATGGATCAGATAGACCGCGAATTCAACGGAGATGGTCGCTACCACATCGGTAGCAATGGAGAGTTTGTCTCCTATGTCGGCCGGGCCGACGCTTCAGCTTTGACACCGGACGAACGAACGATTCCCGGTGATCGTCAGCGCATCAAATAATCGAGTGTACCCAATATGTGGCATAAGGATGCGCCATCACCAGGCTGGCAGGGGTACGGGCAGCCGCATTCAAACTTGAATACCCCCGGTGTTTCGCTGACCCAGCCCCGGGCTGGTGGCTGCGGTCCGTCTGGAGGCCGGCAGGTTATTCATTAACAATTCGAACAGTGCTTACCCATTAGCGGTCAATCTGTTCGGTTTCGCACGTTAGAGGTAGTTCATTAATGGAAGTGGTCAAAATTTTTGAAACGGGTGGCCCGTTTATGTATGCCATTCTTGCCGTGTTCGCATTGGGAATTGCCATTGCTCTGGAGCGTCTGGTAGTCATTACTTCAGTGCAATCCCGAACCAGCCGTGTGTGGGCGCAATTGGTACCGATGCTGCGCACTCAGGATGTCCGACGCGCAGAAGAACTTCTTAAGACCCAGGATACGCCGCTGGCCAGAGTGTTACAGTACGGCTTTGCCAGACTGCGCCGCAATGCGCGCCGGGAAGCGGTGGAAGCTGCTATGGAGGAGGGCATAATGGAAGTTATGCCAGAGCTGGAAAAGCGTACGCACTACCTGGCGACACTGGCTAATATAGCCACGCTGTTGGGCCTGCTGGGTACCATTATCGGGTTGATACAGGCATTTACTGCTGTGGCGACCGCAAACCCCGCGGAGAAAGCCGAACTGCTGTCGGCGAGCATATCGGTCGCCATGAATACCACAGCATTTGGGCTCATCGCGGCCATTCCTCTGATATTTATGCATACGTGGCTGGCAACCAAAACCACACGCCTGGTTGACAATATCGAAATGGCTACAGTGAAGTGTCTCAACCTGATCATAGAAGATTGAAATTCCCTTGGCTATGAAAACCCGGCGCAGAAAAGCGCTGCACGATACCGTCGAGCTGAACATCACTGCATTTTTGAACCTGATGGTTGTGCTGGTGCCGTTCCTGCTCATAACAGCCGTTTTTTCGCGGATGACGATACTGGAGCTGACCTTGCCACTGCCAGGTGATGGCGCGTCCCCGGATGAAGAGATTCGGCTGCAACTGCAATTGCTCGTCGACCCGGACTACCTCGAACTGCGCGATGCCCATCTGGGGCGTATTGGACGGTTTGAGGCGCAGGACGGGGCGTTTGACATGCGCCCGCTGGTAGACGTCCTGACCCGGTTGAAGTCCCGGTTTCCTGAAGAACAGTCCATAGCGCTATTGCTGGATACCGACATTTCGTATCGCCAATTGATCGAAATCATGGATCACGTGCGCACGGTGCAGATAGTCAACCAGGCGACGCTGGAAGAATACGAGCTGTTCCCGAATATCGCTATCGGGGATGCGCCGGAGATCGAAGGGCCCGCTGAGGAGGTCTCACTCGAACAGCTGGAAGCGGTTCACAAAGCGGAGGACGATGCCAGTGCAGACTAAATCCCGCCGGGCGCGCCGTATGGATCGGCATCACAAGATGCACAAGGCGTCGCCGCTGAATCTGGTGTCACTGATGGATATCTTCACCATTCTGGTTTTCTTTCTATTGGTGAATTCATCCAGCACCCCCCAGCTGCCAAACCAGAAAGATTTAAAATTACCCGAATCGGTTGCGCAGAAAACACCGGAGGAAACGCTGGTGCTGATAATAACGCCGGATCGGATACTATTGCAGGGGCGGGAAGTGATCGACATCGCGGCATTGGCTGAAAGCGATACGCTGGTGATTGAGCCGTTGCTGCAGGCGCTGGCCTACCAAAGCGAAAACCGGCAGCTGAGCCACGCATCGGCTGATGATGCCGAAGCCCGGGCAATCACCATTTTGGGTGATGAGAATATTTCCTACGGGTTGCTGCGGCGGATCCTGACAACCTGCCAGGAAGCGAATTACTCGCGCATCGCCTTCGCCGCCCAGCAAAAAGCCGGACCAGGGAAGTCGAACTGAATGAGGGGGGAAAGCTATCGAACACTGGCGTTGCAATGGCAACCGGGCAAACGTGCAGACACGGTCTTTCACCTGCTGGCGATCGTTTTTATGGCCGGCATGCTGATCGCAGGTTATTTCATATCGCGTCTGGATTTGCCGGAGGAGCCGCGCCGCCATGCCGTAGTACCTGAGCGGGTGGCACGTTTTATAACCCAACAGAAACCGGTGGAGCCGCCACCCAAACCGGAGGTTGTCACCAAACCCCAACCGCCGCCCAGACGCGAAATCACGCCGGTGCCGGATGTTGCAGAGACGCCGCCGAGGCCACGCGTGGAGCGCTCCCGGCCCGTGCCTGAACGCGAACCCCTGACAGATCAGCAGGCGCAGGCGCGCGAGCGTGCGGCGAAGACCGGTTTACTGGCTCATATGAATGAGATGAGTGACCTGATTGAAACCGATGATGTCGCCCGCCAGATTCGGCGCCAGACAACGCGCGCGGATGAATCCGCGCGGCAGGCGGCCGGTGTGAGTGCCGATGTACTCACCGACAGGGCAAGCCGCGACAGCGGTGGAATCGACGCGGCGCAGTACGCAACCGAGGCCGGGACCACGACGCTGGATGCCCAGACGGGCCGTGAGGCGGCGGCGACACTGGCCGCCAACAATGCGGCCCTGGAAGTGAGCGCAAGGCCCGTTAATGAACGGTCGGATGCGGTTCGATCACAGGAAGAGATTACACTGGTCATTGACCGCCACAAAGGCCAGTTGCAGTCGCTTTATAATCGTGCCCGTCGCAGTAATCCCGCATTGAAAGGAAAGTTGGTGCTCAGTATTTCCATTGCTCCTGATGGGTCTGTCACCGATGCTGAAATCGTCAGTAGTGAGCTGAACGACCGCGCGCTGGAAGCACGCATCCTCGCCCGGATCAAGGCACTGCAGTTCGGTGCCCGTCCGGTGCCGGCTGTGACGGTAAGTTATCCGATAGAATTCCTGCCTTGACCGAAATTTGATAACTGCGCCACTGGACTAATTTCAACCCGCGGCGTAGTGTTACAGCATCCCCCGGAACAACGCAGCGCTTGACGGTGTGGCGCGTTGATCCTCCGGGCCCCGTTGACCCTGTCGCCAGCAGCAAAGTGCCGAATCGTCATCCGACCCTGACCGGTGCAGGTCATGAAGGGAACATAACAATTATTGGGCCTTCATCATGAGTCGTGAATCTATGGAAAACCTGTGGCAGTTCGCTTGCGGATTGTATGAAGTCGATTCTATAAAAACCGCCTGCCTGGACTTACAGGAAAAATACGGTGCCAACGTCAACCTGATACTCTGGTTTGCCTGGATGGACGCCACGCATCAGCATCTCAACCGCAGTTCGCTGGATGACGCACAGAATATTGTCCGCGGCGATAATCACTGCAACCAACTGCTGCTGAATTCACTCCGTCAGGCGCGTGAATTCCTTGCGGATGACTGCAATTTTACGCGGGTACAGGCGCAGTTGATCCACAAGCATATCCTGGCAGCGGAGCTGGCGGTAGAAAAAGTTTTAATGCAACGACTGCAGGATTTTACGTCACGCTCGCCGCGCGCTGAGAATGGCGTGGAAGTATTAAGCCTGTTTGATTATTTCGCGCTGATCAATATGCCGAATCCGGCGCAGCGGGCCGCGAGACTGCTGGAAAAAAGCCGGTCGTGGTTTGCTGTGGTGACGGAGTCGGCCGCGATTCATTAAGGCGTTGCAGTTTCAATGACGCAGTGTTGGGCGCAGCATTTTCGGGCAGCTCACAGGCGCGCCGCGAGAGGCAGCGCGTCCTGATTTTGATCAGAAGAATCCCAGGACCGAACGGCTTCTGACCAGGCTCAGCATTTCCGGGCTGACCTGCTTTGCCAGATCGACTGCGGAAGAGCCAAAGCGATTTTTACGGGACACATTTGCGTTGGCCTCGACCAGCGTTTTCACGACAGCAATGGCGTTGCCGTTGACCGCCTCCATGATGGCAGTATTGCCCTGCTGGTTTCGTATTTCCAGCTCAGCACCCTGATCGATCAGCCAGCGCACTGCCTGATGGTCTCCGTTATGGGCTGCAGTCATCAGCGCGGTATTGCCTGACGCTGTCTGACGGTTCACATCATCCAGGGGTAACAATAATTGCGCGCAATCCCGGCAGCCGTGTTCAACAGCTATCAGGAAAGGCGTCCGGCCCAGTTTGTCCGTTTGCACAGGGGATACACCGGCCTGCAACAAACGTTTGACCAGCGCCGAATTCATATCCCGCGCCGCGAACCAAAGTGCATTGCGACCGGCATTGTCGACCGCCTCCGCGTGACCGGCGAGGGGAAGCAATTCGTCAATAACCGTGCCGAGGCGGTGCTGGACAGCACTCAATAAATAGGTATCCACCGGAACACCATGTTCTTTTACGGATTTGCGGTCCAGTCCCCGGGCCTGCAATTGCTGTAACAGTACCAATGCCTGGCGATCCCGCTTCTGGTCGATAGCGGCGTGAATGACGTCTCTGCCGGTGTCATCCTGAATCAGGGGATCGGCGCCGTGATCCAACAGGGTTTCCAGCATGTCGTCCTGCTCCAGCCGGGCGGCCACGTGCAGGGCCGTCATACCTCTATAGGCGCCTGCATTGACATCGGCACCTAAAGCCAGCAGGGTGGCAACCATAGCGGGGTCATTGTGTCGTACCGCCAGGCCGAGGAGGCTCAAACCATCCGGCAAAGGTTCGTGCAGGCTGTCGGGATTGCGCTTGACCAATTGTTCGAGCAGCGGGTTATTGCCATTGACAACGGCGGACGCCAGCGGTGACAGAGTAGACGCGTCGGACATCTGCTCGGCGAGCAACTGCACATTGGGAAGAATGACGGCCGGTTGTGAGCCAGCGCCGTTGACAGCCTGACGACGTTGCAGGGCGGTGACAGCGCGGTCCATGTTTTTATGCTGGGCAATGTCCAGCGGGGTCCAGCCCTGCTTGTTTTTTTGATTCACGGCAACACCGTGCCTGATCAACAGCTGGGCACTATCCGTCTGGTTAAGGCGTAACGCGTAGTGCAGCAGGTTGTCGCCGTTGTTCATGGTATAGGCGGTGTCGGCGCCGGCTTCGAGGAGAATCTTCAACATGTCGGGCTGGCGGCTTTCGAGCGCTGTCTGGGCGGCCGACAGGCCGAATTTATCCCGGTGATTCACGTCGATTTGCTGCCTTATCAACCAGCGCACAGTGCGTTTGCTGCCGGATTCCACCGCGATAAACAGTGCGTTGCGGCCAGCCGCATTGGTTAACGTCAGGTCAGCGCCCTGCTCCAGCAGGGTTTCCAGTCGTCGGGTATCATCGCTCCGGGCGGCATTGAACCAGCGGGCGGCCAGCGTTGTTGCGTCCGGCGCGCCCTGGTTGCTTCCATTACTGGAAAATTCCAGATGTTTGGCCGCTGTGGCATAACCCTGTACTGCGGCGGACTGCAGCAGCGTATCGGCCCGCTCGGGATCGTTATCCCGCAATTTTTGTGATAAAAGGTAGCTGGCGCCGGGATGACCCTGGCGGGCCGCGCGCTCCAGCCACAGTCTGGCCCGGTTGTCATTTTTTTCGGTGCCCCGGCCGCGTGCATACAGCATGGCGATTTCATACTGGGCATCCGGGTGGCCAGCCTGGGCAGCTTTTTCATAGAGAGAAAACGCCTGCTCGAACTGTCGCAGGCGCACCGCTTTTCGCGCTGCGTCAACGTCTGCACCGGCCAGCGCCGGCAATGGAGCGGACAGGCACGACAGGCAAACGGTGCCCAGGAGCACATAATGAAAAGAACGTCGGAATGACAAGGCGAGTCTCCAGTTTCCGTGTTATACCATTGAAGGCCGGTTTATAAGTTGCGCCGAAATGTCCGGGATATCGGTTTTCTCCCATGATATTTGCGTTTCAGGCAAATGCATGAGATACAAGCCTCACTCTGACGTTTCGGGGTCGCTTATAATCCGCGCGTTATTGAATCCGGGGGACGACGCCCCTGCTGCATCCCGGTTTCGTCGCTTTTATAAGATTACCGAGTGAGCACTGATTGGCAGTTTACCCTCAGTCGGGTCTGGAAATATTTGAAGTGGGTTAAAAAATAGCCATTTAGTTGTCGGGGGTGTATACAAAAACATAATAATATGGCGAATTCATCAAAAAAGGCTTGTCGTTGATGTTGTATGACAGCTACTGCTGCGGTCACAGGAATTGCCCATGCCCACATTATGGTCTGTCGCAACGCTGCGGAAGTTGGTTTTTTGTTCACCGTGAAGGACTATGGGTACGGTTTATTTGAGTGACTATGATTAGATCAAGTGTTTTGTGCGCTCTGGCAGCTATTTTCAGCCTGCTTCCCCTGTCTGCAACGGCGACGGAAGCGCTGTCTCTGAAGCATCGGATTCTGATGCCGGGCAAGCTGATCAGTGGCCATGCGGAATTCGAGTCTGAATGTACCCAATGCCATGTATCGTTCAACCAGGCGGGTTCAACCCGGCTGTGTCTGGATTGCCACGATGAAGTTCAGGCGGACCGGCAGGGCGGCAGCGGTTACCACGGACTGAATCCGCTGGCGAGCACCAGCGACTGCACCACCTGTCACACCGATCACCGGGGACGGGACGCCGATATCATCAATCTGCAGCCGGATACTTTTGATCATAGCCATACCCGCTTTCCGTTGACAGGCCGGCATGCCGAGCAGCAGTGCAGTGCGTGTCACCAGCCGGACACGAAACGTCGCGATACCGGCAGTGCCTGCGTCGATTGTCATGAGAAAGACGATTTTCATCGCGGCGCGCTCGGCGACCAGTGTGACAGCTGCCACCAGCCCCAGGGGTGGCAGCAGCGTCGACCATTCGATCACTCAACCACCCGCTTTCCCCTGCAGGGGTTGCATCAGGAGGTCGCCTGCAGCAGCTGCCACGCCGGGCAGGTCTATGAATTCGGGGATATGGCCTGTGTGAACTGTCACAAAGCGGCGGATGTGCATGCCGGTAAAAATGGCTTGCAGTGCGACACCTGTCACAGTGTCGACGGCTGGAACAGGACGGTGTTCGACCATAATACGACGCGTTTTGCGCTGACCCACAAACATGCCGAGGTTCCCTGCAGTGCCTGCCATGCGGGGGGCACGGTGCAAAAAGATATCTCCACCAGCTGCCACAGCTGCCATGCCAGTGACGACGTGCATCACGGCCGCAATGGCACGCAGTGCGAATCCTGTCATCAGAATCAGGCCTGGGCTCAGGTTAAATTTGATCATGCCGCCCGCTCTGGGTTTCCGTTGACCGGGGCGCACGCGCAACAGGCCTGTATCAGCTGCCATACCGGCTCTCTGAAGGACCCGCTGCCGCGGGATTGCGCAACCTGTCATGCCGCCGACGACATTCACAAACAGGCCGAGATGACCGTCTGTGCGACTTGCCATGTCACCGAAAGCTGGTCAACCATTTTCCGCTTTGATCATGATTTTACACAATTCCCGCTGGTTGGCATGCATCAGATAGTCGCGTGTGAAAGCTGTCATCTGGAAGGCCAGTTTATCGGGACCGCTGCCAACTGCGTCAGCTGTCATAAAACAGACGATCATCACAAAGGCGCCCTGGGCACCCAATGCCAGGATTGCCACACACCCAATGCCTGGAACCTGTGGCAGTTCGACCACGAAACACATACCGGATATGCGCTGTTAGGTGCACACACGGACCTCGCCTGCGATGGCTGTCACAAACCCGGCAGTAATCCCGCGAATACGACAACGCTGTGTGGCAGCTGCCACGGCCATCAGGACATCCATAATGGCGGCTTTGGCCCCAATTGCGGTCGCTGCCACAGCCAGAACCGGTTTTTCGAATTGATATTGCAGGAATGACGATGCTTCATACCAAGATAGGCCGGACCAGTCTGCTGGGGGCGCTGTGTGCTGCACTCCTGTGGTGCGGTATGGCGCTGGCACAGTCGGAGTCGCAGGCCCGACCGTTCGATCATGCTGCAACCGGTTTTGATCTGTTTGGCGCCCATGACTTTGTGCCCTGTCAAAGCTGTCATATAGGCGGGCAGTTCGATGGTACGCCGCGACGCTGCGAAAGCTGTCATACGCCCACTGGCCGTTTTGAAGCGAGTACCAAGCCGGTGTCTCATATTCACAGCGCCAATCAATGTGAAACCTGCCATTCGCCAACGTTGTGGCAGGATGTCGGCCGGGTCGATCATACCCAGGTATTTGGTACGTGTATTAACTGCCATAACAATATGCAGGCACCGGGCAAACCACCGCACCATATACCCGTGCACGATCGCTGCGTCGACTGCCATTCCGACTTCAGCTGGCTGCCCGCTCAATTCAGCCATGATGGCATAGTCGCCGGTTGCGCAACCTGTCATAACGGTATGCAGGCGCCGGGCCGGCCGCCTGACCATATCGCCCTGCAGTCACTCGAATGCGAAGCCTGCCACAATACCCAGCTGTGGGCGCCTGACCAGGTTGACCACAGTGTTGTGCTGGGCGCCTGTATCAGTTGCCATAATGGCGCCACCGCGCCCGGAAAAATTACCAACCATATCAGTAGCAGCAACAGCTGTGATGCGTGTCATTCTACGCTGTTATGGCCACCGATCGTCGTCGACCACGACCATGTCACCGGCAGCTGTCAGTCGTGTCACAACGGTGTGGCGGCGCGCGGGAAGCCGCCGAATCACATTAACACCACCGCCAATTGTGAATCGTGCCACTCCCCCCAGGGCTTTGTCCCGGTGCTTGTCGTCGACCACGACGAAGTGCTCGGCGCCTGCTCGTCCTGTCATAACAATCAGATTGCCCGGGGGGTGTTCCCGGGGCATCGAGACAGAATGGGCATGGAGTGCCACCAGTGTCACAGCGATACGGTGGATTTTTCGAATGTGGAAGTTCCAATTCCGGGTGGAGAAGGGTTGTAATTTCTATGAAAACCACCCTGAACCTACTCGTCAAAGCCGGACTGCTGGCACTGCTTATGGTATCCGCCACGGTGACCGCGCAGGATGCTGCGGGCCTTGATCGCGGCAATGAAGAGCAGCAGACCGTGCGCGCGCTCTACAATAGCCACAGCAAGGCACAATATGCTGTCCAGTTCGACGCAACCTACACCAATATCCAGTCGCTACGACCCCGCCTCAACCGCTTCTGGTATCTGCTTCTGCATGCGGACCATAACCATCTGGTGAACGCGCCGGCACGTCTGCAGCTTGGTTTTTTCCGCACCCAGGCCGAAGCCCGGCAGTTTATTGATGAATATCAGGGCGTGGTGCGGGGTATGCGTGTGGTGCCCGTCAGCGCCAGCGATTATCAGGCCATCTTCCGTCCACCGGAACGGGCAGACCGGCAGGACTGGTACTGGCTGAGTCCCGCCGACCCGGCCGCCCAGGTCTCTATGCAGTCATTGCTGGATCAGGCCAAGGACCATTACATTGATAACGACTTTGAACGCGCAAGCCGGTTCTATGCCGCATTGTCCCTGACATCGGATACGCGCACTTCACTCTGGGCAAGGGAGCTGCTGGGCCTGAGCCATGAGCGCCTCGGTGACCACCCGCAGGCCGTGCGTATTTACCAGCAGATTCTGCGGGAGGCACCGGATTCGAGTGTCGCGCCGCGCATTGCGCAGCGATTGCGCGCCGTGGAAACAGCCACCAGCGACGGGCAGGACGCACTGCGCCGCTCAAGTTTCGACGGCCGCCCGAAGAAGCCGCTGTTGCGGGGAGTAATCGGGCAATCCTATCGCTATATGACCCGGGATGTCCGGAATCGACCCGAAGAAGATGTATTGTCACTGGTGGCGACACATTTCGATATTTATGCCAACAAGACCTTGGGCGCGCATGCGATGCAGGCCCGGATTAATGGCTATCACCTCTACGATGAAATGGACAGCGGCAGAGATACGCGCAGTAATCTGCGGCAACTCCATCTGAACTATCGCCACAGCGGTAACGGGCTCGATATCACCGGCGGGCGGCAGCGGGATTTCAGAAGCGGAGTATTCAGCTCATTCGACGGGGTGACTATTAAATACCCCGTGCTGGAAAAGTTGACCATGGGGGTTAGCATCGGCGAACCGGTGCTGTTTGCGGATGTTTATGACGAGCTGGATCGCCGGTTTTTCAGTATTCATGCCGTCTACGATTTCGGACAACACTGGAAAGCGACGGGTTACTACACCGAACAAACCCTGTTCAACGAAACGGATCGCAGCGCCCTGGGTGCCGATATTCGCTACACAGCGGAATCACTGACCGGGTATTTCAACGTGGACTATGACTATGAATTTGCGGAGTTCAATAACCTGTTGCTCGGATCAACCTACCGTTTTGAGAACCGGTCAACCGTATCTGCGAGCTATGGCCGTCAGCGCACGCCGTTTCTAACGGCCACAAATGTCCTGCTCGGTCAGCCGTTTCTGGATGTACAGAGCTACCTTCAGAACGATATCAACCGTGAAAACCTGTTATACCGCGCATTGCTGCGCACGTCCTCATCCGAGTTTGGCACGTTTAACTATCATCGCAAACTGGACGAGAACCTGGATCTTTCCATTGATGTTTACCAGTCGGTCATGAGCGATATCCCGATCTTTACGACAGAGCCCGGGGAACAGTCCTTCGTGCTTAACAATGATGCCGAGTACCGCTATACGACCGGCGGCATACAGCTGATCGCCAATAACTTCCTGGGGTTCAATGATATTGCGTCACTGTCGTTGCGTACCAGCGACAGTACGGAGTCTTCGTCCAACTGGCTGCAGATCAGCGAACGCCTGCGCTTTTTCAATAACAAGTTTTTTATTACGCCAAAAGTCTATCTCGGCTATACGCAGCGTAAGTCGAATCAACATACGCAATCCCGTGTGCGTGCCAGCCTGGCAGCCAAATACAAACCGTTTCGCAACACCGAACTGTTTATTGAGGTTGGCAATGAAGCCTTCAATGATCTGGAGCTGAGACATCGCATCGGTACGCAGTATCTGTTCGCAGGATACTCGGTGCGATTCTGATAACGTCTCTCCAGCATCGTGTACGGATACCGCGCTGCGTCGGCAATCGGGATTTCCTGCAGCAATCCGCTGCACAGACAGAACAGCGGGCTGACGGGTAGTTGATCGTACGGGTTCATGCCCGGAAACCTGCCTGCGATACAGGCGGTTTCAGGGCATTCTGGCGCGGTAGCCGCCCGGCAACGGTCGTTTATTTGTTGTTGCCGAACAGGCTGCTGCCGAACGGTGTTGCGGGTGCTTCCTCCTTGCGCTGTGCGTCGCTGTCGACAGGGAAGGACGACTTGTCGGGGCTGGCAACGGGATCCGGTCTGGTATTGCCCGCAGCTGATTCCCCGGTCGCAGACCCGGTCTGTTTCGGCGCAGACGTGGTCTCTGGCACAGGTTCTTTTTGCGGATGCGTTGCCGATTTCCCGGATTCGGTCCGTGCCTTGTCTACCGGAGACGCATCGGTTTTTGTTCCGTTGTCGCTGCCTGCTGCAGAAGACGTTCCGTTCTCCGGCTGTTTATTGGCGGCTTTTGCGTTGGTATCGACAGCCGGCTGACCGGCGGATTCCTTTTTCTTCTCAAACTTTGCCTGGGTATTGCCTGGCTGTACCTTGCCCGCGGATATTTGTTCATCAACCGGCTGACTGGTTGCCGCTTTGTTGGTCGGGTTGATTGACTTCCCGTCGGGCTTTCCGGCGGTTTTTTTCGTATTGGCTGTCGATGCCGGTGCGGCTTTCGCCGTAGGGGGTGACGTTGTCGATGAAGTTGCCGGTTTAGCGGCGCTGGCGTTATTTGCTTTTGCTCTTTTTTTGGCTGCGGCTGTTGCACCGGATGTCGTCGCCGCTTTACCTGCAGGCCGGGTTTTGCCGGCTGCTTTTGTCCGGGACGCTGCCGTTGCCCTGGGTGCCGCTTTGACTTTCGATGCAGCTTTGGATTTGGTCGCGGTTTTAGGGGCAGTTTTCGCGGCAGATTTCACTTTGGTCGCCGCTTTGGCTTTCGCGGCGGGTTTGGTTTTGGCAGCCGCTTTGGTTTTCGTGGCGGCTTTGGTTTTGGCAGCGGCTTTGGTTTTGGTAGCCGTCTTTCGGGTAGTTGCGGTGCGTTTGGCCGGCGCCGCTTTGCTCTTCGCTTGTACTGTAGTGGCCGTCCCGGCGTTGCCGGCCTTCAATTCGGCCAGCTCGCTTTTGGCCTGCAGCACGTCTTCTCTGGCGGCAGCCAGCAGCGCCTTCTTCTCATCGACCGCTGCGCGCGCCTTCGCTACCCGGCTTTTGGTGGCAACAGTCTTCCTGGCTTTATTGGCCTCGTTGGCGGCTTTAAGGCGCTCGCGGGCTACCGCCAGCGCGGTTCTGGCTTTGTCGGTTTTTTTCATGGCAGCAGTAACCGAACTTTCCGCCGCCTTTTTCCTGCTTTCCCGAGCTTTGTCCAACTTGACCTGCAGCCTGGCGATTTGTGTTTCCAGGTCGGCTATTATGTCGATGTTCTTCTTGCGAGCTGCCATAAAAAGTACCTGTTCTAAAGAATGCGGTGATTGGTATGTCTTAAAATGATAGCGCGCTTTGTTTTGGAATTGTAAGTCTTTTTATCGAAGTCGAAAAAAAAGTTAGCGGCCACACCCGTTGATGCAATCCGCCTGACCGCAACATTCGCAAAACATGTTCGCGATAGGGTTTTTCTTATGATTTCCGCGCAACAAATCCATGTGACTCGCACCGCGAAAATTGCTGTTGCATTCGTCGCGTTACGCATTGCCGGTATAAATTTATTTTTGAAAATAAGTAGCATCGCGTCAGGTGTTCAAGTAAAGCCTGAGTGAGGCCGCGTCGATACGCTTCGGTTGAATAGTCCAGTGTTGCCATTCGATTGACGCATGCGGAGAGATGCTCGAATGTCTTCAGGCAACGATGGATGATTGACACTCGTCGATGCTGGCGTAGTCGCCCTGATCGCAACCTTCAGATTGGCGAAGCGGCACGCCGGCAACGAATCGACCGGGTCTTTCAGTCGTAGCGGGTCTGAATGTGTTGTGGATAGGGCAGGGCGCGTGCCGGGATTGCCTGTGGCTGCACGAATAGCCACTTTTGATCAGCCAACGTCGCCCTTGAATGGGTGTTTTGGCGATCAGCCGGGGGCGAAGCGACTATCGTTGACTGTAACCGGATCCCGTGAAATGTGAAATATGTCGATTTGCCTTAGAAAATATGTGTTCGGTCTGCGAAAGTCCCCGGTTTTAAGGTACTATGTGCCGCTCACTTATAGCTCGGTTTTGCGAGCTTCGGTTTGAACCATTCTGCTGTTTACCCTTGCAGCCGGGTGGTAGCGACCCCCGAGGTCCGCAGTTCAGTGTAAAAACTCAAGAGCGGGACGTGCTTTGTCCCGGGTTCACCTGTATGGCCCGATGTGAATTTCAGCTACGCATTTGCTTTGAGCCAATAGAGAAAAGCATCATTTTTATATGGGATTTACTATGAATATCAACACTTTACGCAAATCTGGTCTGTTGGCTGCGGCTATTGCGGCGGCTGTACTGGCGGCGGGCTGTAATAATGAAAATGCCGAAACCAATTCGGCCGCAGCAGTTGAAGGGCAGTCGGACAACGTCAGCCTGGACACGACGCAGCAAAAAGTTACCTATATTGTGGGCTATAACATGGCGCAGCAGGCCAATGCCAATGGTCTGGTATTTGATGAGGCCACTATGTCTCTGGCTATCAAGGATGTTGCTGACGGTCGGGATCCACGCATTCCGGCGGACGAGCAGCAGGATATCATGATGAGCTTCCAGGAAGAGCAGCAAACCCAGCGCGATGCAGAGATGCAGGTGGTGGCTGATGAAAACCTGCGGAAAAGTGAAGCATTTCTTGCCGAAAACGCAGGCAAGGAAGGCGTCGTAACCACAGAGAGCGGCCTGCAGTACAAAGTACTGGAGTCTGGTGAAGACGATGCGCCCAAGCCTTCCGAAGATGATACCGTCCGTGTTCATTATCACGGAACACTGATCGACGGCACTGTGTTTGACAGCTCCGTTGACCGTGGCCAGCCTGTCAGCTTCCCGGTTGGTGGGGTAATCAAAGGCTGGGTTGAAGCGCTGCAGCTGATGAAAGTCGGTGACAAATTCGAATTGTATATCCCGCCCGATCTCGGCTACGGTGCTGGTGGTACAGCCGGCAAGATTGGCCCCAACGATGCGCTGATATTTGAAGTGGAACTGCTGGAGATCAATCCGGAAGCGGATACCGGTGGAGATCCTCATGCCGATCACGCGGAATAAGCAGGCCGCCTGAATGACCGTGGCTCCAGACAGGGGCCACTTTCCCGCTGATTATCTATCGGGATGCAAATAGTGTAGTCTGGCAAGAAATCCATTCGAGCCTATCGCGTAAAACGTATCGTGCCTGTCGGTAAATGCCACATCCATGATGGATGCGCCGGTCGGCTTCCAGCGACTGCGTTTCGGTATCGTCCATTCATGCAACGCTTCCTGCGTCTCGACGCTCCAGAGTGTCACCCGCTGGTCCGGCCGGCCGGTGAGTAGTAGCCGGTTATCCGCGCTGAATCGCGCGGCCGTAAATCGTAAACCCCGTTTTAGCCCTTCGGCCGCCAGCGGCAGTTGACCGACCACCTCGCCAGTATGTGCATGCCAGATTACCGCTTTATCGTATTTGCTGACGGAAAGTGCCAGCGTGGCATCCGCAGACAGTGTGACCAGTTGTACGTCATCGCTGTGTTGAAACCGCGCCAGCGGTTCACCGCTGCGCAGGTCCCAGCTGACTGCCCGATAGTCTTCCGAGCCTGTCAGCGCAATGCGGGCATCTCCGCTCAGAGCCACACTGCGGACCCGGTTATGGTGTCGCAGCGTCTGCAATATGCCACCGTTGATCAGGTCAAACAATACTGCCGTGTGGTCATCCAGGCCCAGCAGCGCCCGCTGGCCATTATCCGACAGCTGTACAGCCAGTATGCGGGCCGGAACCGTCCAGTAGCGATGGTTCTCGCCGGTATCCGTTCGCCAGAGCGCCAGCGTGTGAACGTCTGCAGTCAACGCCCACATGGCGTCATCCGAGAAATCCGCGGCGATCATGGTGGTGGGAGCATCCTGGCTGTGGGTCCAGTCGAACAGTCGCTCCTGGTCGGCGGTACGCCACAGGCTGATACCATGATGGATTGAACCGGCGATTGCAAATCGTGAGGCGGCGTCCAGCTGGCCAGCATTGAGGCCGATGGCCGCGATTTCCGTGACCTGGGCTGGCGGGTCGGGGCGGTCGCAACTCTGCAGCGTCAAAGCGACGGCGACGAGAAACGGGATCAGGCGAAGGGGAGCTGTCATCGGGCAACCGCTTGCTGGTGGGGGTACCTTCAAGCTTAGTCCGGTTTCGGGCGATGGGCGACAGCCAAAAAAAACCCGGTCAGACCGGGTTTAAGAAAGCGGGGTGTTTACTTGATCTTGCCTTCTTTATAAAGAACGTGCTTGCGGGCTACGGGATCAAATTTCTTGATCTCCATTTTTTCCGGCATATTGCGCTTGTTCTTGGTGGTTGTATAAAAATGGCCGGTGCCGGCGCTGGAATTCAGTCGAATCTTGTCTCGCATGGGGCATACTCCTGTTTACGGCGGCTCAGAATTTTTCGCCACGGGCACGGAGAGCGGTCAACACCGAATCTATGCCGTTTTTGTCGATAATGCGCATACCTTTGGAAGATACGCGCAGTTTCACAAAGCGTTTTTCCGATTCAACCCAAAAACGATGGGAGTGCAGATTCGGCAAGAACCGACGCTTGGTGTGATTTTTTGCGTGAGATACATTGTTACCAGTTATGGGGCGCTTGCCGGTAACCTGACATACTTTAGACATTATTCAGCCTCGCTGGATGGTGACAGCGGCCTTGGTTAATGGAGCTGCGCTGCGTTTGGTTGCTCTTTCCGGACCAACGGAGCCGTTGACGCCGGTCGCCACCGAGTCAATACAGGGCGGCTAAAAAATTGAGGCGCGATTTATACCAGAACCGGACGGCAATAGCAAACACAAATCCGTGGGATGGGCTCTGGTCCGACATTTCGCGAAGACACCTGTTCGCCTGGCCCGGGTGGTGTTGTGCCCCGCCTCGCCGGCACCGTGGCGCCGATGGAGCGTTGCGATCCCGCTTAAAGCAGGCCCCGCTCGGCGAACGAGACGATCTCGCCTTCCCCGACAATTAAATGGTCAAGCACCCGCACATCCACCAGCGATAGCGCGTCCGTCAGCCGGCGGGTGATATCGCGGTCGGCGCGGCTGGGTTCGGCGATGCCCGACGGATGATTGTGTGCGAAAATTACGGCGGCAGCGTTGTGTTGCATAACTTTTTTGACCACTTCGCGCGGATAGACACTGGCGCCGTCGATGGTACCGTTAAAGAGCGCCTCGTATTTAATCAGGTGGTGCTGGTTATCCAGGAACAGGACGGCAAATATCTCGTGCGGTTGATGGCGCAACTGGGCAATCAGATATTGCCGTACGGCCGCGACACTGTTCAGGGCGGTCGAACGGCGCAAATGTTCCGCCAGGTGCCGGCGGGCCATTTCGACCACCGCCTGCAATTGCGCAAATTTGGCCTGACCGAGACCGCGGCCATGGCAGAATGCCTGCTGATCAGCCTCCAATATGGCGCGCAGCCCGCCGAAATCCTGCAGAAGTTGGCGGGCCAGATCGACAGCCGACACTCCGTGACAGCCGGTGCGCAGGAAAATGGCAAGCAGTTCGGCGTCAGACAGGGCGGCGGAACCCATCGTCAGCAGTTTTTCGCGGGGGCGTTCACTGGCGGGCCAGTTTTTGATGGTCATAAGGCAATCCTTTGCGATGTCGGCGACATGTGCACCTGCAGGTCGGCAGGGGCGGCCGAAAAATCATAACACCCGCGTCTGTTAAGGCGAAGTGCGGGCGGACGTGTTATTTTTAATCATACAGTCGGATGCGGCAATATGGCTGACGCCAGTGCCGCGACGATCCGCGCGGGTCCGGCAGATTTTCAGGGTGAAAAGACCGACCTGTCTGCTGAATGGTATAGTTTCGTCCAAAGGTCCGCAAGCTACCAGATCGGGATTTCATGACAACGTTACACAACAAACAGATTATCGTCGGCGTAACTGGCGGGATTGCAGCTTACAAAGCCGCCGAACTTGTGCGACTACTGAGACGCCAGCAGGCACAAGTGCGTGTGGTGATGACGGCTGCCGCCCAGGCATTTATTACACCGCTGACTATGCAGGCGCTGTCGGGCCAGCCAGTCCATACAGCATTACTGGATACGACAGCCGAAGCGGGCATGGGACACATCGAGCTGGCGCGCTGGGGCGACATGTTACTGGTGGCGCCGGCCAGTGCGGATTTTCTGGCTCGTCTGGCGCACGGGCTGGCCGATGACCTGCTGACGACAGTGTGCCTGGCGTCGAGTGCTCCGCTTTTCGTCGCGCCGGCCATGAATCAGGCGATGTGGCGCAATGCGGCGACCGTCGCCAATACCGAATTGCTGCGCCAGCGAGGTGTGCAGATACTGGGCCCCGACGACGGGCTGCAGGCTTGTGGCGATACAGGCCCTGGCCGCATGCTGGAGCCGGCTGCACTGATAGCGGCGCTCGACGGTGGCACGGACTTGCCGCTGCTGGCGGGCAAACGGGTGGTGGTGACGGCCGGGCCGACGCGTGAAGCCATCGATCCGGTGCGTTACATTACCAATCACAGTTCGGGCAAAATGGGGTATGCGCTGGCTCAGGCCGCCGCCGAAGCCGGTGCGCAGGTCACGCTGGTCAGCGGTCCGGTCTCGTTGCCGGTACCGGCAGGCGTAGAACGTATCAACGTCGTCAGCGCCGTCCAGATGCAGCAGGCCTGTGACGATCTATGCCAACACGCCGATGTGTTTATCGCAGCAGCGGCGGTGGCGGATTACCGTCCGAAATACGTTCCCGAACAAAAAATCAAAAAGGGTGACGACGAAGGCCTGAGCCTGGAGCTGGTACAGAATGAAGACATTCTGGCGGGGATCGCACGGCGCTACCCGGGTTTATTGACCGTCGGTTTTGCTGCAGAAACCCATAACCTGCTGGAATTTGCCAGAGCCAAGCGTTTACGCAAGGGGGCTGATCTGATAGTCGCCAATGACGTGTCCCTTGCCGGCCTCGGGTTTGACAGTGACGACAACGCCGCCACACTTATCAGTAATCTGGGTGAAGTCGTCTTTCCAGCGCAGCCCAAGCGCCAGCTGGCGCGAGCACTGGTGCAGGCTATCGCCGGGCATCTGAATGCGTCGCCTGCCTCATAAAAATAATCGAGGATCGCCGAGTGTCTTCTACCAAAAAGCGCAATCGTGGAAAAAACGGCTCTGATGCGGATCCACCACAGGTCGCAAAAAAGGCCATGCTTATCAGCCTGCTGACCGCGGGCGCGTTGATTGCGATACTGACATTTTTCGGCTGGCAGCACCAGGTCGTGGCCGAGCGCCAGCACCAGCTGGAGACCTTTGCGTCGCAGCATGTGCAGCGGGCGGCGGCCAACGTGTTCAATTATCTGGAGAGCATCCGGCAAAGGCTGGACGTGTTCGTCGGATCCCGATCGTTGCGTGATGCGTTTGTCGCAGGCGATGATGACGCGCTGGAGCAGGCCAGTCAGTTATTTTTACGTTCCATGCCGGCCGATACCCGCGTCGATATTTACCATTTAAACGAAGCCCGGATTGATGCGAACACATCCGCGCCCCTGCGGTTTTCAGAGCTCGATCTTATTCGACGGGCAGAGCGTCGCGAAGATGTCCCGCCGGAAGTATTTGAACTTGACCGGCGCTGGTATATCAACTTTGTGGCGCCGGTGTTGAACGATACCCTGACGGGTGTACTGGGCACGGTGCTGGTAACCATGCCGATGCATGACATGGTGGATGCGCTCCAGGAAAAAGTCACGGATTTTGGCAAGGTGACCCTGTTTCAGGCATTTGACGGACGGGCCAGGCCGGTAGCAGAGCAGGGAGAAGGCAGTGTATATCAGACCCCGCGAGAGTCAATTCCGGGTACGCCCTGGGAAGTCGAGTTTGTAGCATCCGGACAGTTGCTGGAGCAGACCCAGGTTGAGTACGCAATGCTGTTGATTTTCTGGGCGGTTGGCGCGTCCGTGATACTGGCCGTGTTCGGTCTGGCGGGCCTGTTGATTGGTCGGCGAATGCAGGATCGTAACGACCTCAGGCTGATGAACCAAAAACGTATGGGGCAAGGTTCCGTTGCGGCGCAAGCTGGCGCTGCGCCAGCAAAGCCGTTGGACATCCTGGATATCCAGATTCTGGAAGAGGACCAGGGGCTGCTGGGTCTGGAAGAGATCGAATCGGAGGCCCCCGCGACGGAACCAGTCCCATCGAGTGTAAACCGGGTTTCGGAAGCACAATTGAAAGCCAGCAAGGAGGTGCCGGATCATATCTTCCGCAGCTATGATATCCGCGGCCTGGCCGATACCGAGATCAGCCGGAGTCTCGCGCACAAGATCGGGCAGGCATTGGGCAGCGAAGCGCTGGAGCAGAAGGAAACCGCATTGATCGTCGCGCGCGATGCACGCACCCATAGCCCATTGCTTACCGAAAATCTTATCCGCGGCATATTAAGTACGGGCTGTAATGTGCTGAATATCGGTACGGTACCGACGCCATTGCTGTATTTCGCGACGGAAATTCTGGAACAGTCCCGCAGTGGAGTGATGGTAACCGCCAGCCATAACAAAGCACAATATAACGGGTTCAAGCTGGTGATGAACCGTCAGGCACGTACCGAGCAGGACATCAAGGCAGTGCGCACACGTATCCTGAAAGGGCAGTTTAAAAAAGGCGCAGGGCAGGAGTCCCATCTGGACGTCGTCAGTCAGTATATTGAGACGATTTTCTCGGATATCGCTTTGGCTGGTGACATTCGTCTGGTGATTGATGCCGCCAACGGGGTAGCCGGGCGAGTAGCGCCCCAGCTGTTTTCGGAATTGGGCTGTGAGGTGATTCCGCTTTACTGTGACCTTGATGGCTCATTTCCTCACCACGATCCGGACCCATCCGTCGCGGCCAACCTGCAGGATCTTATCGTCAAGGTCCGGGAGACGGGTGCCCATCTCGGCGTTGCCTTCGATGGTGATGGCGACCGGCTGGCGGTAGTGACACCCCAGGGACAGATTATCTGGCCGGATCGCTTGCTGATGTTGCTTGCCAGGGATATTCTGGCGCGTAATCCGGGCGGTGATGTGGTGTTCGACGTGAAAAGCTCCCGCCTGCTGAATTCGGTGGTGAGCGAGAGTGGCGGTCGCCCCATTATGTGGAAAACCGGCCACGCGCCCATGCGGGCCAAAGTCCTGGAAACCGGCGCATTGATAGGCGGAGAATACTCGGGGCATATTTTTATCAAGGATCGCTGGTACGGATTTGACGACGGGCTGTATGCCGCTGCCCGGGTCATTGAGATAGTCAGCCTGCGCAATGAAGGAATAGATGAAGTATTTGCCGAATTTCCAATGTTGCCCACCACGCCGGAAATCAGGGTGGAAGTTGCGGAAGAGCGCAAGTTTCAGGTGATCGAGCAGCTCGTCCAGGAAGGTGAGTTTGATGATGCCAGGCTGACAACTATCGACGGATTGCGGGCGGAATTCCCATTCGGGTGGGGGCTGGTTCGTGCATCCAATACGTCAGCGGAGCTGACGCTGCGATTCGAGGCGGAGACGGAAGAGCAATTGCATCAGCTAAAGGCGCTGTTCACCCGAGAGATTCGTAAAATCGACCAAAGCATCCGGTTCAACTGGTAGACACAGCCGGCTGTATTAACATCTTGTCTTCGCAAACCTGCCGGCTGCTGCCGGCAGGCTGCCCTTACATAGCCATCCAAACCAACAGAAAACATCAAGTAATCGGAAAGTGAAACCCCATGAGTGAAACAGTTTTTGACGCCGCACATATATCCAATGTTCTGACTGAAGCCCTGCCTTATATTCAGCGATTTACCGGCAAGACCATCGTCGTCAAGTTCGGCGGAAACGCCATGATCGATGTGCAGCTGCAGAACAGTTTTGCCCGGGATATCGTGTTGATGAAAACGGTCGGCATGAACCCGATTATTGTCCACGGAGGCGGCCCTCAGATCGGTGAACTGCTGACCAAATTGAACATACCCACCCGCTTTGTCGACGGCATGCGGGTTACTAACAGTGAAACCATGGATGTGGTAGAAATGGTCCTCGGTGGTGCGGTCAACAAGCAGATTGTCAATCTGATCAATCGTAATGGCGGGCAGGCCATAGGTGTGACCGGCAAGGACGGACAGTTGATCCAGGCGCGTAAAATGGAAGTGGTACGCCGGAGTCCGGAGCTGCAAACACCGGAAATTATCGATATTGGCCACGTGGGTGAGGTGCGTTCGATTAACCGCAAGGTTATCGATCTGATCGTGCAGAGCGATTTTATCCCGGTCATTGCGCCGATTGGTGTCGGAATGGACGGCATGGCCTACAATATCAATGCGGACCTGGTCGCGGGTAAAGTAGCGGAAGTATTGCAGGCAGAAAAGCTGATGTTGCTGACCAATGTTGCGGGTCTGCAGGACAAAAACGGCGAAGTGCTGACCGGCCTCACCACTGCGAGGGTGGCTGAATTGATTGAAGACGGCACTATCTATGGCGGAATGCTACCGAAAATTCGGTGTGCTCTGGACGCCGTGAAATCGGGTGTTTCCAGCGCTCATATTGTTGACGGTCGCGTTCCGCACGCCGTGTTGCTGGAGATATTTACCGACGCCGGCGTGGGAACCCAGATTACCAACCGGACAGTCAGAAATCATTGAAGGTGTTGCCCGGCGAGGCATTCAAACCGGTTCCCGACAGGTTTGTGACCATTTTTTAACGCCGCTTTCATTTGTAGGTGCAGGGGCAAATCGGGCCGTGAGCTGAATAGTTAGTTACACGACAAATAATAATAATGCCAGTTACCCCGGACTGGACAGGTTGTATCAGAGGTGTAAATCATGACAAACAAACCGGCCGCGCAATCGCGTAAACACCAGATTCTGGAGGCTTTCGCGCATATGCTGGAGGTGAGCCCCGGCGCCCGCATTACGACGGCCGCGCTGGCCAAAGAAGTCGGTGTCTCAGAAGCGGCACTGTATCGGCACTTTCCCAGCAAGGCCCGAATGTTTGAAGGGCTGATTGAATTTATCGAAGAGTCCGTATTTTCGCTCGCGAACACTATTGCGACTGACGAACAGTACGATGCCCTGACAAAATGCGAGAAGATTCTGACGCTGGTACTCATGTTTGCGGAGCGCAATCCGGGTATCAGTCGGATACTGACCGGGGATGCCCTGGCGGGGGAGACACCCCGTCTGCATCAACGCGTTGTTCAGTTTTTTGATCGTCTGGAAGTGATGCTGAAGCAGATTCTGCGGCAGGCCGAACTGCGGGATGGCCTGAAATTCCGGGCCTCCATTGCGGCCACTGCAAATCTCTGGCTGGTCGCCGTGGAGGGAAAAATTGCCCAGTTTGTACGCAGTCAGTTTCGGGCTTTACCGACCGCGGACTGGCAGGTTCAAAAGGGGTGTCTGATTGGCGGTTGCGTCACGCCGATGCATGTCACCACGCTCTCCTGAGCGGCGCAGCGCCGTGTCTTTCTGGAGGCCGGGTCACAACGCTCAGCGGATACACACCCGGCAGCCTGGACCCTGCGCCCTGCGCCCGGTAGTACGGATATTCCCAGGCATTATTCCCGCTAACGGGCGGTTGCAGGGCGTGATTCACTTTTTGACAGGGAACGGCCCTGCTCGAACAGGGCGATATCGGCAGCAAATTTGTCGAAAATTTCCTGATGCTCATCCAGACGCATCCGCAGCATATTTTCGGTCGTGCTGAGTTCCGCGCGGATTTCCGTCAAACTGTTCAACAGGTGTTCGGGCACGGCGCGGCCGCTGCGCTCCGAGCTGGCAGCACGACTCATCAAATCCTCGATCTGGTGGTTGAGATTACCGATATTCGCTCTCAGAATTGCGATGTTTGCGTCCAGATGGGCAAGGCGGCGATCGCGCGCGGCAATAATGTCATCGGCCGAGCTGTATCGACGGGCCAGAATCTCATAGGTCTCCAGCAGCGCGCGCTCCTGTTCCACCCGTGCCAGATCCTCCGGTGCCGGTGCCGGCTTAACGACTTTTAGCACCTGCCCATTGGGGCTCAGGATTTCATAACCGCGCGATACAAAGCGAGGCGGAATCGCGCTGGCAATGACCTTGACGCCGTCATCGTTGATGTAGCGATAAAACTGGCCCTGCGCCACAGCATTGCCTGCTGTCAGCAAACACGCCAGACTCAGAAATATCCGATTCAACGTCTTAATCTTGCACCTCACACACCGTACTGCTGGCGATACGCATCGATCGCGGAAACCGTAGACTGCCAGCGATCGTCCTGCGCCAGAAAAGTCAGAATATCTTCCAGCGTGACTATACTCAAAACCGGCACACCGGTCCGGTGTTCCAGTTCGGTCAGCGCCGACTCCTGCCCCAACCCGCGCTCCTGCCGGTTCAGGCCGATCAGTATCGCGGCCGGTTTGGCTTGCGCATCCTTAATAATAGACAATACTTCCCGCATTGCCGTTCCGGCGGTAATGACATCATCGACGACCAGCACGTTGCCCGCTAATGGCGCACCGACCAGGCTTCCGCCCTCGCCGTGATCCTTGGCCTCCTTGCGATTGAAACAGTATGGCACATCACGCTGATGATCACTGGCCAGCGCAATGGCCGTGGCAGTCGCCAGCGGGATACCTTTATAGGCCGGTCCGAATACCACATCAAACTGCAGGCCGGCATCCATGGCTGCGGCGGCATAACAGCGGCCGAGCTGTGCCAGCGCGGCGCCGGTCTGAAACTGCCCGGCATTGAAGAAATACGGGCTGTTTCGGCCGGATTTGAGTAAAAACTGACCAAACTTTAGTGCCTCGCACTTTAATGCGAGCTGAATAAATTGTTGCTGATAGGGTTTCATTAACGCGAAGTGTCCATATTAACTGGGAGCACAATGAGCGGTTCAGGCTATGATTTATAGACCTGGTTCCAAGTGCCTGTGTGACTGCGCCCCAATGATGCTACTGTGTCTGGTTATTGCAACTACTTCTCATTTTTGCAAAGAGTGGAGTTGGGCAGGCCGGATCATACCAGCAGGAACGAAAGGCTTGTTAACAATAAACTGCAATCCCCGGTATCATACACAGTCCGTTTTTAAGGGGCCAACATGCGAATCATAACACTCAGTGTCGACGGTATTCACCAGGCTGCACAACGTGGGCTGTATGACTGGATTGCCGGTCAGGATGCCGACGTCATCTGTCTGCAGGACCTGCGGGCACTGGAATACGAGCTGGATCAGGATATCTTCCATCCGGACGGCTATTTCGCGTATTTTTTTGACTCGGGGATCAAGCATTATAACGGTGTTGCCATTTACACCCGGTATCAGCCCAAGGCATTGATTTACGGTCTCGGTTTCGCCAGCGGCGTGGATATGGAAGGCCGATATCTGCAGATTGACTATGACCAGTACAGCATTGGCTCGCTGCTGGCTCCCATGGCGCTATCGGAAGCGGAATCGCTGGAAGTAAAAATAAAGTTCTTTGAGGACTTTCAGGCGCTTCTGCACAAGATTACGCGCAAGCGCCGACACTTTATCTTCTGTGGCAACTGGGGCATGGCCCACACCCGCAAGGATGTGCAGAACTGGCAGAATAATGTCGATACGCCGGGGTTTCTGCCCCACGAGCAGCAATGGATGCAGCAACTGGTCAACCAGATCGGCTATGTCGACGCCTTCCGTCAGGCTAACAACGATGCCGACGAGTTCTCCTGGTGGCCGTCGGGTGAGGTGGGGACAGGCGACGGCTGGCGGGTTGACCACCAAATTGTGTCAGAGGCCTTGCGTCGCAAGGTCGAATACGCGACTATTTACAAAACCCAGGCGTTCTCCAGCCACTTGCCCATCATTATCGACTACGATATTGAGGAATTCTAAAAACGGGGGTGCATCTTGAAGCGACCATGGCTCCGTTTCGCAATGCCGGGTGCACCCCCGTGGTTTTCTGTTTCAGTCTTATTACTGGCGGCGGCTGCGCCCGTCAGTGCCAGCCATACCCAGGATGTCGGCCGGCTGTTGCGGGCCTCCGGCTTCAGTGCGCAGGTCGCGATGATCCCCGATGCCATTCAGGATACCCTGGGTCAGGCGGGCCTCAACAGTCTGGACGTGCCGGTCAACAAACGCGACGCGCTGCAACGTGCGCTGGTTGAATCCTTCGCCGTGGAAAAACTCAACTATCAGGTGGGTACAACGCTGCGTCACTCGCTTTCGAACCACGATGTACAGACGTTATTGGCGTGGTATCGCTCCGAACCGGGGCAGCGTATAACCGACGCGGAAATCGCGGGTTCTGCGCCCGGCGCATGGGTGGCTATGCAGGCGATGACAGCCCGGTTGTTGCAGGATAGCGATCGCCTGCATGCCGTGCAGCGGATCAGTCGGGCAGTGAACGCCGTTGAATTCGCCAGCCATTTAACAGTGGCAGGCTATTCGGTGCTGGCTTTTATGGAGAATTCGGGGCAGGTGCTGGATATTGAGCAGCTGTCCAGCCAGATGGCGGCGCAGGTGTCAGCGACGGAAGAAAACCTGCAGATGATTGTGTGGCTGTCCTTTCTGTACGCCTATCGCGACCTTGATCTGCAGACCCTGCAGCGTTATGCGGAATTTCTGGAGCAGCCAAGCAGCACACGTTTCAATGACCTCGCCATGGGCAGTTTGCGCCACGTCATGCTGATGGGCGTCAGGAATATGGCTCTGGCAAGCGCCCGAATCATGCCGACGCCGCATTCCCCGTGAGTCAGGGCGGGTACCGCCGGCCCCGTTTCAGGGGTTGACGCAGCGGGTGCGACCGCGGTCATCAATAGCGACGTAAATGAATTCGCCGTCGGTGACTTTTTGCTGCGATTCATCCGTGTAGTGTTTGACCCAGACCTCCACCCGCGTCCTGATCGAAGAACGCCCCACATCCAGAATGTCGCAGTAGCAACTCACGATGGCCCCGACCGGAACCGGCCGTAAAAATGACATGCTGCCCACGGCCACCGTCGTTACCCGTCCTTTGGCCACTTCGCGCGCGGTGATGGCGCCCGCGAGATCCATCTGCGACATTAGCCAGCCGCCAAAAATGTCGCCATTCGAGTTGGTGTCCCGTGGCAATGCCAGCGTTTGCAGGGCGAGTTCTCCCGAGGGCCGGGGGTCTTCGTCGATTTTAGCCATAACACTGTCCTATCGATTGATCGTGGCGGGTAACCATGTGGCCAGTGACGGCCACAGAGCCAGCACTGCCAGTAACGCCAATTGGATCACAATAAACGGAATTACTCCACGATAGATTGCTTTGGTGGGAATCGAATCCGGCGCAACCCCACGCAAATAAAACAACGCGAAACCGAAGGGCGGCGTTAGAAAAGACGTCTGCAGATTAATGGCAATCATTATGCCCAGCCACACGGGGTCGACACCCATGGCAAAGAGAACCGGCGCGACCAGGGGGACTACCACGAAGGTGATCTCGATGAAATCGAGTATAAAGCCCAACAGGAAGATGATCAGCATCACTACACACATCGCGGCGAACACGCCTCCCGGCAGATGCTGAAAAAAGGTTTCAATCATGTGTTCGCCGCCCAGACCGCGAAACACCAGCGAAAATACAGAAGCCCCCACCAGAATGGCAAAGACCATAGCCGTAATACGGGTCGTATCAATCGCCACCTTTTTGAATTTGTCAAAAGACAGTTGCCGTTTGGACAGGGCGAGCAGGGTTGCGGCCAGCGCACCAACCCCGGCGGCTTCGGTCGGGGTGGCGGCCCCCGCCATAATGGACCCGAGCACGAGAAAAATCAGTAGCACCGGCGGAAATATGCTGGCAAGCAGGCGGCTCATGGCAATGCCCTGATTATCGGGGCTGACAGGCGCGTTCGCGGGGTGGCGCAGCCCCTGATACAGTAACCAGATCAGATACATGCCGACCAGAATCAGTCCGGGGACAATCGCGCCAAGAAACAGGTCACCCACGGACACGGGTGCCGCATTGAATATTCCCTGTTTCAATTGGGATTGTTGATAGGCGCTGGAGAGTGTGTCACCGAGCAGTACCAGCGCAATGGAGGGGGGGATAATTTGCCCGAGCGTGCCCGTGGCACAGATAACGCCACAGGCCAGCGAGGGCGAATAATGTCGGTTCAACATGGTGGGCAGCGAGATCAGGCCCATGGTGACAACGGTGGCGCCGACGATGCCGGTGCTGGCCGCCATCAGTGCGCCCACCAGAACCACCGAGATGCCCAGCCCGGCCGGTAGGCGTCCGCAGGCGATCGCCATGTTCTCCAGCAGCTCCTCTGCCAGGCGCGAACGTTCCAGCATCACCCCCATAAACACAAACAGGGGTACGGCAATGAGTGTAGCGTTGGTGATAATGCCGAACATTCGGTCCGGAAACGCCAACAGGATATGCGCGTCGAAATGCCCCGCCAGTATCCCGGCGCCCGCGAACCACAAAGCGACGCCTGCCAGGGTAAAGGCTACCGGATAACCCAGCAGCAATACGATACACACTGCAGCAAACATCAGCAGGGGAAGCCATTCAGCCATAGTCAGGGGTCGCGGTAGGTGATTGTAAGCACGTTGTTCAGCAGATCGGCCACCGCCTGCACGGCCAGCAGTCCCGCGTTGACGAGAATCAGTGTTTTCAGCAGAAATACCGCGCCGATGCCACCTGCGTCAGCCGACCCTTCACGGATCTGCCAGGCCGCCATGACGTAATCGTAACTCAACAGAAAACTGAACAGTGCCAGCGGCAGCAGAAAAAATATCGTCCCCAGTACGTCTACCCAGGCCTTCTGTAACGGGCTGTAATGCCGATAGAAAATATCCACCCGGACATGGCCGTTGGCGGCCAGGGTATAGGCGCTGGCGACCATAATGATGGTGGCATGGAGGTAGGTTACCGTCTCCTGTGCGGCGATGGATCCGCCGCTGAAAACCAGGCGCTGCAGCACGACCGCGCTGGTCACCAGGACCATGACCGGCAACAGCCAGGCGACGCAGCGGCCGGATAAGCGGATGACACCACTCAGGCAGGCAGCGAGCGTACTGCAATAACGAAAAAAGAGCGACATGGTTATAATTTTTATTCGACGAGATGTGAGGGTCTGCTGACGTTCCATCATCCCCAGCCCTTCAGGCAAAACAGCGGCGATGATGGAACGTCAGCAGACCCCGGGCATTGTAAAGAAAAGCGGACGGGGATGGAAACGGTGATTAATGCCGCACCACGCGCTGCCTGCGCCGTGGTGCGGTGGGTGTTTACTTTTTGGGACTTTGCGGTGGCCCCAGGTAGCTGGGCAGCAGTCCGCCGGTGTCTACCAGAATTTTCTGCACAGTGACGGCCGGATCGATACCGTAAATGCGTAGCCTGGTGGGACCGGGCTGCTCAATGTTGTGGGTGCTGCGGCCCACCCGTACACCATCTTTCACAGACTCCTCCCAGCCGGCATCGGTGTCGTCCATGCCTTCCAGAAAGTCGATGACCTGCGGCGTTTCGTCGCCGATGGCTATGCCGTAGCGCAGGCCGCGGCCGGGGACGACAGGCCAGCTCGGCGCCAGCAGCAGTTGCACTTCAAACTCGCCCGTGCTGAAAAAGGTCACGTCATATTCCAGGTAAGGTGCCTCGGACGGCGCTTCAAAGCTCCGATCAGTAACAGGGAACACCGACATGGAACTTTGTGTACGACCGTGCTGCGGTATTTCCAGCCATTGAAATTCATCAACCGGCTGATTTCTACTGAAACTGGCCGCTTCCATGGCGATGTAACCGTCAGCTTCGAGAAAGCCTTTGGCAGCACGCAGCAGCGCGGGCTCGGGGTTGTTAATGTTGACGGCAATGTGCGCGCCCTGCCAGCCCGTACCGCGCACCTCAATGACGCCTTTGCTTATCCCCGCAGGCGCTTTGCGCCAGTTAATGGACACGGTGATTTCTTCGCTGACCTGTACGCTGCCTTTCTTGCGGCTCACCTTGATCCAGTCGGCTTTGGGGGTGACGGTAAAGTCAAACGGTTCTGTTCCCCGGTTGTAGATCTCCATCCAGCGTTCGGACTTGCCATTGCGATCGAAATTCAGCTCGAAGGCGCCCTTGTGTGGCCAGGTGCCGGGAACGGCGGCAGGCCATCCGGCAGCGATGCCTTCAATGGCGATGCCCATCTCGGCATATTTCCCGGGTTCATAACTTGCCAGCCAGGGCAGCTGGTTACCTTCCGGATTATTCCAGTTGGTGTAACCGATGTGCGGCTGACTCATAAAGTGATTCCACTTGCCGCCGTTGAAGGTATGGTAGCGGGTGGTGAGTTCGGCGTCGGCCGCAAACAGCGCCTTGGCCCGTTGGGCATGTTCATTGGCATTTGCCCGGCCCTGACTGGCGTGCAGACGGTTTTTGCCAATGGCGATATTCATTTGGGTCAGCACAGCGGTAGCCTTGACCGGGTGCAGTACCAGCTGAAAAAAAGCATCTTTTTTCTCGGCCGGCATTTTTTCATACAGCGCTTCGGCCCGGGTCACCAGGTCGTCCAGCTCGGCGCTGATACGGTTGGCCTCATCATAATGCAACAGGCTATAGGTGTCCGGTTCCATCAGTTCCGGCTTGCGCCGTCCATTGTGACGGGTATAGCCGGTCATCAAGGCTTCAATTTCCTCCGCGTACCGGGCGCCGAATTCGCGTGTTGCCCACAGTACGCCAAACTCGGAGATGCTTTCGCGACCCCAGCGTTCGGGGTTCCATGCCATGCGCAGGAAAAACTCAGTGGGATATTCCATGGGTTTGAGGTCGCCGACATTGACGATCCAGATCTGATTGGCTTCATAGTGCCAGGCGAGGTTCATCTGCTCCCAGATTTTGGCCACCGGCGTGTTATTGATCCAGCGGTACGAGCGCGGGCCACCGACATAGTCGAAATGGTAATAGATGCCGGCGCCGCCCTCACGTTCGCGTTCCTCAGGGGTCGGCAGGCGGCGAATATTGCCCCAGTTGTCGTCGGTCCAAAGCAGGATAACGTCGTCCGGTACGCGCATGCCTTTTTCATAGTAAGCCTGAACTTCTTTATACAGGCACCAGACCTGCGGCACGCTGGTGAGGTTGTCTTCGCCGAAAACCCTGGCAATAATTTCACGTTGATCTTTAACGATTGTTTCAAGCAGCTCGATGTTTTCGCCTTCGCTCATGGGCGCATCTTCCTGGCCGCGCATACCCAGCGTGTAGACGCTCTCATAGTTCTTGTTTCGTCTGGCGCCATCTTCCCAGAACTTGTAAAGTTCACTTGGGTTGGTGGAATATTCCCAGGCCCCCTTGCCATACCGATTCCATTCCTTGTCGGCGCGCATCATGGGTTCATGGTGGGAGGTGCTCATGACAATGCCATACTCGTCCGCCAAAATCATATTCTGCGGGTCATCATCGGCAAAGGCATTGTTCCACATGGCGGGCCACATAAAGTTGGCTTTCAGGCGCAACAATAATTCAAACACCTTGACGTAGAACTCGTGGTTGTAGTCGCCGTGGTTTTCCTGCACCCAGCCCGTCAGTGCCGGCGCTTCATCGTTCAGAAAAATGCCGCGGTATTTCACCACCGGCGCATCCTGGATGCGGGTGTCCTTGAGAATGTACAGGGAATTTTTACGTTCAACGGGTACGTCCGCCCAGTAGTACCATGGTGACACGCCAATTTCCTCGGAAAGGTCATAGATGCCGTAAATGGTCCCGCGCATATCGGCACCGGCTATGACCAGTGCGCGCTCCACGCCGTCCAGCGGGTTTTCCACCACTTCCATATGATACGCATCCCAGCGCCCGGTAATCGCCGCCGGATCGATCCTGCCCTCGGCGATCAGGCGATCAATCAGCGGATTGTGCCCGATAGTGCCGGCAATTACCGCGTGGCCTTCAAGGGAGTCGGCGGCATCCACGCGTACCGCGGTTTTGCCGGTAACCCGTTCAATATCCTTCTGCAGATCGCCGAAAGCCCGGATAGCGCCTTTGTGGTCCTCGGGGTGAATGAAGAGTTGTGCTGTGCGTTTTTTGTCCACAAGCGTCAGAGCGCCACGTCGGGATTTCTCGGTAACGTAGGTCGGCTCGCCCAAAGCGGCTTTCGCCACGGGTGTGGTCAACAGTGTCAGTAAAATCAACACACATAACGCGATTGGCCAGAGAATACGGCCAGGTGGGGCTTGCTGGGTTTGGGGGCATGGCATCGCCAGAGGCATAGGGGTACTCCTCAATCATACAATGTGGGTGGATTTGATATGGGGTTGGGCCATCCGCTTTCGCGGAAACGCCAAAATAACCAATTATAGGATTTATAGCAGTTCGGCGGGTGATAAAAAACTTCACTGTTGATTGCGGCAACATTGTACCTGCTGCGCGAAACGGTGGAATTTCCCGAAACTGCCACATAACTGCAATATAACTGTAATAGTTTGACCTTAGCATGCCCGGTAATCATCAGGCGCAGCCTGCGTCTGTGTAATTGACTGGAGGACTCATGAAAAAACTCATTTTCGGACTGACCTGTGCGGCGACCATGGCGCTGACTGCGGGCCATGCCCAGGCGAATCGTGATCAGATTATGATAGTGGGTTCTTCCACAGTCTACCCGTTTTCCAAAGTTGTTGCGGAACGTTTCGGTTTACGCAACAAGGATTTCAAAGCGCCCAAAGTGGAGCCGACGGGGACAGGCGGTGGTTTTATGGAGTTTTGTAAAGGCATTGGCGTCGGGACACCGGATATAGCCAATGCTTCACGCCGTATCAAACAGTCCGAACTGGACGCCTGCAAAACGGGCGGCGTGAATGACATTGTGGAGGTGTTGATCGGCCACGACGGCATAGTGGTCGCGAACAGCGTCAAGGCCGAACCCATGGATATCAGCCGCAGGGATCTGTTTCTGGCACTGGCGAAAATGGTCCCGGACCCTAAAGGTGGTGAGAAGTTGGTGGACAATCCCTACAAAACCTGGAAGCAGGTTAATCCGGCATTGCCGGATCGGTCTATCACAGTCATGGGGCCGCCACCCACTTCCGGTACGCGCGACGCTTTTGTTGAAATGGCCATGGAAGGGGGCTGCGTTGCTTTCGACTGGATCAACGCACTGCAAAGCAGTAACAAGGACCGCTTCAAGGCGATCTGTCATGGGCTGCGCGAAGATGGCGCATTTGTGGAAGCCGGTGAGAACGATAACCTGATTGTTCGCAAGCTGGTGGAGAACCCGCAGTCGTTCGGGATATTCGGGTTCAGCTTCCTCGATCAGAATGCCGACAAAGTACAAGCTGTGAAAATAGACGGTAAAGAGCCCACGTTTGACAGTATCTCGGACGGCAGTTACCCGATATCACGTCCTTTGTATTTCTATGCCAAAAAAGCGCATATGGACGTTATCCCGGGTCTGCGCGAATACCTGAAGGAATTCACGCATGAGCGGGCCTGGGGTGAAGACGGCTATCTGTCGGAGAAAGGCATGATTCCGCTGGCTAAAGACCGCCGCCGATCGATTGCCAGACAGGTCAAGAAAATGGAGACATTGCAGGCACTGTAATGCAATTGTAACTATTCAGCTCGTGTCGTAACTGTGCAGATTGCATCCAGATTTGTTCAGAGCAAGGCGAAAAATGTGAGTTTACTTGTGTGCCTGGGCAGGCGTTCAAACCTGTCCCGACAGGTTTGTGACCATTTTTTAACGCAGCTAAGGGCAAATCGGGGTGTGAGCTGAATAGTTACATGCAATTTCTGATTTAACGCGGCCACAGCATCAAGCAGCGTCGGAAGCTGTGGCCTCTTGCTGTGTGTGGGCAGTTTTGGCACGCAACGATTCGGGCATCGTATGAATATATCCATTTTACTTTGTGCACTTATGTTGCTGGCGCTCGCGTCGTTTGTCGCCGGGCGAGCCCGGTCATTGCAACTGGCCGGTCCGGCGGGATTGCAGACGCTGAATTCCCTGCCGGTCTACTACGGCTCGCTAACCGCCTTCTGGTGCGCCTTGCCTGGCGTGATGGTTGTGCTGGTATGGGCCGTGTTCGATGACCCGATAATCCGCAGTATAGTGCAATCGATGGTGCCTCAGGACGCAGTGGACTCGGCGGGTGGCAGTCTGGATCTGGTTATGAATCAGGTGCACAATATTGCGGTCGGCAATGTATCGCCCGTCGATCAGGACCCGGCGCTGGTGGCGGCCGCGGAGCGCCTGGAATCCCTGCGGCAGATCAATCGCTGGGGGATGACAGCCCTCGCCCTGAGTGCGGCACTGATCGGCGGGTTGATGATCTGGGTACGCATTCATCCCGCACTGCGGGCGCGCACTCGCGTGGAAAACCTGTTCCGCCTGGCTTTGCTGTGCTGCGCCTCTCTTGCGATTCTGACGACAATTGGCATTGTGCTGTCGGTACTGTTCGAATCCATCCGTTTCTTTCAGCGGGTCTCGCCAGTTGAGTTTTTATTCGGGCTGGACTGGAGTCCGCAGACCGCCATTCGGGAAGATCAGCAGGGCAGTTCTGGCAGTTTCGGTGCGGTCCCGCTGTTCGCCGGCACCCTGTTTATCGCCGGCATCGCCCTGATCGTGGCCGTGCCCACCGGGTTGATGGTGGCGATCTACCTGTCGGAATATGCCGGTGCCCGCGCGCGTAACATCATCAAGCCGATGCTGGAGATTCTCGCCGGCATTCCGACAGTAGTTTATGGCTTTTTTGCGGCGTTGACCGTGGCGCCATTTATTCGGGATATGGGCATTCGGCTGGGGCTGGATAACTGGATGGTCATCAGTTCCGAGAGTGCGCTGGCAGCCGGCCTGGTGATGGGCGTGATGATTATCCCGTTTATTTCCTCTTTGTCGGACGACGTTATCAACGCGGTGCCCCAAAGCCTGCGCGATGGCGCGCTGGGTCTTGGCTCTACCCAGTCAGAAGTGGTGCGTCAGGTGGTTATTCCGGCTGCCTTGCCCGGTATCGTCGGCAGCATATTGCTGGCCGGGTCCCGTGCAATTGGCGAAACCATGATCGTGGTCATGGCAGCGGGCATGGCGGCCAATCTCACTGCCAATCCATTCGACGCGGTCACGACAGTAACGGTGCAGATAGTTACACTGCTGGTGGGCGATCAGGAATTTGACAGTGCCAAAACGCTGGCAGCGTTTGCGCTTGGACTGGTGCTGTTTGTCGTCACCCTGGCGCTCAATTACATCGCCCTGCATATCGTAAGGAAGTACCGTGAACAATATGACTGATAAGTCTCTGAGCCAGTCGGCGCTGGTCCAGCGCAGCCTTAAAAAGCGCTATCGCGCCGAGCGACGCTTTCGTCTGTTCGGTCTGGCGTCGGTAGCCGTAGGGTTGATCGCATTGCTGGCGCTGTTCATTGAAATATTTGGCAGCGGCTTGAGCGGCTTCCAGCAGACCTATATACGTCTTAATATCGTTTTTGATGCGGAAACGCTTGAAATCGACGACGTAACTGACACCGGACAACTGAATGATGCCTATTACGACGGCATTATCCGCGAGGCGCTGGCCCAGCGGTTTCCGGACGTGACCGATCGGCAGGAACGGCGGGCCCTGAACCGTATGATCAGTATCGGCGCGGCCTATGATCTGCGCGACCGGTTGATTGACAGGCCGCAGTTACTGAACCAGGAAATCAGTGTGTGGCTTCTGGCCGATGACGATATCGACACTTATTACAAATCATTCAAGGCGGGGAACGCCTACGAAGCCCGCGTCGACGTTACACAGATAGCCCGCATCCATGAATTGGTGGAAGATGGGGACCTCAAGACACGGTTCAATACCGTACTGTTTACCTCTGGCGATTCCAGTGAACCGGAAATGGCCGGCATACTTGGCGCCGTTACGGGCAGTCTGCTCACCCTGCTGGTCACCTTTCTGCTGTCATTCCCGGTGGGCGTGGCTGCTGCGGTTTACCTGGAAGAATATGCCCGCAAGAACCGGTTTACCGATTTTATCGAGGTTAACATCAGTAACCTGGCCGCCGTGCCGTCGATCATATTCGGTCTGCTCGGCCTGTCGATTTTTATCGGTCTGTTCGGCATGCCCCGCTCGATTCCGCTGGTGGGCGGGCTTGTGCTCAGTCTGATGACGCTGCCGACCATTATTATTTCCAGCCGCAATGCCATCAAGGCAGTGCCGCCCAGCATTCGCGAAGCGGCTCTGGGCATTGGTGCATCGAAAATGCAAGTGATTCTGCACCATGTGCTGCCATTGGCCACGCCCGGCATGCTGACGGGCGCAATACTGGGTATGGCACAGGCACTGGGCGAAACGGCACCGCTGCTGATGATTGGAATGGTGGCTTTTATCATGGATATTCCGGGCAGTATTACCGACCCTGCAACGGTTTTGCCGGTGCAGGTATTCCTGTGGTCCGACAGTCCCGAGCGGGCATTTGTCGAACGGACATCTGCGGCCATCATGGTGCTGCTGATGTTTCTGGTTTGCATGAATGCGTTGGCCGTGCTGCTGCGCAGGCGTCTGGAACGACGGTGGTAATCAACCCGTGGCAACAACAGAATTTTTTACGACGCCATGCCGACAGGTATTGCAATGACTCCCCCGGAGACTGGTAACATGCAAAGTACAGTAGGTCCGAAAGTGGCATTTCAGTCAGAGCTGAAAAACAATGAGCCCGATGACATGTCAGACATAAAAGGGTTTAAACCGGAGGCGGGTGTCAGTGCGGATTACCAGACCGTGGGTCAGCCCCTGGTCGACAATCCAAAAATTGCTGTGCGACAGGTCAATGTATTTTACGGCAAGGCACAAGCGATTTTCGATGTGAATCTGGACATTGGCGAGAACGAGGTGATTTCGCTGATTGGCCCCTCCGGCTGCGGGAAGTCGACGTTTCTGCGTTGCCTTAACCGGATGAACGACACCATCGACAGCTGCCGGATCACCGGTAATATCGGTCTCGACGGCGAAGATATATACGACTCAAAACTCGACGTGGTGCCGTTGCGCGCGCGTGTGGGCATGGTGTTTCAGAAACCCAACCCGTTTCCCAAATCAATCTTCGACAATGTGGCTTACGGACCCAAGATTCACGGTCTGGTGAGCCGTCGGGTGGACCTCGAAGAAGTGGTGGAAACCAGTCTGCGGCGGGCCGGCCTGTGGGACGAGGTCAAAGACCGTCTCAGTGCGCCCGGCACAGGGCTATCGGGCGGCCAGCAGCAAAGGCTCTGTATTGCGCGCACCATCGCCGTCAACCCCGAGGTCATACTGATGGACGAGCCGTGTTCGGCGCTGGATCCCATCGCGACGGCACGCATTGAAGAGCTGATTGCCGAGCTGAGCCGCAACTACACGATTGCCATTGTTACTCACTCCATGCAACAGGCGGCCCGCGTCTCACACCGTACGGCCTACTTCCACCTGGGAAAATTGATTGAGGTGAATGACACCAAAAAGGTCTTCACCACGCCGGACCACAACCTGACGGAATCCTACATTACCGGCCGTTTTGGTTGATGCCGGGCCGTGGCGCGAATTCACCACGCTCACCGTTAAATTGCGCGATAAAGGGTAAGTCCATGGACAAAATGCACCTGCAGAAACACATTTCCCACCAGTTCAATGAAGACCTTGAGAAAATCCGCACCAAATTTCTGGAAATGGGCGGCCTGGTGGAACAGCAGTTGTCCGATGCGATCAAGGCCATAGAAACCGCCGACGGCACGCTGGCGGACAAGGTCCTGCATACAGAAAAAGAAGTTGATCGACGTGAACTGGAGCTGGACAAGGACTGTATGCTGATCCTGGCTCGACGCCAGCCGGCCGCATCGGACCTGCGTCTGGTGTTGATGATTACCCGCGCTACCCGCGACCTGGAGCGGATAGGGGATGAAGCCGACAAAATTGCCAAAATGGCCATCGCACTGAATGATGGCGGGGGCGCTTCGCCTCGGGGTTATACCGAGCTGCGGCATATTGGCTCCGGCGTCATGCAGTTGGTTAACCTCGCCCTCGACGCGTTCGCCCGGTTTGATGTTCATTCGGCCATACGTGTTGTGCGGGAGGACAAGCTGGTGGACCAGGACTACCGAACCGCCATCAGAGAGCTAATTACATACATGATGGAGGACCCGCGCGCGATATCGCGGGTGCTGAACGTGATGTGGGCCTTGCGTGCCCTGGAGCGCATCGGTGATCATGCAGGCAACATTGCTGAACATGTCATTTATCTGGTTCACGGCATGGATGTGCGCCATATTCCTGCCAAGGAACTGGAGCAACAAATGAAAGAGCGCTACAACGTCAGTCTGGATCCCGAACCGGCGGCGTCCGACCCCGGGAAACCCGAAAACAACGCCGGCAGCTAAGCCGTTCATTGCACGATGTTCCGCCCGTTCTACCGGGGGATGGTGACTTTTCATCGTTCGCCGGATGCGTTGCGGGAATGCCAACAATTCCGCCAATTTGCTGGCATAAGCGACTACCTGCGTCTAACCTGAATGGTGAGTGCCGGCGGGTTCAGGTTGTCCCTGCGCGGTCGGCTGAATTCTGATTTCCTGTTCCCGGCAACCGACACAGTGGACCCGTATGCAGACAATCACATTCCTATTGATGTGCCTGTGCCTCGTTGCAGCGTGTGAGGGCAGCGGGACGTTGCGGGAAATGTCTGATTCTGAACTGTCGTCCAAACGCGATCGCTGCCTGCGTAATGACCCGACCGCGCCGGGTCAGGTCACCGCCTGTGAAAACATCCGAAAGGAATGCGAACGCCGGCGCGCCCAGGGAAATTTCGCCTGTTAACCTGTCGCAGTCCCCGTTAATTGGTCTCCATCGCAGCAATTTGTTTCGGGTTTGCTATCCTGTTGATATAACAATGCAGGATACGCGTCGAATGCGGGCAGCCAGGTTGCTAGGTCACTCTTCAGGGAGTCTGAAAATTCTCGGCAAAATTGTGCTGGGCATCTGCCTTTTGATACCGGCGGGCGTCAGCGCCGCATACAGCTATGGCGAAGAGCGCATCTACCGCAACCTGTCTGCTCGGGTTGTACCCGATGGTGCGCTGACGCCGCAATTGGCGCACGACCTTAAAGCCATGTCAGCCTATTACAGCGCCTATCCCGAAGTTGTCGCATTGATCGAGTCACTGGAGACCTATAGCTGGCATATTCATTATTCACCCAACACCTTCTCGACCCGCATCGATGGCACGCGGTTGCAGGTGCGTGGGGTTACCCTGCATTTTGATTCCAGGGCCGCGGCGCAGTTCAAGTTTCATAACGCCTGCGACGGTAAACGGGCGCATTGCTTTGCCGCACCCGCTGATCTGTTTTTGCACGAATTATTACATGTTCATGCGGCGCTTAAAAACCCGGCAGATTTTATTGCCGGGGGCGGGCTCAATCACACGCTGTATCCGTATCAGCACGAATTGGCCATCCTGCAACTGGAGGCAGAACTCTACCAGGCGATGACCGCCCGCGATCAGAAACCGCGGCCGTTGCGCACCGAGCACCGCGGCCGGTTTTTGCGGGTTGCCTGCACCACCTGCCTGCAGTAACGCCGGGGATAGCTCGGGGATTATGCAGCCGGTTTGAATATCTTGATGGAAATCGGATAGCCCCACACCACACCTTCATTGGCTTTTACGCCGCCAATAATGGCAAATACAATGGTGCAGATCGCCAGGGCCAGCAGTAACAGAAAGCCAATGCCAATAACCATCAGGATGACAGAGACAAAACCATAAATCGTCGCGCTGATTATCCAGTTGAGAATGGCTTTGCCGTGCTGATCGACGATAGGGAATTGATCTTTATTGGTGGCCCACATGACAATGGGCAGTACCAGTCCGCTGAAGGGGATGATGAAACTGAGCAGCTGGCTCAGGTGCATCACCATGCAAAATGTGTTGATATCCATGCCCCAGGGTTTAAGCGGGTTATTGTCGGTCGTCATGGCAGCTTTCCTTTTTATCGTTGTCGGTATTGGTTGAGACAGTATATGCCGGGTTTGTGCATCTTGAAAGTAACCTGCAAGCCCCCAGACTTTTATCGCGCCATCACGCTTACCGGTACGGATTTGAATCCGGGCGTCTGGCTCTTTTCGTCCACGTGCGGGGGCACAAGGACATTGGCCTCCGGGTAGTAGGTCATCAGATTGCCGCGTCTTATATCGAAGGGCTTTATGCGGACGCCGGCCAATGTACCGGCAGCCGATACGACATCGACTGTCTGGTTTTCGTGCCAGCCCTGGGCGCGCATATCTTCGGGATTAACCATCAGGACCTGACGATCGGTCTGATCTCTGTAGCTGTCGTATTCGTGGTAAATAATGGAATTGAACTGACCCTCGCTGCGTACGCTGGTGAGTAAAAAGCCGTGCGGATTACGCGGCACAACCGGATAAAACAAAAACCGCGCCTTGCCGGTATCCGTGGGGAATTCGGGTGTGTGCAGAATGCGGCCATCGATATGGAACTCGGTCTTGTCCGTGCCGATGGTTGTGAGACGCCGGAAGCCAGGCACAACTGCGCCAATCCATTCACGGATCCGGTCGTGGCTGTCAAACAATGTAAAATCGAATCGTTCGGCAGGTATCAGTTTGCGGGCAAGGTAATGAATGATGCGGGTTTCCGGCCACAGTTGCGGAAAGCGGTCAATTCCGCCATCACTGAGTCGAACATAATTGAACATGGATTCCTGGGTCGTGGCCTGCTGCTCTTCATCCCGGACCCGAACCGGCAGTACCAGTACCTCGCCATCCACGCCCTGCACATGACTCATGTTAAGCGTCGAATTCAGAAAGCATTTAAACGGCACACGGTTCAGCGCAGCGCGGGCAGATTCGGTATGCGGACTGGCCGCCAGCAGATTGCCGCCCAGCAGAAACGCCGCATCCATGGTACCCGCTGCGGCGGCCTGCAGGCAGGCCATGGTGTCCAGCCCGGGCGTCTGCGGCAGTTGATAGCGGAGTTTGTCCTGCAGGGCCTGTTCAAAGGCACTTTTCAGATAGGGCGTAAAGCCCATGGAGCCGGTGCCCTGAATATTGCTGTGGCCGCGCAACGGCATAAGGCCGGCACCGGGCTTGCCAATCATGCCGCGCAACAGCGCCAGCGCTACCACGGTTTGCACCGTATGGACGCCGTTGGTGTGATGGGTCAGCCCCATGCTCCAGGTGAAAATGCTGTGGGTGGACGCGGCGTAGAGCGCGGCAACCGCTTCAATCACCGATTTCTCCACGCCGGACTGCGCCTCGATAAAATCCCAGTCAAGTGCCGTCACCCCTGCGATAAAATCGTCGGAACCGGTGGTATGTCGGTCGATATAATCCGTTGCGACGGCGCCGCGCTCCACCACAGATTTGGCAATACCCTGCAGCAGCGCCATATCGCCGCCCAGATGGGGTTGCACGTAAAGGCTGGCAATAGGGGCGCCGCCGCGCAACATCGAGCGCCAGTCGCCGGGTGAGGCAAAGCGCACCATGCCAGGTTCGCGCGCGGGGTTGATCACCACGACTTCACCGCCACGGCGTCGTATTTCAATCAGTTTTTTGACAAAACGCGGGTGATTGGATGCCGGATTCGCGCCAATAACAAACACCAGATCTGTGCGGTCCAGATCGGCATATTCGATGGTTGCCGTGCCGGTGCCAATAGTATCGCCCAGCCCGACACCGGACGCCTGGTGGCAATAGTAGCTGCAATTATTGATATTGTTGGTGCCATACAGGCGCGCCATGGTTTGCAATAGAAACGCGGCTTCGTTGGATGAGCGTCCAGAGGCGTAGAAAAAGGTACGGTTTGGGGAGGTGGCCTGAAGTCGTTCGGCGCAAAGATCCAGAGCATCGGAATAACTCAGGGGGGTGTAATGACGGTCGCCGGCTTTTTTGTAAAGCGGCGTGGTCAGGCGGCCCAGATCTTCCAGTTGTTTGCCGGAAAAACCCGCCAGCGCATCAATGGTATGACTGAGGAAAAACGGGTTGGGGATGCCGGCGCGGGTATCGCTCAAATGCGCCTGAATATTCTTGTTGCAGATTTCCAGGCCGCGGCCCGTTTCGTTGTGATAGCCGCCGCGCTGTCCGCCGGTGCCGAACGCGCACGCCTTGCAGGCATTGCGCGAACTGACCGCCTGCCACAGGCGCAGCGGGCCAATCTGCGCTGTGTAACGCAGGACACTTTTAATCGCTTTTAAGCCGCCGCCTGTGGTCATAGAGTCCTCCCGGCTCAGCCGGTCAATGGATAGCGTTCCATAAAATAGCAGAAACAGTCTTTGCGAATGGCACTGATGTCGCGGGTAATCATGGCGGGAACCACTGTTTTGCGATTTTTGATCTGCCCGTTTTCCAGGTACAGGTATTCGGGGGTGACGATCAGGCCAGATTCATCGGTGACGACGAACGGTTCGGTGACCTGCTGATGAACCCGACCCAGCGGTGTGCCCGCCGTGATTTCCTGGAAATTATAGGATTCAATTTCCGGGTCGAGGTCAATGGCGCAATCGGGGTCGGCAAATCCCAGGCTGGTGCCCGGGTCTATGCGGGCTATGGCGACAGTATGGTAAAGATCAATGTCGGTGGCGGGCACCGGTTCGTCGGACAGCGCTGACAGGTGCAGGCAGGCCTCAAGAAACTGATAGACATGTTCAGTGCCCGCAGCGTCGCCGGACAGACCGCATTCGACAGTGACCGACGGGCACAAGCGGGCAAAGGCCATGCTCTGAACGTTGTTGGGCCGCACAAAGTAGACGATTGTGCGGGAAAACAGCCGGGCCAGATGCAGAAACTGCGGATCGATCACATTGATGCAGGCATAGTGTGGGTTTTTGCCGGTGTTGTTATGGACATCGACGCTCATGCACGGGCCTCGTGCGCGCATCTGTGCCAGAACGTCCTGTGCAAGCGGGTGCGTGTTTTCGCCGCGGTCCTCCCAGATCCGGTTGAAATCTGGCTGATAGTCCAGAAAACGCTGGTTATAACGGGCCGCTTCGACATTGCCGATAAACAGGCTGAGCGCACGCGGCAGGGTTTGTGCCTGATATTTCGCCAGCAGGCGGCGGGCTGCCTCCCAGCTCGTGTGTTCATTGCCGTGCAGCAGCACGCACAGAAACATGGCCGGCTGTCGGCGACCCGGCAGGTGGATCAGTGTAGGCCCGTCGAGACAAGTGTGCAGCTGATCGGCTGTCAGCGTTAACAGGCCGTCGGGCAAATGGTCCAGTACTGTCAGCATGTTATAGCTCCCATTGATGTACAGGTCGTCCGGACCATTGTTGCACCAGATACGCTCGACTGAGCGCTTCCATGTCGGGGCCGTGCTGTCGGACCCAGGCGCGTTGCCATGCAGTGCCATTTTGCCGGGAGTGGGTTCGTGCTGCAATGATACCCAGGTATTCGCTGATATTGCCGGCGGCCAGTCCAAGGCCGGTCAGGCCCTTTTCAGCCAGCGGTAACAGGGTATCCAGTATCAGTGTGGCACAGTCATGCTGCTGATTATCGAGCCAGTGCAGCCGACAGTTGAAGCCGTGGCGTGCGGCGGCATAAAAATTATCGCGCACTTTGCCAAATGGCAGATCCTTCTGCCAGGCTCGTTCATGGGTAGCCAGCGCCCATGTCAGCCCCCAGTAAAATGCAGCATTGGCGACCATATCGTTCACCGTGGGGCCGGCGGGCAGTACCCGGTTTTCCACGCGCAGGTGCGGTTGTCCGGTCTTGCTGAATCCAATGATGGGGCGGTTCCAGCGCCAGATGGTGCCATTGTGCAGACGCAGATGCGGCAGCGTTTCGATGGGCTCATTCAGGCGTGAGGGGATCAGGGGCGGATAAAGGCGGAGGTTATCGGTGAAACATTCCAGTAGCGATTTTTGCAAATAGTCGTCGCCAAGGCAGACGCGCCGGCCGCCCATTTCGCCCAGATCCACAGCCTGTTCAAACAGGGGAATACGCGATTCATCCCATAAATCGGCGCCGAACAAAAACGGTGAGTTGGCACTCACCGCTACCAGAGGCGCTGATACCAGTTGCGCTGCGTTATAGGCGGCTACCGCCAGCGTCGGCGGGATTTGCAGATGCACCTGAAACGATGTGGTCGCGGCTTCCAGCATCACGTCGCGATGGACTGTCCTGAGTGTGGTATTGCCTTGCAGCTCAAGGGTAATTGGGCGCGCGTTGCGCAGGGACAGGACCTGTTCGTTGAGCACGCGATAGCGCTCGTTGCGGGACATGTTTGCCAGTGTCAGCTGGCTGTCACGCAGCGCCGGGTGAATGCCGACGCACATCAGGTCCAGCCCCATTGTCCGGGCCGTATCCCGGCATGCCTGCCAGTTGAGTTGCAGGTGGGCGGCAAACCGGCCCAGTGCCTCTCCCCGCAGAATCAGCGGCGGCACGTTGATTTCGATGTTAAACTGCGACAGCTCCGGTACCACCTCCGGGTTGTTCAGCCGTTGCAGAAAGTCCACGTTGGCCGGTGCCGGACGGGCCTGTGCATCCACCAGCCAGGCTTCCAGCTCGAAGCCGCCCACGGGATGTGCACTTTTGAAGCTGTCCCCGGCAAACATGCGCTCGAGCAATCGGGTTTCCCGAGTAAGCCGGATGTCAAACTCGTAGAAATCTTCAGACGAAAATGTCTGATACGGTATCTCCTGCCCCATATGGCTACTCCGGGTGGCCGACTGTTTCCTGATTGTACGTCTAAACGGCGCAGGAATGTCATTGGGTCAGGTGCGAAGAACGGGTCGATACCGACTTCTGAGCGGGTAATCAGACTGATGATACCCGTTGTCTGCTAGGCCGCGATCAACGTATCGTACAGAATCCGCATAGCCTGATCGGATACATTCTGCGGTACGCCGATATGAAAGCAGATTTGCGACGGACTCTGGTCGATCAGCTGAATCGGAATGTGCGAATCCCCCAGCGCTTTGAGCGCGTCAATGATCGGGTAGGCATTGGCAATCAGCCCCAGACCGACCGGTGTGATAATCGACAGATTGTATACCACCCGCATGCTGTCCGGCTTCAGGCGCTTCTCGATGACCCGTCGCAAATCATTGATGCTGCCGAGCAGATCATCCTTGCTCACCAGCACGGTAATATCGTCCTTGTCGGTGGGATAATGGTAGGTGTTGATACCGAAATCGCGGAAGATCTGCAGCAGCGATGCAGTGAAGCCAATTTCCTCGCCCAGCATGTCTTTCTCGATGTGAATATAGGACATGTTGTCGAGCCGGGCAATCCCGACCACGCCTTCTTCCGGTACCCGCTCGTTCAGTATCAGCGTGCCCGGATCGCGGGGCGAATTGGTGTTGCGAATATTAATTGGAATTTTGCGGTCGCGGCACTTGAGCATCGCATCCAGATGGAAGACGTTAAAGCCCTTGCTGGACAATAGCCGGATCTCCTTGAAGGTCAGGCGGGGAATGGCCTTGGCTTCGTGGATAATACGCGGGTCAACTTCGTACACACCGTTAACGTCTGTCCAGTTTTCATAGGTGTCGGCATCCAGCGCATAGGAGAGTTCGCCACCGGTCAGGTCGGAGCCGCCACGCGAAAATACAGCAATGTCGCCGCCGGCGGTAATGCCGTAATAACCGGGTACAACGGCAACTTCCTCGAGGTTCGCCAGTACCTGCATATTCTCATAGGCCTGTGGTTCGGTTTTGGCGGCGAGATAATTATCGGAAACCTGAAGGCCGAACGTTTCGGGCAGCTGGCAGGTTGCCGGTATATTGCAGCGACAGAAGTAGGCGGCAATAATACGGGCGTTGTAATGCTCGCCGCGCGAGGCCAGAAACGCAATCCGTTTGTCATCAGTCAGGTTGGTCTCCAGATCTTTTTTCAGACTGGCAATAATTTCAGTACCGTCAATGTCCAGTTCACGAATGATTGTGGAGAATTTTTCGATGACAGCCTCGCGGCTTTGAGCTGAGCTGATGGTAACCCGCTGATTGCGGAAATGCGCACCGTGAGTTGCAATGTTGATCAGGTGATCGGTGACTTTCTCTTCATCCTTGCGACTTTTGCCCGGGCCGGACACCACGACGATGCGGCGGCGCTTGTCGCTGGCGATTATATTCTTTACTTTCTCGATCTGTTGGGCGCTGGCGACGGAGCTGCCGCCAAATTTGCTGACAAATAGACTACTCATAATATTTTAAATCGTCTGGTAATTATTTAATTCGCACAATCGTGCGAATAGAATCGGTACCGGCGCCAGGCACCGGTACTGTGAGCGGGCTAATCAGGCACCGGTTAACATATCTTTGCGGCGCTTGGCCAATGCCTGCAGCGATTCACGAATAATGCCGAAGCCTTCGAGTAGCAAACCCTCTTCAATCAGCAGGGAAGGCAGGAACTTTAACACCTGGTCTTCCGCGCCAGCTGTTTCAATGAGCAGCCCGCGGGCAAAGGCTTCCTGCGACGTTTCACCGGCAACGCCGGGTGTCATCTCCAGACCCTGGATCATGCCGAGACCCTTGACGCGCGGACAGAACTGGGGAAATTCCTCCGCTATCTTTTCCAGTTCCCGGGTTATCAACTGGCCCTTGTACTCAACGGCCTTGCTGAGGTCGTCGTTTTCCCAGTAACTCAAGGCCTGGGCGGCGGCAACGAAGGCAAGGTTGTTCCCGCGGAAGGTGCCGGTATGCTCGCCCGGCTGCCACTGATCGAGCTCCGGCCGCATCAACAGCAATGCCATGGGCAGGCCGCCGCCAATGGACTTGGACAAGGTGACCATATCGGGATAAATACCAGCACGTTCGAAGCTGAAAAAAGACCCCGTACGGCCGTTGCCCACCTGAATGTCGTCAATGATCATCAGGATATCGAATTCCTGACATACTGCCTGCAATCCCTTCAGCCACTCGATGCTGGCAACGTTAACGCCACCTTCACCCTGTACGGTTTCTACGATAACCGCGGCGGGCAGGTCGATACCGCTGCTGCCGTCGGCCAGAAATTTGCGCAGGTATTCAATGGTGTCCACACCTTCACCCAAAAAGCCGTCATAAGGCATAAACGCCGTATTGCTGCGCGAACCGTAGGATTCATCCTTGTAAAAATAATTTCCAGTCGCTGCCAGCGCGCCCATGGTGAGCCCGTGATAACCGTTGGTAAACGAGATGATATTGGAGCGGCGCTTGACCATGCGGGCCAGTTTCAGTGCGGTCTCTACCGCATTGGTGCCGGTAGGGCCGGTAAACTGAACCTTGTACTGCAGATTGCGGGGGGCGAGGATTGTGTCACGGAATTTCTGCAGGAACGCGCGCTTGGCGACGGTCGCCTTGTCAAGTCCATGCACTATGCCGCCGTGCTTCAGGTAATCGATCAGTGCATCTGTGATGAGGGGGTTGTTGTGTCCGTAGTTAAGTGTGCCCGCGCCGGCAAAAAAATCAATGAACCGGTTATTGTTTTCGTCAAAGATTTCGGCACCTTTGGCGACATCAAAAATGGCCGGAAACGAGCGCACGTAGCCGCGGACTTCCGATTCCATTTCTTCAAAAATTCTCATTACATACTCCTGGATTGTCGTTGATTAAAATGAATTACTTCTGCATCTGCGATTCGCCCGTAACCAGTCAATTTGTTTTCGTCCCGTCACCTGTCGGGGCAAATAGAGCCCATAGGGACAGTTTACCGTGTGCACAACGTGCAGTTCCCAGCGGCGCATACATTGATGTTTCTGTTTCATTCGCGGTGGCTATGTCGTCAGGATGACATAGCCTGCAACGCTGGCGAGCAATAGCCAGTGTATGGCCGCTAACCCGGAAATGACTTCCTGCATAAATGCAGTAGCCACGACGCAGCAGCCCGGATTGCAAACATCCGGGTCAGGCCAGTCACGAGGCTGCGTATAAATGCTCGTGACGGCGCAGAAAGTGTTGTCAATACGAATGGTTGTTCAACTCGGACGACATTGTAACAAATTTTGATGGACGCGTTTGTTACACCATAGATCATGCGGGAAAAGATGCGAATCCAGCAGGGTTTGTTGACGTTTCATCATCGCCTCTGATGAAACGTCAACAGACCCTAAGCAAGCCAAACGCCGGGGACGTAGGCGACCAGTGCCAGATTTGTTAAAGTGCTCATCCTGTCAACGAGGGTAATTACCGTTATGTCGATCTGGGTCGATGCCGATGCCTGCCCCACAGTAATCCGGGATATTCTTTGCCGGGCGGCTATACGCAGGCAGGTTGCCGCCACTTTCGTTGCCAATCAGCCGGTCGCGCTGCCGCGTTCGCCCTGGCTACGGGCGGTGCAGGTGGCTGCCGGCTATGACGTGGCCGACAACCTGATTGTGGAGAAGGCGCAGCCGGGTGACCTGGTCATTACCAGTGATATTCCGCTGGCCAGCGAGGTTATTGCCAGGGGCGCCCAGGTACTGAGCGCACGGGGCGAGGCTTATACCCGGGACAATATTCGCAGTCGCCTGAATATGCGCGACTTTATGGAGACCATGCGCGCCAGCGGCGTGCACGGCGGCGGTCCACCGCCACTCAATACCACCGACCGACAGCGATTTGCCAATGGTCTGGATCGTTATCTGGCGGCGTATCCAAAATAGTACCCCAATCTGTCAGGCGGGTTCGTTGCCTGGCTTCCATTTAATGTTGCAACCCATGGACGGCACCTGATCCTCAGGCAAGGCTTCGCCGCTCAGTAACAAATCCAGGGCGCGTTTCAGATCGGCGCCGGACGCTGGCGATTTCCCGGAATTGTAATTGCCGGAGCTGATTCGTTCGGGCCGGGTATCATCGAATTGCCCGCGATAGACCAGCTGCCGTTGCCGATCGAATACAAACAGGTCCGGCGTACAGGCCGCCCGGTAGGCCTGAGCTACGGCCTGCGTCTCATCGAAAAGATAGGGAAACGGATACCCCCGGCGTGCTTTTTCCTCTTTCATCCGTTCAAAACTGTCAGCCGGGTAATGCTCGGTGTCATTGCTGTTAATCGCCACAAAGGCAACATTGCGCTTCATATATTCTGCTGCCAGCGTGGCCAGCGCCGGCGCGATGTGAATCACATAGGGGCAATGATTGCAGATAAACAGCACCACCAGCGCCTCGGCCTGGGCGAAATCGTTCAGGCCTGTTTGTGTGCCGTCAGTGGAAGGCAGGGTGAAATCCGGCGCGCGGCTGCCAAGCGCCAGCATATTGGAGGGTGTGAGTGACATGGTGACTCCCATTGGGCTGATTTGGCCGCAGAGCGTAGCAGAATTCACGCCACGATCAAAACTACGGCCCGGGCATCCGGACGGGCTTCAATAACGCGTCGGCTGGCGTACTTTTCGTCTCAAACGGACAATTGTCCTATAGCGATATGGACAATTTCCTACAAGATGATCATCCATTGACTATATCGCCGTGCCCTTCAACGCTGGATAATGCTCGCCATGCCAAGGGAGAACGGCAACAGGGAAATCCGAAGGACCGGCGAACGGAAAGGGAATAGGGAATAGGGAATAGGGATGCGGAGTAAGGATGCGGAGTAGGGAAACACGAGGGGCAGGAAACCGGTAAGGATACAGCGTAAATCGACAGGGTATATGGACAACAGCTCAAGGATTGAGCGACAGGGAATAAAGGGAACCGGCGTACGACCGTTAAAGGATTAACAGCAACGGATTGTAAACAGGGAGGATGAAGTAATCGATTTACGACCACCCGACAGCCTGCACGGATGCGACCGACTCGCACAGGACAGTAGCGGGGAGCTGACAGGGACGGCGATACCCACACGGAACTGTGAAGGGAAGGCAGGGAAGGCAGGGAAGGCAGGGAGAGGGAAACCCGATAGCGGAACTGTCGGAGACAATGCAGGGATAGCAGAATTATCGGCACAGGATGGCCTCACAAAGGCAGGACGCCTTAAGGCAAAGGGATGACTGCAAGGATGGCTGCAAGGATGACCACAGATACGTGACGAACCAGAGGCAAGCGTCGGAGCAGGATGCCCATGGAAACGGATGCCAGACGACCGTCACAGGGAGACAAGGTCAGGGAGACAGGGATATCACAAGACCACATGTTGCCCGGACAGCGAAGGATTTGCCCGGAATCAGGGACCAGCAGGAAGCCGACGGAGACCAGGACGGTCGCCAGGGATGGCTGGAGATATCACGCACAGGCGGTGCAAACGGACCAGAACACGGTTTGCAGGATGCTGGCAACGGAAGGCGAGGGATTAAAAGGAAAGAGAACAACAGGAAGTTAAAGGAGATTGAGGGAGGTTTACGTGACACGGACGTGCTGCCATCAGGACGGCGATCGGGGCTCAAGGGATTCGCCCACCACACGGATGAGCCGCAAAGGATGCGACGAGAGAGGGGCTGGAAGCCTTAGCGCAGCAATCGGGTAAAGTGGATGTACGCATTGGAACGGAATCCAAAAGGCAGCGCATGGCGCGCCGCACCTAAAAGGATTACGCGGAAAGCATGGACACAAGGCGGGCCCGGGAACGGCCAGGTATGCCAGGGACTGCAACGGCGTTGTGCGGGCAAGGAGAAAGCAGCCAGGGACAAGTGCTGAGGGACAGGAATGTACAGGGACAGGAATGCACAGGGACAGGAATGCACAGGGACAGGAATGCACAGGGACAGGAATGTACAGGGACAGGGATGCTGAGGGAATAGTCGGCCAGATAACGAAACAGGTGGCTCGTCTGCCTGAAACCGGCAAACGGCGAAGTAACACGGGAAGATCCATCAGGGATAGATCCAGCGGAAGGGTGCCAGGGAGATGGTAATCAGGACTCAGGGAGACGGGCGGGGCTGATCAGTATTATGTCGCGCAGGACGCGCGCAGTAATCTCTGCAGGATGCACCGCAGGCGTCACAAAAAGGTCACAACGGACGTCACCGGGCCAGGGAAGGCCAATAACCATAGAAAGCCAGGACGGCGCGCTCGGCACATACCAGATATAGGGCAGACACTCACGCAAAGTTAACGCAACTTTGCGTGTTTTGCCGTGTGCGATCTATAAGCACACGAGGTAACGCTGCGCTTGCTTACCCGGTTGGGGAAAAGCAGCAGCCAGCTACCTACCTCAACAGCGATCGCAATTGGTCGACCTTCTGCTTATTCTCATCCGACAGTTTTTCATCCAGCACATCCTTCAGTTTGTCACCCGCCCGACCTTTGAGTTCATCCTCAAAACGGTCTTTCGCTTCATCCAGCAAAGGACGGGTAATGGCCAGCGCCAGTCCTTTTCCGGTCAGACCCTGCTGGCGAGACCCGAGATTGGTGCGTTCAATATCTTTCAATGTGAGGGTGCGATCCTCAAGCTGCGGGGAAACCACATCCATTGAAATATTGGCGAAACGCAGTTTCTCCACCATAAACAGCGGCTCATCGCCGGCCTTGTCCTCCGGCGCCGCATCGTCGGAGCCTACGGACGCCCGAATATTGTCGAGCAGTTTTTTGATATTGGTATCGGCGACGCCCTGATGTTCCACCCGCAGTCTCGCACCATCGATCAGTACCTCGCGTAGAACGATAACCTCATCGCGCACACTGGTCGGCATGATCTCAAGGGCAACGGTATCCAGGTCGAACAGCAGGTTATCGCTGAAGCCCGTTGGATTGGCGATTGATAATCCGCTGATCTCGCCGCGGCCCTGCCGCAACGCCAGCGTGACGCCGTCAACGCGGACCTCGGTGCCCGAGATCCTGGAGCCTTCTGTTTCTATAGCGCGTTTTGCAATGCCTTCGATATTCTTGTACAGGTAGAACGCACCTGCCCCGAGAATCAGGGCGAGGATCAGAAACACTCCGATAACAATTTTTAAGGCTTTCATTCAAACTCCTTGGCGGGTGGAAGCGGGGCTGGTCATGCCGGGTTGATCGTCAGGTTGCACTGTATAGCACACTCGTCGGGCGCCGACAAAGGATAACACCCGGTTAAAGGGGCGGACCGTTCGCCGGGGCAGGTGTCGGCTGTATGTTGTTGTTATGTTGATGATGTGTTAAGCGTTCGGGCATACCATGAATACAGCCACGCACTGCGAGCGGCGTATTGCCGGCAGTGCCTCCGGCGGACATTGGCCAGAATGGATAAAGCGATATGTCCGGGTTTAACTTCCTGTTGACGCGGTGCGATCTCCAATTGCACTATTAGCCAAACCGCGCTGCGAGAGCCCGGCACTGTTCTTTCGGAATCCCCATGGCATTAAATGCAACGATTTTCAAATTTATCATTTCCCTGTCCGACCTCAACCGGGATTATTACGATACCCTGCAACTCACTGTCGCGCGACACCCGTCCGAAAGTGATGAGCGCATGATGGCCCGGGTGCTGGCTTACTGTCTGTGCGCGCGGGAGGGGCTCGAGTTTACCAAAGGTTTGTCCAGCCCGGACTCGCCTGACGTGTGGGCACGTGGACTGACCGGCGAAATCGATCTCTGGATCGAAGTGGGGGAGCCAGCCGCCGACAAACTGAAAAAAGCCACCCGCCTCGCCAAAGCGGTACGGGTGTTCAGCTACAATACCAAATCAGACACCTGGTGGAACCGCGAACAGAACAAAATCCGGCAGCTGCCGGTCTCGGTAATCCAGTTTCCCTGGGAAGCCATTCAGACGCTGACGCAGATGGTGCAACGCGGTATGGTCATGTCCGTCACCATATCGGAGAATTCCGCCTTCATCGCCATGGATGACCAGCAGTGTGAAGTGCATTGGGCACCGTTGCAATTTTAATCGCCCCTTGCAGCGGGGCAATATAATTTTCCGCCAGTGCCGACGTCTTTCCTGATAGCCTTCCCAGGTCGGGCGCTAACGCCAGTCGGGTCTGTTTTTGGTGGCGGCCACCGCGCGGTGCACGACAGCGCCCCAGACGCTCCGTTTGATCATCGACACGGTCCGAATTTCGGAATCATGGCGCTCCCCGCAACAACCCCGTTCATCGGGCCGAAAAACCAAAGCGTTTACTCGATCACGCTTTTTGGCGTGAGTTGAACAAAAACCGACCGCATCTGTGTCATAATCCCGCCGTAAATTTCCGGCTAGACTTCTTTTGTTACCCGGCGCCAGTTCTATGACGGGCGCGGCAAGTACGGTCCTGGAGCCGACAAGCATGGAGCGAATATGGATATGTGTATGAATGAAACCCGGCGACAGCAGCCCCACTTACAGAAAGCCGGCCTAAAGACAGAACACACCCTCAACAATTGTCCAACAACACTGCGCAGTGACATGTTCCCCGGTACAGCTTCCCATGACGTCCCGTGTCCGCCGGTCTTCCGGCTGCTGACGCCCGAGTTATATCAGCGGGTGCAATTCATGACTGTTCGCCCTCCAGACCGTATGCCGGCAATGCAGCCGCACAATGTCAAAACGCCATGCGCAGCGATGCAGCCTCGATAATAACGGGAATGTTAAGCCCACTGCCCCGCCGCAAAAACACAATCAATAACGGGAAACCCATGCCAGTCCAGCCGCGAATCATTCAGTGACCGTTCCATGGCTGTAACTCCGGGTTGACCTGTTTCAGGATTTTTCTCAGGACTTTTACCTCAGGATCGCTAAATGAAAACTACCGCCCTCACTCGTACCAATCCGCTTTCCCGCCGTCGCAAACTCTGTCTGGCTATCGCCGCCCAGTTGTTGCTGGCCTCACAGGCCCAGGCGGCTCCGGGCGGCGGTATCGTGGTGGGTGGGCAGGGTCATATCGATCAGGCGGGGCGTACCACCACCATTACCCAGACAACTGACAATCTGGCCATTGACTGGGACAGCTTCAATATCAGTGCGGATGAACGGGTGCAGTTTATTCAGCCCGGCGAATCTTCGATTGCCCTCAACCGCATCTTCAGTAACGACGCCACCCAGATCTTCGGTCAGCTCGATGCCAATGGCCGCATTATCCTGTCCAACCCCAACGGCATTATCTTCGGGGACGGCGCCAGCATTAACGTCAATAGCCTGATCGCCAGTGGCCTGTCAATCGATGCCAGTGAGTTCATGAACGGCGAGCTGGTGTTTTCGCAACTGGAAGGCAGCGACGGTTCAGTGATTAATTCCGGCGTCATCCAGGCGGCCACAGGCGGCAATGTTGCGCTGCTCGGCAAAGCCGTCCGCAATGACGGACTGATTTCCGCCCGACTTGGCTCGGTGAACCTGGCGGCCGGACGCGAAGCGGTGGTGACTTTCGATAATCAGGGTCTGATCGGCGTGCGCGTGACGGAAGCGCAACTCCAGAACGACATTGGCGTTGATGCGGCGGTAGTCAACAACGGCACCATCAATGCTGAAGGCGGCCGAATCCTGCTGAGCGGCAGCGTCAGTGAGGATATTTTCTCACAGGCCGTCAATGCCGGCGACCTGCAGTCCGGCGCCAGCGTAGTCGTACACGGCGACGGCAGCTTTACCCTCGGCACCGGGGCAGACGTGGTCAATACTGGCGAACTGAATGTCTCAGCGGATGTTGCCGGCGAGGTAGCAGGTCAGGTGGTTGTACTTGGGGAAAATGTCAGTCACAGCGGCGCTATTCTGGCCGATGGTGTGAATGGTGGCGGTCGCGTAGAGCTGCATTCCGCCAACACGACGCAGCTGACCGGCAACAGTAAAGTGAGCGCCGCGGCTACTGCCAGCGGCACGGGCGGTGCCATCAAGGTGCTGGGTGAGCGCGTTGGCGTTCTGGATCAGTCCTCGCTGGATGCCTCCGGCATCAGCGACGGCGGCGCTGTGCACATCGGCGGCGGTTTTCAGGGCAACAATGCCGGGTTACCCAATGCCACGCGCTCGGTCGTGAGCCGCGATGCCCTAATCTCTGCCAACGCCGGACAGGCCGGCGATGGGGGTGAGGTCATCGTCTGGGCCGACGAAGCCACCCATTTTGCCGGCAGCATCAGCGCCCGCGGCGGCGAGTTCGAAGGTGACGGTGGACTGGTGGAAGTATCCGGCAAAACCAGCCTTGCATTCGATGGGCAGGTAGATCATGCGGCCCCCAACGGCAAAAACGGCACCTTGCTGCTGGATCCGGGCCTGCTGCGTATTTCCTCAGCACAAAATGCCAATAACGACACCGAACTTGACGACGGCCAGATTCTCCAGGGCGACGGCGGCACCGCCGAATTTTCCCTCAGCGACAGCGCCATCAGCGCCGCACTCAACAACGGCGACGTCATCCTGCAGGGCGACAACGCCGAACTGGAAACCGGTACCCATATCGCCGTAGCCGACGACAACACCAGCTCCCTGATCTTCGAACTGGGTAACAGCTTCAACGCCACCAACACCCAAATCGACCTCGGCACCGGCCACTTTATCGTTACCGCAGGCCTCTCCCAGCCAGATGGTGCCAGCATCACCATGGAAGGCACCAATATCCAGACCACAGGCGAAGTGCATCTGCGTGCGGC
>CAYSTJ010000013.1:56751-87110 GCA_964434105.1 uncultured Cellvibrionaceae bacterium | reverse complement strand
AATAAAGCCCGGCAGAATCGAGGATTCGCTATGACTGCTGATGCGGGACGACACCCGTTCCCCGGATTTCTGCATTATGTTGACCATTGGGTAAAGACAACGCCCGCCGCGCCGGCGCTGGTATTTCAGCAGACAACCTACAGTTACCAGGATCTGGCCGCAATGACGCGGGTTATCGCTGGTGCTTTGCGCGGTTACGGTGTTGGGTCGGGAACCATTGTCGCCATCAGTGCCGACCGGTCCGAGCTGTTGCTGCCATTGCTGCTGGCGGTCTGGTCCCTGCGCGCGGTGTATGTACCAGTCGATCCGGGTTATCCATTACAGCGGCGTGCTTACATTCTGGATCACGCGGAAGCGGCGTTTCTGATTGTGGATGTACCTGCCGCCGGCCTTGATTACGCAGGCACCCAGATTACGCTGGATACGCTGCGTAACTACAGCGCGCCGGTCGCTCCCCATACACTGGCCGCAATCGATTACGCAGACAGTGATCTGGCCTATATCATCTACACGTCCGGCTCCACCGGTAACCCAAAAGGGGTCGCTGTCAGCCAGGGCAATCTCCACAACTTTCTGCTGGGCATGCGCGATCGGCCCGGGCTCGCCAATGACGACCGTGTGTTGGCCGTAACAACCATTTCGTTTGATATTCACGTGCTGGAGTTGTATCTGCCATTGCTGGTAGGTGCGCAATTGCTATTGGCGACCCGTGAGCAAGCCCTGTCCGGACCGTGGTTGCGTCAACTTATCGATGACTGTGGCGTTACGGTTTTGCAGGCAACGCCCGCGACCTGGCGAATGGTGCTGTCGGGCAACTGGCGGCCGCAGGCGCCACTGCGGATGCTTATCGGCGGTGAAGCTTTGCCACGAGACCTGCGCCCGCTGCTGCACGCTGCAGCTGCCGAAGTCTGGAATATGTATGGTCCCACCGAGACCACCGTCTGGTCTACCTGCCATCGGGTCGAGGCTGATGACAATTTGATTTTTATCGGTCTGCCAATTCGCAATACCCGCACACTCATCGTGGACGAACAGCTGCGACCGGTGCCGGCCGGATCCGCCGGAGAACTTCTGATCGGTGGCGCCGGGCTGGCGCAGGGTTATTACCGGAATCCGGACATAACCGCCGAACGTTTTATCGCGTTGCCGGAAGCGGGCGGCGACAAATGGTATCGCACCGGCGATCGTGTGGTTGCGCATGACGACGGATTACTGCAATACATTGACCGTCTGGACAATCAGATCAAGATCCGTGGCTACCGGATTGAACCCGGAGACATTGAAGCCGCCCTGGAAAAGCACCCGGGCGTCACTCAGTCAGTTGTGGTGGCATCAACCTTTGGTGACGGGGATGTGCGCCTGATTGCCTGGTACTTGGGCAAATCGGTGTCCAGCAGCGAGCTGTTGAACTGGTGTCGGCAGCATCTCCCACACCATATGGTGCCACAGCATTTTCTTCCATTGAGGGCCATGCCGATGACGGCCAACCTCAAGATTGACCGGAAAAAGCTGGCGGCGGATGCGCTGCAGGCGGTCGATTCCGCCCCGGCAGAACCGGCCAGTGCCGGCTGTCGGGATGATCTGGATACCAGTCTGATGGCCGTCTGGGAAAACACGCTGGGTGTGCGCGGTATCGGGATTGACGACAACTTCTTTGAGCTGGGCGGCCATTCGTTGCTGGCATTGCAGGTTACGAATGATATGCGCATCGCGACCGGGGTGAGCTTTCCGGAAACCGTACTGTTTGAATCACCGACCATCCGTGGTGTTCGCGATATGATGGGTGAGCAGGCTGAGCGGGCGGCTATCGTGGTCAAGCTCAATGCCGCCACCACCGGCATTCCGGTCTTTTGCCTGTGTGGCGTCAAAATCTATCAGGAACTGGCCAATCATTTTGGCGATCGGCGTCCGGTCTACAGCGTTTTTGCCCGGAAAGAGATTGATATTCTCGACGCCCGGAAAAAACGCCACAAAATGCAATTCGACTTCGACAGTCTGGTGCAGTCCTATGTGGATGCGATCCGGCGGCAGGGCGACATTCCACGGTTGTCGCTGGTGGGGCTGTCGTTCGGCGGGCTGGTGGCACTGGAAGCGACCCGTCGCTTTCGCGCAATGGGGGTGGAAGTCCAGGAGGTAGTGCTGCTGGACTCCTATCTGCCGCACAGCACCTATCTTTCACCGGCGCAGGCGGTTGGTGATATCGGCCGCCATTGGCAGCGGGTAGGGCTTGAAGCACTCGGTCGCGATGTTGGTCGGCGGCTCTGGGCAAAGCTGTCGAACAGACCGCATCGGGCACTGCGGTACTTTAACCTGCAGGAAGCCGAGGGGCAGCGCGAGAAGGCGTTTGACGAAGCCGCCGCGCACTTCGATGCCGCGCACAGACACTATGGGTTTGACGTACTGTTGATCAAGGCGGGTCTCACCAACTTCGGTTTTGGCCGGCGAGCCCGTCCCGACTATGGGCTGCGGCGGATTATCACAGGGCGGCTTGCGATTCGTACGGTGGCGGCACGGCATCAGGCGATGCTGGCAGGCGAGGCGGCCCGGCAGGTATATCAGTATATGGAAGCCTATAATGCGGCGAACAGATGAACGGGGAGGGGGCAGGCGTGCGCGATGAAATCCGGGTGTTCAACGGGATGGCCGGATTTAAGGCGATCCGGGATGCCTGGCAGGCGCTTGCGTTGCAGCACGGTACGCATTTCCTGCACTTTCCAGGCTGGTATCAGGCGCGGCTGGCGGTGATGCCGGATACCAGTCAGGTATACTTCGTCACCGTTACCGATTCGCTCAACGGGTTGCAGGCGGTCCTTCCGCTGGAAAAAACCGGGCTGCGAAAGGGGCGCGTGGAAATGCCCGTTCTGCAATTGTTTTACCCGGATGAAATGGGCGTAAACGATATCCTGTCGGTGGTGGATCTGACCGGACAGGAGCGTACGATATTGCGTATTCTGCGGCGGGATGTCGGCTATTTTGCACTGGTGCGCTGGCAGTGCGTATTGCAAAGCGGCTGCGTGGCAGGCCGGTTGCTGGATGGCAAACCGGTGCGCATTACCCATGCGTCAAAATATATTGATTTTGCAGAGGGTGCCGATAAATTCTGGGCGGGGTACAGCAGCAAGTTTCGCAAAGGTTTGCAGAAAAAGCTTCGCAAGGCCGAGCAGACCGGGGCGTTGCGACTGGCATGTACCACCGCCGAATCTGCATTGCGTGATGCCTTCGACACGTTCCTGCAGATTGAAGATTCGGGCTGGAAGGGTGAGCAGGGTACCAGCATCCGCCGCCAGCCGGCCCGGCTCGCCTATTTTGAGGCACTGATCCAACAATTCGGGCCGACGGGGCAGGCGCAGATCAATATCCTGTACCTGGACGATATTGCCATCGCCGGGCAGTTTGGCCTGCGGATCGGTAATCGTCTCTATTTATTGAAAATCGGCTTCAGCGAGCGTCATGCAGCCATCAGCCCCGGCTACCTGATTCTCTACCGACTGGTGGAATCACTGACGGCCACTGATACGATTCGCAGTATCAGTTTTGTCACCGGTGTCGACTGGATTGACCGCTGGCATCCGCGGTCCGACCCTGTCGGCATCGCGTATAGCGATAACGGCAGCGCCGGCAGCAGACTGCTGCTGAAACTGGTGCAGCGCTACGCACGACACCGTGACGCCAGGGCAGCGCCACGGGTTGCGTCAACAGACGTCGATGATTGAGGGGAAGGCCAGCTTCCCGATTTTGTGTGATTGAGAGACACAAACTGAAAGTTAAGAGTAACTATTCAGCTCGTGTCGTAACGGTTCAGATTGCGTCCAGATTTGTTCAGAGCAAGGCGAAAAATGTGAGTTTACTCGTGTCAATACGCCGCGCATCCTGCGCGTCGCCCTCCGGGCCGCCTGGGCAGGCGTTCAAACCTGTTCCCGACAGGGCGCGAGCTGAATAGTTACAGTTACGATTGAGAATGAAAGGAGTACTGCGTGATGCGGCGCCGACGTACCGTGAGAAATTGTATTTCAATGTTGGTGATAGGTGCGATCGGGTGCGTATTGAGTGCCTGCGGCAAATGGCGCGACGGCGTGAGCTGGGTAAACCCCTTGCAACCGCTGCCGGACAATGCCGAGCATTTTGTGCTGGAGAGCCAGGCGTTGGGGCACCCGGTCGGGGTCAGCGTACAGTTGCCGCCGGATTATTTCACCAGTGAGATGCGCTATCCGGTCATCTATTTTCTGCACGGCAGCGGCGGTCATGAATCGTCCGACGTTATTGGATTTCTGAAATTTATGCGACCGATCCTGCAGGAGCGGGGGCTGCAGGAACCCATAGTCGTCTTTCCCAATGGTGGCCGTTCGCAGTATCAGGGGCAGGTAGAGCCCATGATCATGGATGAGCTGATCCCGCATATTGACAGTCGCTACCGCACTGAAGCGCAGGCGCGGCAGCGACTGGTGGCAGGTTTTTCCATGGGCGGCGCCGGCGCTGTCCGGCTCTCGATACGACATCCCGACAGCTTTGGTGGCGCGGTCAGCTGGGCAGGCGGTATGTGGCATAAGGACGAGGCCCTGCTGGAAGCTGTCGTTGCCAACGCCGGCCAGCTGAAAGCGAACGGGTTCTCGGCGTTGATGATCAATGGTGAAAACGATCGCGCGGAGGTTTTTGCACGCCTGGAAGCCCTGTTCAACGAGCAGGGTGTGGACAACAAACGGGTGGTGCTGGAGGGTGTTGGTCACGATTTTGGACTGTATCTGCGGCTTACCGGTGCTTTGTTCGGTGATTTCCTGCAGAAAAAACTGAAAAGTCGCTGATCGTTCGTTCCCGATCGGTGACGTCATAATTCATCATAATCTGTCACTTTCATTCCCTTTTCGGTCGCCGGCTTGCCGGATTCTACTGGTTTACTGTTGATAGCGGGATTCAATCCGGGCCCCGCCGACATAGACCAGGGAGAAATCCGATGTTGAGCAAAACCACCGGCTGGCTGGCCGGACTCATTCTGAATAGTATGTTGGCGCTGCAGGCCATGGCGGCGCCAGATCCGCAGGCGGGGCAGTTACTGTTGACGGGGACGGAGGCCGCGGCGGTTCATCTGGAGACCGCCATTGCGTTGCAGGTCCAGGGTCTCGAAGCGGAAGTGGTGATGACGCAGCGCTTTCAGAACCAGTCGGACGAATGGGTCGACGGTGTCTACGTATTTCCACTGGCTGAAAGCAGTGCGGTGAAATCCCTGCAAATGCGCGTGGGGGAGCGGGTCATCGTAGGGGAAATTCAGGAACGTCAACAGGCCCGGGCGCAGTTTGAAGCTGCGCGCACCAGCGGCCAGAAGGCCACGCTGGTGGAGCAGCACCGGCCAAATCTGTTCCGGCAGGAACTGGCGAACATTGCACCCGGCGAAACCGTCGAGATCCGCCTGGGCTATTCACAGTCGGTTACCTGGTCAAGTGGCCAGTTCCGGCTGCGACTGCCCACCACCCTGACGCCTCGCTATATTCCCGGCATAACCACTGCACCCGAGCCAGGACCGATGGACGCATCGTTGTCCGGGTGGGCGCCGGCCACGGACCAGGTCAATGACGCCCCCTGGATTACACCGCCTCAGCGCCCGGTCGGTGCCGACAGAATCCTGAATCCGCTGACCCTGACCGGGGTTTTGAAACCGGGGACCGTGCTGGCGCATATCGACAGCGAAACCCACGCGCTGGCAGTCGAGCAAAATGGTTCAGCGCTGGAATATCATTTCCAGCTGGTAGACGGCCCCGTGAGTATGGATCGGGATGTCGAACTCAGTTGGACCGCGGTCACGGGTTCCGAGCCGGTCGTGCTGGCATTTACCGAGACGTGGCAGGACGCGGCATATCTGCAGTTGTTGCTGATGCCGCCGCCGGCGCTTGAAGCCCGGGAGCGACTGCCCAGAGAGCTGGTGCTGGTGGTGGATACTTCAGGCTCCATGGCAGGCATGTCGATTGTTCAGGCACGGGAAAGCGCCCTGATGGCCCTGGAGCGCCTGCAACCCACCGATCGCTTTAATGTCCTCTTGTTCGACAGTACCACCCGCAGTATTTTCGATGAATCGGTGCCGGCCACAGCGGCGAATCTGGACAGGGCCCGGTTGGTATTGCAGGGGATGCAGGCGAGCGGAGGGACCGAGATGTTCTCGGCGTTATCCCGCGCACTGGCGCACTCACCGAAGGAAGAACATCTGCAACAGATCGTCTTCGTTACCGATGGCAGCGTTGCTAACGAAGCGGCGCTTCTGGCGTTGATTCACAAACAGTTGGGAAAGGCCCGTCTGTTTATGGTCGCGATCGGCAGCGCCCCCAATCATTTTTTTATGCGTCGGGCGGCGGCATTTGGCCGTGGCAGCTTTACGGATATCGCGCAGCTTGCGCAGGTGCGCGAACGCATGGGCGAGCTGCTGAAAAAACTCGAAAGCCCGCTGATTACCGATTTGCAGATCCACTGGCCATGGGACGTTGACATGTATCCCGAGCGCGTGCCGGATCTCTACTGGGGAGAGCCCCTGCGGGTTGTTGCGCGGGTTCCGGCGGGATTTGACGCACCCGCTGTGATCCGGGTGTCCGGTGCCAGTGCGGACTCTGCCTGGGTGCGGGAGGTCAATGTCGCGCCGAGCCGGCAACCGGCACCTGGCGCAGGCGCGGTGGCAACGATGCCCGTGCTGGCGCAACGATTTGGACGGGAAAAAATTACCGCACTGGAAAACCGCTTTTACCGCGGCGAGGACCGTGAGCAGGCGCAGCAGTCAATTCTCCCCGTCGCGCTGGCGTACCAGTTGATGTCACCCTACACCAGTCTGGTGGCCATAGATCGAACGCCCGCCCGCACCTCCGGCGAGTCAGTCACTGAAGTCGCTGTTGCGAATGCGCTGCCTGCGGGGACGGCCATGCGGGCTATGGGGTACCCGCAGACTGACGCTGGCTTTACCTGGCACCTGCTGATGGGTGGGTTGGCATTGACGGGGCTGGCGTTGCTGCGGCTGGCGGGCAACGATGATGAATAGTCGCATGCAGCACCCCTGGCGTAAGGTGCGGCGCGCGTGTGCCGGTGCGCTGATAGGTCTGCTAGTCTGGCAATGGGGTGCCGCATTGCATTTGCAGGCCAAAGCCCTGTTGGCGCAGGTGCTTATCAGCCATGCCTGGACGCAAAAGTTGCACACGCCGGAAGCGACGGCGCTGCCCTGGCCCTGGGCGGATACCGAGCCGGTGGGCAGGCTGCAATGGCTGGACCATGGTGCGCTGCGGGCCGATCAGTACGTGCTGGCGGGCGCTGCGGGTAACAGCCTTGCGTTTGGCCCCGGGTTGATGCACACCGGCAGTCACGGACCTGCCCGCGTTATCGCCGGCCACAGAGATACCCATCTCGCCTTCATGCAGCAACTTCAGTCCGGTGATACCCTGCGCTGGCAGGGCGCTGATGGGCAGTGGCAATATTACAGGGTCAGTACGCTGGAAGTCGTTGACAGCAGCGTCGAGCTTTTCCGCTTTGACCCGCAAGATAATGTTCTGTGGCTCATCACCTGTTATCCTTTTGAAGCGGTGCGGCCGGGTGGACCGTTGCGCTATGTCATCCGCGCCGAACACCAATCTGTGCTGGCTGGCGTACATATTCGGTGAGAATGTTCGGAGCATGTGGGCTACACTGTTTTTATCGAAACGGGGCTTGGATGAAAATGAAAAACATTGCAAATCTGCTCGGTGGACCAGTCATGCTTCTAGCCATGTCATGGGCGATGTACAGCGAGGCCGACAACACCTATGTGGGCATCAATTATACGGATCTGGAGCTTACTGATGGTACGCAGGACGTGTCCATGGCGGCCGGCTCGGGACGCCTCGGCGTTTCGTTCAACAGGTACCTGTCATTCGAGTGGCGTGCCGGGACGGGGTTGAGTACCGAGTCCGTCACAGCCGGCGAAACACCGTCGGATTACATCCTCGATAAATTTTACGGCGGCTATCTGCGCGCCGGCGTTTTGCTGTTCGACCGTGTGTACCCCTATGCCATGGTGGGCCACAGCTGGGTAAAAGTGAACAAACAGACCGGTCCGGAAGAGACCATCCTCAAGGATAACGATACCTCCTTCGGCGTTGGAATGGATGTCAGGCTGGTCGGAACGATCAACCTGAATCTGGAGTACTCGAGGTATTACAACGAACCCGGGATCCAGATCGAAGGCCCATCGATTGGTCTGGCGGCCCATTTCTTTTACTGATCAGGCTCAGCGGATACCTGACGCTGTACCCTCCACCCGTTCACGTCCAGTAGGCTGGCTGTCCTCACCTGACGGCCTTGGTCGCCTCTGTCTGCCATTCAGATTCGGTTAGTTGCTGCGGCGCTGGAATAGCAGCCGGATCGGTGCGAAGTTCACCTTCTGAGCGCTGCAGCTGTATACTGCCGGCAAATAGTTAACAGCATACAGTGACAGGGGCAACACAATGCAACAACGAACACTCGGAAAATCCGGTCTGCAGGTCAGTGAAGTCGGTTTGGGCTGTTGGCAGCTCGGCGGCGACTTCGGGCCGATGAATGAAACGGTCGCTCACGACATCATTGAAGCTGCCCTGGAATGCCGGATCAATTTCTTCGATACGGCGGATGTCTATGGCGGGGGTCGCAGCGAACAGTTGATTGGAAGCAATCTCCAGAGCGCCAATAGCGACGCGCTGATTGCCTCCAAATACGGCCGCGCAGCCGGCACCTACCCCGACGGCTATGCACTGTCCGATTTGCGTGACTCAGTGCGACGCGCCCAGGACCGGCTGCAGCGCGATTGCATCGATCTGTTACAGCTACACTGCGTCCCCCAATCGATTCTCGCCCACGGTGCCATTTTTGACTGGCTGCGCACGGTTCAGCAGGAAGGCCATATTCGCTGGTTTGGGGCCAGCGTGGAAACCGTTGAAGAAGGTTTGCTTTGCGCGGAGCAGGACGATCTGGTCTCGCTGCAGGTGATCTTCAACGTATTCCGGCAAAAACTGATCGATGAGCTGTTCCCCGTGACTCTTGAGAAGCAAATCGGTGTGATCGTGCGATTGCCGCTGGCCAGCGGTCTGTTGAGTGGCAAATTCGAGGCGGACCAGCAGTTTGATGCCGGCGATCACCGGAACTACAACCGTAACGGTGAGGCATTCAGTGTGGGCGAAACTTTCGCGGGGCTGCCGCTGGCAAAGGGTGTCGAGCTGGTAGATACATTGAAAACCATGGTGCCGGACGGAATGCGTATGGCGCAGATGGCGATGCGCTGGATATTGGACCATGAAGCGGTAAGCACGGTGATACCGGGTGCCAGCTCGCCAGACCAGGTGCGCATGAATGCATCTGCCAGTGCCTTGCCGCCACTGGATGCCGACCTTCATCAGCAGTTGCGCGCGTTTTATCAGCAGGCTGTGGCAGCCCATATTCGGGGCGCCTATTAAAGCGGGTCAGAACCATTCCCAATCGCTGTTGTCATAAAACGGACCAGCAACAGTGATCGCCTTTGGGCGATAGACAGACGTATGGGTACGGACTGGAAAAACATTGTAAAAAACTTTATGCATCGCAGGCCTGGCAGTTACACGTATTTCTGTGATTGGCATCACGTTTTTAGGGCGGGTGGCGCCGGGTTGCGGGGCTTATTACAACGGGTGCGGAATTCATGCATTCTGGTAACAAACTATTTAGTGAATTTCCCTAACAATGTTTAAATCGTGGCTATAGTTAGCTTAGCTGCTGCGGTGGACGGCGCGCACTCAGGACGGCAGACAGCCTTCCTGCCAGTTTTACACGTCGACGCCGCAGAGCACCAGATTTCAGGATGCGACCGGTTTGCCGGTGCGATCCACACTTTACCAAGCTGATCTTCATCTCTGATCATGTGTTTTTAGCGGCTTCTTCGGAAGCCGTTTTTTTTTTACGTCTGTTCGCTTTTCCTGTTTAATATTTACTTATTCCAACCGGTCAATGAAAAAGCAACTTCGATAAATTAATCGTTGGTAAATCACCGTGCTTTTTACGCAGAAAGCGCTATATTTAAATTAACCACTACGGCGGAGCAGTAAAAGCCGGTGAGGGATATCTGGAAGCTTTCCCTGATGTCGCCACAGCCGCCGTAGTGTCCGGAATTTACGTTTTGCGGATTGCGTTCTACTCAAGAAGCAATCGCTCCAGAAGTACCATTGCTGTTCCTTTGATCAGTGAGTCTCCTCCGATTGCGGCTTCCAGTAAGCCGCTTTTTTTTGTCACCATTCAGTTCGCGCCCTGATTCGCCGCTGCATCGACAGCTGAAGGTTGCGTTAAGCATGGCCACTGATCGACATAGCGCCAAATGCCGCGCCCGAGGGATTTTCGCCGTATTTACCCGTATAAACGTGCTTTTTATCTTTTCCCGGAAAAAATCTGAACGCAATTTGAACAGGTGCGCAACGGTGCGCTTGCGTTATTTTCCGTACAAAAAATTACAAATATTATTTTGAATAATTGTCGGGTCAGGCTATATTGTTCTGAACCACTGCGGCGGATCAGGAATGTTGTAAGCGGTTTGCAGTCTGCTTGTTGTCGCATTTTTCCCGTCGCAGTGCCTATCCCGCCGCAGTGCCTATCCCGCCGTATCGGCCGCTACAACGGATCCCGTAAGCAACCTCTACAGCGAATGTGCATCCCGGAGCCGGTGTGCCCGCTGCGTGGCGGAACCGTTCGTCAGCTCTCGCGATTTGTTTTACAATGCCGATGAATAACAGCATCGGAGTCTTCATGGTTTCCCGTTTACCCTATAGTGAAGCATCTGCCTGGGCAGCGTCAGTCGTCGCCCGGATGACGCTCGACGAAAAATGTGCGTACGTAGGTGGTACGGATATCTTCTTTACCAAAAGTATCCAGCGCCTGGGGATTCCCCGGGTGATGTTTGCCGATGCGACAGCCGGTGTTGTACTGCGCGAACGGTTTTACGAAATTACCTATCAGAACGCCATCGACCGCAGCACGGCATTTCCGGCCCCCATTTTATTGGCAGCCACCTGGAACACAGATCTGGCAGAGGCCTATGCCGGAGCCATTGGAGAGCAGTGTCTGGCGAATGGTATTGGTGTGTTGCTGGGGCCCGGGTTCAATCTCTACCGAATATCCCAATGCGGTCGCAATTTCGAATATTTTGGAGAAGATCCCTACCTGATATCCTGCATGGTCGAGCGTTATGTTCAGGGGGTCCAGCAGCATGGGGTTATAGCCACACTGAAACATTTTGTTGCCAACAATACGGATTACTTTCGCCGTAAAAGCAATTCGGTTGTGGATGAGAGAGCGCTGCACGAAATCTATCTTCCCGCGTTCAGGGCCGGCATTGATGCCGGCGCCATGGCTGTAATGACTTCGTATAACCTGGTCAATGGGGAGTGGACCGGCCAGAGCGAAACGGTAATCCAGTCTCTCCTGCGGGAAGAGCTCGGCTTCAGATGGTTGGTCATGACCGACTGGTGGTCGGTTTACGATTGCGGGAAAGTCGTCCTGTCAGGGCAGGATCTGGAAATGCCGGGTACCCTGGCAACTGCCGGGTTGGCCGACAGGATCGCATCGGGCGAAATCGACGAGAACAATCTGGACCGAATGGTTGCCAGCATTCTAACCACATTCAAGGCCATGGGGCTGTTTGACCGGAAGCCACAACCGGAGCTGGTTACCCGTTTTCCGCAGCACGAGCAGGTTGCCCTGCAAACCGCGCGAGAGGGTACGGTGTTATTGCGCAATCGGGAGCAGATCCTGCCGTTGAGTACCCGTGATGAATCCGGCATCCTGCTGCTTGGGGACTATATCCATAAGAAAGCCTGTGGCGGTGGCTCCGCCTACGTGAAAGGCTATCATCAATTAAGCCAGTATGACGTTTTCCGGCAGACTTTTGGTGAACGTGTGAGTTACGATCCGGCCCCGTCGGATGACACAATAGCCCGTGCTGCGCATATAATCCTGAGTGTCGGCACAGATGATGCTGAAAGCTGGGATCGGCCTTACGCGCTACCGGAGGGCGAAGAGCGCTATATCCGGCGGATTGTCGGGTTGAACCCACGGGTAATTGTACTGGTGAATGCAGGTTCCGGCATACGCATGACCGATTGGTATGCACAGGCAGCCGCGATCGTTTATTGCTGGTATAACGGACAGAATGGCCATATTGCTGTCGCGGAAATACTGGCCGGAGAGGTTAATCCTTCCGGGAAACTTCCCATAACACTGGAGCGCGAGTTCAGTGACGGACCCGGAGCGGATTATGTTCCAGCCGGTGAGACGCTCTATTATGGTGCCAACGACGAATGGGAAAAGGCGAGACCCATCTATGATGTGCATTACAGAGAGGGTGTTTTTGTTGGTTACCGCTGGTATGAGCAACAGCAGATCAAGCCGCTGTATGCCTTTGGTTTTGGACTGTCCTATACACAATTCGAATACGGGCCGCTGACGGTGAAACAGGCGCGTATAGCGGCGGGCGAATCATTGGCCTTTAGCTTTGCGCTGCGTAATGTGGGCATGAGGGAGGGGCGTGAGACGGTTCAGGTCTATGTTCACGACTGCGAGGCGAGCGAGTCACGGCCACCGCAGGAGCTGAAAGCGTTTCGAAAAATCCCGCTGGAAGCCGGCGAGGAAACCACCGTGGCGTTCAGCCTGCCGCCGTCAGCGTTCGCCTTCTGGTCGAGCAGGGAGAAAGATTGGGTTGTCGAGGCGGGTGAATTTGAAATTCGGATCGGCGCTGCGTCAGATGATATTCGTCAGGTCGCAAAAATCACGATTATATAGTGCGCGCCTGGAGGCGCAGATGATGAATATGCCAGTGGCGTCCCGCCAAATTTCGCAGATCGGCTTAACCCGGAGGCTCCGCATGGTGGCGCTGGGTCTGGTCATGTGTGTGACGTGCGCCGCCTGTAGTGACAAAAGCACCGAAGAGCCGGTTCCGGCGGCACCTGTCAATACCAGCATTCCAGCGCTGCCGGACCCGGAATCGCTTCCGTCGCATGCCGTTCCCCTGTCAAACGAAAAGTATCTCGGGCACTATCACGACCAGTCTTCGTTCCTGCGCGGAGAGCATCGCAATCTGTTTGTGGAAATGGGATTGGCCAGCGAAGCGCAGGTCCAGGAAAAAATCCGGGCGCATTATCAGCAGTTGTTTTTTGGTGACCCCGATTATCAGGCCGTGATGTACGATGCCGGGAACGATATGGCATTTATCCACGCCATCGACAGTAACGATATCCGCTCCGAGGGCATATCCTACGGCATGATGATTGCGGTCATGATGGATGATATGCCGACCTTCAATCGGCTCTGGAAATTCGCCAAAACCTATATGCAGGCCACAGAAGGTGACCTTGCCGGCTATTTTGCCTGGCAGCTGCACAGCGAGCCGCCTTTCGAACCCATAGACCTGCATCCCGCGACCGATGGTGAGGAATATTTTGTCATGGCTCTGTTCTTCGCACATGCCCGCTGGGGAAGTGCCGATGGAATATTCGACTACCGTGCGCAGGCAAACGCGATCCTCGATGTGATGATCAACAAAGACACGGAGACCATGCGACCGATGCTGAACCGGGAGCATAAACAGATTGTGTTTAGCCCCAATGTTCAATCGGCCGAGTTCACCGATCCGTCCTATCACTTGCCGGCATTTTACGAGCTGTGGGCGTTATGGGCAGACCGGGACAATGATTACTGGCGTACCGTGGCCGAAGTGAGCCGCAATTATTTTGTGATAACGGCGCACCCGGTGACGGGGCTGTTTCCGGAGTACAGCAGTTTCGACGGCGAGCCGCAGAAAACCAACCATAACCCGATCAGCCACCACAGTGGCCCGGATGCGTGGCGGGTAATTCAGAATATCGCCATGGACTACGCATGGTTCAGTAAAGACATCAGACTGAAAAACCTGGTGGAGCGGCTGCACCGCTTTTACCATCGGCAGGGCCTGCCCGGCGCACCCAGGCAATACGTCGGTGGATATCACCTGGACGGCACGCCTCGAGCCGATTACAAGCCCGAGGGCCTGGTCGCGATGAACGCCGTCGGTGCCCTCGCATCCGGTGAGCCTGAGCTTGCACGTGGATTTGTGGCGGAACTATGGAACCAGCCAGTGCCGACGGGGGAATACCGGTACTACAACGGTATGTTGCACATGCTGGGTCTGTTACACGTGTCCGGTAATTTCAAAATTTATGGCAATCCGTTTATGCCGGACTAGGGCCAATGGCACTGCCTTAAACACAAGCTATTGAATATATTCACAACTCGACAATAAATAAAAGAAAGGCTGACCCCCGGTTGTTAAGATGCAATTTGCAAAAAACAACCTAATCACCACGTGGCCAGTCTCATGACGAATCGTAAAGAGAATTGGCGTGTAGCGCAACAACGAAACCGTAACGATAAGCTCAGAGAGCAAACGGACGCGGTATCCATATACAATATCCTGACAGGTCCGGAACTCTTAGAAGTGCTCCAAAGCCATCTGCCGGAGCATCGGGAGCGGCGCTTGCCACCGACAGTGACGCTGGCCATGTTTATTAACCAGGTGCTGGACGAAGACGGCTCACTGCAGCAAGCTGTTAAACAGTGGGCGGTTCAAGTTACAAGCAAAGGGCGTTGATGTTATCTGCGAACAACACGGTTCGCGGAGCACCGATTTTAGGCGTGGCCAGTCACTCGGCGTTCGCGACCACTTGGTGGAGTGGACAAAGCCGACTACTCGACCGTGCTGGATGAGCCCCGAACAGTATGCAGCAGTCCCGTCGACACTGCGCTTGCGCGAGGTGGAAGTCGGCGGCCGCATACTCGTCACAACGCTGGTGGAGCCGGGCGAGGTCCACAAGAACGAATTGAATAACCTGTACAAGCAACGCTGGCAGGTCGAGTTGGACATTCGCAACATCAAGACCACCATGAAGATGGACGTGCTTCGCTGTAAAGCGCCGGACGAGGTCGAGAAAGAAACCCTGTGTGTCAACCTGAGCCCATACACTACCTGTATGAGTTAATATAGATTTCAGGGCCGCCTGTCCCTGATTCGCGGTGCCAGTACAAACGGGGCCGCTCACCGAATGCACCGCGACGCGCACGCGTCAGTCGATCCCCAACTGTTGCCACATGGCGTCGACCCGGGCTTTGGTGTCCGCATCCATGCTGATGGGGGTGCCCCATTCACGCCGGGTTTCACCGGGCCATTTATGGGTGGCGTCTATCCCCATTTTTGACCCGAGACCGGCGACCGGTGAGGCAAAATCCAGATAGTCGATAGGTGTGTTGTCCACCAGTGTGGTGTCGCGGATCGGGTCGACGCGGGTGGTCAGCGCCCAGATGACATCCTTCCAGCAGCGGGCGTCGACATCGTCATCGGTCACAATGACGAATTTGGTGTACATAAACTGGCGCAGAAAGGACCAGACGCCCATCATTACCCGTTTGGCGTGGCCGGGGTACTGTTTTTTCATGGTGACAACGGCCATCCGGTAAGAACAGCCCTCCGGCGGCAGATAAAAATCCACAATTTCCGGAAACTGCTTCCGCAGTATGGGCACGAAAACTTCATTGAGTGCCAACCCCAGCACAGCCGGTTCGTCGGGCGGGCGCCCGGTGTAGGTGCTATGGTAGATCGGATCCGCCCGGTGACTGATGGCAGTAACAGTGAAGACCGGGAAGCGCTCGACCTCATTGTAGTAGCCCGTATGATCGCCAAAGGGGCCTTCATCGGCCATTTCTCCCGGGGCGATATGGCCCTCCAGAATAAATTCAGCGGTGGCCGGGACCTGCAAATCATTGGTCAGGCTGCGTGTGACCTCGGTTTTACTGCCGCGCAACAGTCCGGCGAAGGCATATTCGCTCAGCGTATCCGGCACTGGAGTGACGGCGCCGAGTATGGTGGCCGGGTCCGCACCAAGCGCAACGCTTACGGGATAGTTTTCACCCGGATAACGTCTCTGCCAGTCACGAAAATCCAGCGCACCGCCACGGTGACTGAGCCAGCGCATAATCAGTTTGTTTTTGCCCAGCAGCTGCATCCGATAAATGCCCAGGTTCTGCCGTTCCTTTTCCGGACCCCGGGTAATAACAAGCGGCCAGGTAATCAGGGGGGCGACGTCGCCGGGCCAGCAGGTCTGGATGGGCAGGGTGGTGAGATCAACATTGGCGCCTTCGCTGACAATACGCTGGCATGGCGCATTGCTGACCAGGCGCGGCGCCATGTTAAGCACCTGCCGGAAGATGGGCAGCTTGTCCCAGGCGTCTCTTAATCCTTTCGGTGGCGCAGGTTCTTTCAAAAATGCCAGCAGTTCACCGACTTCTCTCAGGGCGGCGACCGAAGTCTGGCCCATGCCCAGCGCGACCCGTTCCGGTGTGCCGAACAGGTTGGCCAGTACCGGAATGCTGTAGCCGACGGGATTCTCAAATAGCAGGGCAGGTCCGGCATTGCGCAGGGTACGGTCGCAGATTTCCGTCATCTCCAGATGCGGAGAGACCGAAGCCGCGATACGTTTTAACTGGTTTTTCTGTTCCAGCAGGGCGATGAAATCACGCAGGTCTTTCATTCAAACCGGGGCAGTCAGCGCTTACTTGCTTTTCATCGACAGGAAGAATTCATCGTTGGTTTTGAACGCCTTGAGTTTATCTGCCAAAAATTCAGTCGCGTTGACGTCTTCCATGTCATTGAGCAGCTTGCGCAGAATCCAGGCTCGTGCCAGCTCCGACTCGGTCATTAACAGCTCTTCACGACGGGTGCCGGAGCGGCGGATATTGATCGCCGGATAGATACGCTTTTCGGCAATCTTGCGATCCAGATGCAGTTCCAGATTACCGGTGCCCTTGAACTCTTCGTAAATCACTTCGTCCATTTTGGAGCCGGTATCGATCAGCGCGGTGGCGACGATTGACAGGCTGCCGCCTTCTTCGATATTGCGCGCTGCACCAAAAAAGCGCTTGGGGCGCTCCAGCGCATGGGCATCCACACCACCCGTCAATACCTTGCCGGAGGACGGGATGACCGTGTTGTAGGCCCGAGCCAGTCGTGTAATGGAATCCAGCAGGATCACCACATCCTTTTTGTGTTCTACCAGTCGTTTGGCGCGCTCTATCACCATGTCGGCAACCTGCACGTGGCGCGAGGGCGGTTCATCAAAAGTCGAGGCAACGACTTCGCCTCGCACGGAACGCTGCATTTCTGTGACTTCTTCCGGGCGTTCGTCAATCAGTAGAACGATCAAATGAATCTCGGGGTTGTTACGCGTAATGGCCTGCGCAATGTTCTGCATCATAATGGTCTTGCCGGCTTTGGGCGGCGCCACAATCAGTCCGCGCTGGCCTTTGCCGATCGGGGAAATCAGGTCTATGATTCGGCCGGTCAGGTCTTCGGTTGAGCCGTTGCCGGTCTCAAGCATCATGCGTTCCTGGGGAAACAGGGGCGTAAGGTTTTCGAAGAGGATTTTATTGCGAGAGCTTTCGGGTTTATCAAAATTGATTTCGTTGACTTTAAGGAGGGCAAAATAACGTTCGCCTTCCTTGGGTGGCCTGATCTTACCGGCAATGGTATCTCCCGTGCGCAGGTTGAAGCGGCGAATCTGGCTTGGCGAGACATAAATGTCATCCGGGCCGGCCAGATAGGAGGAGCCCGCGGATCGCAGAAACCCGAAGCCGTCCTGCAGTATTTCCAGTACCCCATCACCGTAGATGTCCTCGCCGCTTTTGGCGTGGCGCTTCAGCAGGTTGAATATGACGTCCTGTTTGCGAGACCTGGCCATGTTATCCAGGCCGAGGCTCGTGGCAAGATCAATCAATTCTTCAATGGGTTTGGTTTTTAAGTCGGTAAGATTCATGTGCTTTATAATGTTTGGTTGATAGAGAGTTGGGAAAGAATTGCGGCGTGCCACAACCGGTTAGAAAACGTGAACGGTCTACCGTTTTTTTAAGCTGTTATTTTGTTATACGTACAATTTGAATAATTTAGACGCACACAGGAAAAATCAGGGGAAAGCCGTTCAGGGCAGTTCAGGTCCAATTCTGGCCAGCGCCGGTCGGGTAATATTCAACGATCCAGGATATAGTAAATGAGACGGCAGGAGGAAATTGACCCTTAGATGTCCTTGAGTATAGCCTTAAACATTCTCAAGCGCAAAGCAACAACGCGATATTTTTGTCGTACCTATATTGTACCTATCATTGTACCTATCCTTCGCGTGCCCCGATTAGAGCCTCACCGCGTTCAAAAATGGTGGCAAACCTCTGGGGAGGTGAGCACCAATCCGCTGGCCGACGCGAAAGCAGCGCGCGTATTTAAACGGGTAATCCCGCGCTTTTCGCCCTGTTCTCAACAAATCTGGACACAACTCGAACAGTTACGATATGAGGTGGGCAGCTCCTTTTTACCCTGCGGACTGCTTTCCAGGCCGCAGGTAAATACTGCAGCGTGTCAGGCGATATTGGTTTCGATAAACTCCGTCAGCTGGGCTTTCGACAGGGCGCCCACTTTAGTGCTTTCTGCGTTGCCACCCTTGAACAGTATCAGCGTAGGGATGCCCCGGATATTGAACTTGGCCGGCGTGGCTTTGTTGGCGTCGACGTCCATTTTGCAGATCTTGATCTTGCCCTCGTACACCCCGGATAGCTCCTCCAGGACGGGTGCAATCATTTTGCAGGGGCCACACCAGGGTGCCCAGAAATCGACCAGTACGGGGCCTTCGGCCTGTAAAACGTCTTCATCAAAGCTTTCGTCGGTTACGGTAGCGATTGAGCTCATATCTTTGAAATCTCCAAACGGAAAAAATTAACCTGACATGGTGGAACCGAAGGACGCAGCAAACCGGGTAGCCGACCATCGGGCCGCAGGTATAGACTAACAGCATAATAGGGACTGCATCGTCGCGTTACAACCCTTTTGACCCCAATCGGCCTGTAGAGTGCCCGTTATCGCGGTTATCGGTGTCGGGGTCTGTTGACGTTTCACCGGTACAGATGCGCCGATGAAACATCAACAGACTTCTAGACCAGTGGTTTGGCGAGTTGTTGCAGCAGGATGCCCTGGGCCGAAGGCTGGTTGCCATCGCCGGTGAGTACGTACTCGCCGTCGTACTTCAGCTCCCATCGCTGCCGCCCGTCCTCCAGGTACAGGACAAGTTCTCTCAGGACCCGGTTTACCATGGCGGACTCCTCAATCGGAAAAAAGACTTCCACCCGCCGGTTGAGATTGCGGTCCATCAAATCGGCGCTGCCACAATAAATCTGTGGGCTGGCACTGGCGAAATACAAAACGCGGGTGTGTTCAAGGAACCGGCCGACGATGGAGTGTACCCGTATATTTTCTGACACGCCCGGTATTCCGGGCCGCAGGGCACACATGCCGCGAATGATAAGGTCTATCTTTACCCCCGCCTGTGAGGCCTTGTACAGGGCCTGTATGGTTTTCTCTTCAGTCAGGCCATTGCATTTGATTATGATGCGTGCGTCCCGCCCTTCGGCCGCGGCTTTGGTTTCACCCTCGATCAAACGCAGCAGCTGACGCTTCAGCGTAAATGGGGCATGGTACAGACGGTTCATTTTTTCCGTTTTGCCCATGCCGGTCAGTTGCTGGAATATACGATGCACGTCTTCGCAGGTAGCCGGCTCGGCCGTCAGCAGCGAATAATCGGTGTAGAGGCGGGCGTTGCCGGTATGATAATTTCCGGTCCCCAGGTGGCAGTAACGCTTCAGTTCGTCGCCTTCCCGCCTGACTATCAGCACCATTTTCGCGTGGGTTTTGTACCCAACGACGCCGTACACGACAACCGCTCCGGCTTCCTGCAGACGACTGGCCAGTTCCAGGTTTTCCTCTTCATCAAAACGTGCCCGCAATTCCACTACGACGATCACTTCTTTGCCATTGCGGGCGGCATCGAGAAGGGCATCCACGATTGACGATTCATTGCCCGTACGGTACAGCGTCTGTTTTATGGCAACAACATCCGGGTCCTTGGCGGCCCGGCGGACCAGCTGGACGACCGGCGCAAAGGACTCAAAGGGGTGCAGCAGGAGATATGAACGTTTGGTCAGCGCGCGAAAGATATTGTCTTTTCGGCTCAGCCCCTTCGGGATGCCCGGCACAAATACCGGATACTGCAGATCGCTGCGGTTTAAGACGTTGCCCAGGCCCATCAGACGCTGCAGGTTTACCGGCCCGTTAACCTGATACAGTTCGTCCTCGGTCAGTCCTATCTCGTCGAGCAGAAAGTCGGTCAATTCCTTGGGGCAGTTGTCGGCCACTTCGAGACGCACGGCGGTGCCAAAGCGGCGTGAATGCAGCTCGCCTCGCAGCGTGCGGGCCAGGTCTTCAATACCTTCGATATCGACGTCCAGATCGGCGTTGCGGGTAATTCGAAACTGATAGCAGCCCTTGATCGTCATCCCGGGGAACAGCTTGTCCGCGTGAGCGTGTATCATCGATGACAGGAATACCAGCGCGTGGTTGCCCGCGGCTACGTCGACTGGCAGCTCGACAATGCGGGGCAGCGAGCGTGGGGCGGGTACGATGGCCAGCCCGAGATCGCGACCGAAGGCGTCCTTGCCCTCCAGTGCCACAATAAAATTCAAACTCTTGTTGACCAGGCGCGGGAACGGATGCGCTGGATCGAGCCCAATCGGGCTAAGCACTGGCAGAACCGAGTTCAAGACGTAGTTTTCGATCCACGCGGCGTGACTTTCACTCCACTGGCTACGTCGCAGAAAGAAAATGCCCTCCTTTTCGAGCGCCGGAATCAGCGTGTAGTTGAGCATATCGTACTGCTGGTCGACCAGCTCGTGACATATCTCACTGATACGTTTGAGACAGTCTCTTGCCGGCAGGCCGTCCGGGCCGGTTACTTCACGCTCATAGAGAATGCTCTGCATGAGTCCCGCGACCCGTATCTCGAAAAACTCGTCCAGGTTGGAGCTGAAGATGAGCAGAAACTTCAGTCGTTCCAGCAAGGGGTGTGATTCATCCAGTGTCTGGGCCAGCACCCGCTGATTGAAACTGAGATTGCTTAACTCCCGGTTGATGTAGTAAGTGGGATTGTCGAGCCCGGCTTCAGGCGAATCGCTGGTTTGCGGGTCTGAGGAATGTTCTGACATGGGATTACTTTGCATGGTTGCGTTATTTTCAAATACGGTAAAGCCTCATTATGACAGTTCTGTCGTGCTCTGCCGCCGTTGGGACAATTTATTTGAGTGTGCACGTCGACAATGCAATGCCCCGGCGTGATCCATCACTGACTACCGCTAACTTTCCGGATGGGCTGTATCGGCCATGGCGAATGCCTGCAATGTGTCGTTCAAAAATCGTAGTCCCAGCGTGGTGGGGCGATACCGGTGGGCATCGTCTTCCAGCAGACCCTGCCCAATCAGTTGGCTTGTTGCGCTTTTCAGGACATGGTCCGGCAGGCCGGTACGCTGTGCAAACAGTCTGCGCGGGACACCGTCGACCAGTCTTAGCGCGTTCATCATAAATTCCAGGGGTAGCGCCCCGCGCTTTACTCGCGACCCTCCCGCCGTAAACGGCTTGGCCGGATTCAGGTAATCGGCGGGCAGACGGGTTTTCTGATAGCGCAGAATCGCGCCATCGCTTCCCGTGATTTTGCCGTGGGCACCGGCACCGATGGCCAGGTAATCACCGAATTGCCAGTAATTGAGGTTGTGGCGTGCCGCGCGGCCTGGTCTGCAGAATGCGGAGATTTCATACTGCTGATAACCCGCCTGTTGCAGCACCGCCAGGCCGGCCTCCTGTATATCGGCGAGTGTGTCATCCTCCGGCAACACTGGCGGCTGTTTGTGAAAGACCGTATTGGGTTCGATGGTTAACTGGTACCAGGACAAATGCTCCGGCCCCAGCGCGATGGCCTGCTGCAAATCATCCAGCGCCTCGGCGACGGTCTGTCCGGGCAGCCCATGCATCAGATCGAGATTAATATTGTCAAAGCCGGCCTGACGTGCAGTCGCAAATGCCAAGTGCGCCTGGCGACCGGAGTGAATCCGTCCCAGTCGCTGCAGGTGCAGATCATTGAAACTCTGCACACCGAAGGACACGCGGTTGACGCCGGCGTTGTGCAGGCGGGGCAGGCTGGTATATTCGGTGGTACCGGGGTTGGCTTCCAGTGTGATTTCGATGTCGTCGGTAAAGCCGACCTGCTTCCGGGCTTCCGCGAGTATGTCAGCTATCGCATCAGCACTGAACAGGCTCGGCGTTCCGCCCCCGAAAAAAACGGATTGCAAAGGCCGGCCTCTCGCCAGATGGCGATCCTCGCGCAAGTCGTTGCGCAATGCCTGTACATATTCCGCTTCCGGTAATTCCGTCAGTTGATGCGAATTGAAATCACAATAGGGACATTTGCGTACACACCAGGGGATGTGGATGTAGAGCGCCAGCGGCACCGGGGTGTCAGCGTCGGACACGCAGGGCGTCCAGCAGTTGTGCCATGGCCTGACCGCGATGGCTGACTTTGCCTTTTATATTGCTGTCCATCTGGGCAGAAGAGCACTGATAGCGCGGATCATAAAATATCGGATCGTAGCCAAACCCGCCTTCGCCGGCTGGCGCTTCCAGAATGCGACCCTCCCAGGCGGCCTGACAGACAATGGGTGTGGGGTCGGTGGCGTGACGCATATAGACCAGTACACACTGATAGCGGGCCGTTCGCTGCGCGGGCGGCACGCCAGCGAGTTGCGCCAGCAGCTTGCGGTTATTGTCGGCATCGCGCGCGCCTTCGCCGGCAAACCGGGCACTATGGATGCCGGGTTTGCCCTGCAGATGATCGACTTCGAGACCGGAATCGTCGGCCAGCGCAGGCAGGCCGGTTGCCGCTGCGGCATGCCGGGCTTTGAGTATGGCATTTTCTATAAAGGTCAGGCCGGTTTCCTCAACCGGGCTGACCCCGTAGAGGTTCTGCGGTCGGACGTCGATGTTACAGTCCGCCAGCAGCGCCTGGAACTGTTTCAGTTTGCCGGTATTGCCGGTGGCGAGGACGAGCAGTTCCGCGTGCACGGTTCAGTTCCTGTAGAGTTTGCGGGTGAATTGCAGCTGTAGCGGGCGGGTTTCGCCCTCTGGCAGTATGTCGAGGTGGAAGTGGAAAACTTCCTCGTTGGTGTGGCGCAGGCTGGCGATTGCGTAGACGGCGTCGGGCTCTTCGATGGTTTTAAAGCTCAGGGGCCTGCTTTGCTGAATCAGGTTGCGCGCCTGCCCGGTTACCGTGGCACGTACCGGTTTGCCGCTGCTGGCTTCGTGCACGGAAATATTGATCAGGGCCAGATCGCGACCGCGCACCAGCCCGTGCAGGGCGGCGATTTCAGCGGTCACAAATTCGCTGTCGAAAACCATATAGTGAACGTCATAGTCGCCGAATTGCCGCGTCGATTCCATCTCGGCGTGCCCCGGCAGGGACAGCATTGCAATAAAAGCCAGTATCAGAAAATAACGCATGTTTTTACCTCGAATGCTTTTTGACCCGGAAAATGCCGGTTTCACCAAACAGATTGGGGTTGATGGCGTGCAGCAGTTTACTGAGTGGCTGTTCGGCGGTAACCAGCTTGTCGACCACGTGCAGGCCCATGTCACGGCACAGAATCTCGAAATCCCTGAATGTACAAAAATGGATATTGGGCGTGTTGTACCACTCGTAGGGCAGCAGGTCGGATACCGGCATCCGCCCTTTGAGCCCCAGCTGAAAGCGTGCGCGCCAGTGGCCAAAATTGGGAATGGTAACAACGCATTCGCGACCGACGCGGGTCATTTCAGCCAGCGTACGATCCGGCGCGCGCATGGTTTGCAGTGTCTGCGACATAATGACGGTATCAAAGCTGTCGTCATCAAAGTTGCTGAGGCCTTCATTGAGGTTCTGCTCAATGACGTTCAGCCCTTTGCCGACGCAGGCGAGTATCCCCTCCGGGCTGATTTCCAGGCCGTAGCCTCTCACTTTTTTCTGGTCGACCAGGTGCTTGAGCATGGTGCCGTCGCCGCAGCCCAGATCCAGCACCCGGGAGCCGGGCTGAATCCACTGATCGATAATTCGCAGATCGATACGCATCAGATCGATATTCCCTGCATGTAGCGGCCAAACAGTTGGTCGTATCGAGGCTGATTGGGGACCAGAAACGCATCGTGTCCGAAGTCCGATTCAATCTCGGCGTAAACGACATCCCTGCCGGCCCGCATCAGGGCAGTCGTGATTTCCCGCGAGCGTTCGGGCGCAAATCGCCAGTCCGAAGTGAAGGAAATCACCAGGAACCTGCATCGCGCATGCTGGAAAGCCGCAACCGGATCATCGTTGTACTCGCGCGCCAGATCGAAATAGTCGAGGGCACGGGTCATCAGAATGTAGGTATTGGCGTCGAAGGTTTTGGAGAAGCGGTTGCCCTGGTGGCGCAGATAACTCTCGATCTGAAATTCGACGGGCTCCTCCACACCGCGCGCGAAGCTGCCCGAACGCAACGCTCGCCCGAACTTCTCGCCCATGCCGGCATTGGAGAGGTAAGTGATATGCCCGATCATGCGGGCGACCGACAGACCATTTAGCGGCTGGGTTCCGTGTTTCAGGTAGTGACCGTCGGCAAAATCAGGATCGCACATGATCGACTGGCGTGCTGTCTGGTTGAAAGCAATGTTCTGCGCCGTGAGCTTCATCGCCGAGGCAATTGTCACGCAGTGGTCGAGGCAGTCGGGATGCTCCAGTGCCCAGCGCATGGCCTGCATCCCACCCAGGCTGCCGCCCACCACGGCGCTCCAGCGGTTGATGCCCAAGTGCTGCATAAGCCGGTACTGGGATTCCACCCAGTCGCGTACACGCAATGACGGAAAGTCTGCGCCCCATGGCTCGCCCGTCGCGGGATTGATGCTGCGGGGGCCGGTGGAGCCATGACAGCCACCGATATTGTTCAGACTGACGACAAAGAAGCGGCGGGTGTCGATGGCTTTGCCCGGCCCGATGTAGGCGTCCCACCATCCAGGCTTTTTATCGCCAGGCGTATGATAGCCGGCGGCGTGATGATGGCCGGACAGGGCATGGCAGACCAGCACCGCGTTGCTGCGCTGGTCATTCAGTTCGCCGTAGGTTTCAACGACAAGTTCGTAATTGTCCAGCAGGCGCCCATTGGCCAGCAACAGCGGCGTATCGAAATGAATGGTGCGGGGCTGCACCAGTCCGACCGAATCTGGAGGAAATGAGGAGCGCATAACCGGGCCAGTTGTTGTAACGTCAGCAGTAGTAATGTCAGGTATACCCTATCAGCAGGCCAAACGGGGTCTGGAAATTGCGACCGGTACTGATCACGATCATGCGCAGTACCACCAAAAATATGCCGGCGAAAAACAGTGAAAAATCGAGGCCGCCAACCGCCGGCACAAAGCGCCGGATCGGCGCCAGCAAAGGCTCCAGGAGCTGCCGTACGAGCAACAGCACCGGATGAGTGCTGTAAGGTGCCAGGAAACTGGTGATAAACAGTACCAGGCCTGCGAACAGGTAGATATTAATGATATTCAAAGCGATAGCAATCAGGCTCCAGGCAATCATCGCCAAGGGTGGGCCCATACCATAGCCACTGACCAGCAGTACCAGCTGCATCACCAGCCAGTGGAACAGTAAGGCCAGTACCAGCGACGCCAGGTCGATGCCCCATATGCCGGGTATCACTTTGCGCAACGGAATCAGCAGGGGATTGGTCAGTTTGACGAGCAGCTGCGAAATCGGATTGTAGAAATCCGCTCGCGCCGCCTGTAACAAAAAGCGCAGCAGTATCAGGCTCAGGTACAGCGAGCCGAACACACGGATTAAAAAAACGAGGATTTCTTGCAAGGTTTCCATGAATGAATAGGGCCTTTGATTGAAGGTTAAGCGCCGAGGACAGTTAGTCGCCGAGAAGACGGGCCAGTTCGATGGAGCGGTTGGCGCAGGCAGTCATCGCCTGCTGTACTGTCTCGCGAAAGCCTTGTTGTTCGAACACCTGAATGGCACGTTCCGTTGTACCGCCGGGAGAACTTACCCGCCGACGCAGTTCTGCCGCATCGGCATCACCGGAGGCCGCCAGTTTAGCAGCTCCGGCCGCGGTTTGAATGGCCAGTTTTGCGGCGGTTTCGCGCTCCAGTCCGAGTTGGACGCCGGCGTCGGTCATGGCTTCTATTAAAAGGAAGAAATAGGCCGGCCCACTGCCGGATACTGCGGTCACCGCATCAATCAGGCTTTCCTCCTCAACCCAGTGAACGGTGCCTACCGCACTTAACACAGCTTGGGCATGCTGCCGTTGCTGGGGGCTGACGTCTGCGGTGGCGAACACGCCAGTGGCGCCGCACTGGACCAGTGCCGGCGTGTTGGGCATGCATCGCACGACAGGCACTGAGCTGCCAAGCCATTGTTTCAGGCTGGCACAGCTAATGCCCGCTGCGATTGAAATCACCATGGCATGCGGCTGACGGAATTCCCGCAGGGCCTGACATACCGGCCCCATCACCTGGGGTTTGACCGCCAGGATCAGAACGTCGGCAAACTCACAGACCGGACGGTTTTCGGCGACGGTTATGACACCAAAGTCCCGCTCCAGCCCCTCCCGCGATGCCGCGCTGGGATCGCTCACCATCACGGATACCGGTGCGTTGTCCGGCTGTCCCGGCACCAACGCGTCAACCAGTCCACCAATAATGCTGCGGGCCATGTTGCCGCCGCCGATAAAGCCGATTTTTGTTGTAGACACAAACACCTCATTCGTCGTGGTCAGTGCGGAGCGGGCACGCCCAGGGCCGGGCTGCCGTCGCCGCGTCAGTGTTCCCCGTGGCCCGGACGGGGTGAATCAGACGGGCCGCGGGCCGAATATCGCCGTCCCGACCCGTACTATCGTAGCGCCGGCAGCAATCGCCTCCGGCAGATCATCCGACATGCCCATCGACAGTGTGTCGAGTGCCAATCCCGTCGTACTCGCGATCTGCTGCTGCAACTGCGTGACACGTCGGAAAGCGTCGGCGCTGTTGCCCGGTCGCGGAATTGACATCAACCCGCGCAGACTGACGTTGGGCAGTGCGCTCACCTGCCGGCATAACGCTGTCGCTTCCTCCGGCAGGCAGCCCGCCTTGCTGGGCTCCCGGTCAATGTTCACCTGTATGCAAATGTTGAGCGGGGGCAGGTCAGAAGGGCGCTGCTGGTTGAGCCGTTCAGCGATTTTAACGCGGTCAACCGTGTGCACCCAGTCAAAATGGGCCGCAACGGCGCCGGTTTTGTTACTCTGCAGCGGCCCAATAAAATGCCAGCACAGCGGTAGATGTGCAAGCGCTGCGATTTTGGCGACGGCCTCCTGCAAATAGTTCTCCCCAAAATGCCGCTGCCCGGCATGGAATGCGGCCTCTATGGCGGTGGCCGGGTGAGTTTTACTGACCGCCAGCAACAACACATCGTCCGGCTTGCGGTCACAGGACAGCGCCAGACTTTGTATGGAATTTTGAACCTGCGTTAGGCGGTCTGAAATCCTGTGCATATACTTATTGGTACAACGCACGCTGGACCGCTCGCGGTGAGCCGCTTTCATGCGGGTAATATACCGGAGTAATCGATAACTTTTCAGTGGCTGTAACGACAGCCCCCACGTACAAGGGTTTTCTTTTCATGGATATCACCGAGCTACTTGCCTTTTCTGCCAAACAGGGCGCTTCCGACCTGCATCTGTCGGCGGGTCTCCCGCCCATGATTCGTGTTGATGGCGATGTGCGGCGTATCAATCTGCCGCCCATGGATCACAAACAGGTGCACAGTCTGATCTACGAAATAATGAATGACAAGCAGCGCAAGGATTTCGAGGAATTTCTGGAGACGGACTTCTCTTTCGAAGTTCCCGGGGTCGCCCGCTTCCGGGTTAACGCGTTCAACCAGAATCGTGGCGCCGGCGCAGTATTCCGTACCATTCCTTCCAAGGTGCTGACCATGGAAGAGCTGGGTATGGGGCAGGTGTTCCGTGACGTGTCCTCGGTGCCGCGCGGCCTGGTCCTGGTGACGGGGCCGACCGGCTCCGGCAAATCCACTACCCTGGCCGCCATGGTGGATTTTATTAACGAAAGCAAATACCACCACATCCTCACCATCGAAGACCCAATTGAATTTGTGCATGAAAGCAAGAAATGTCTGGTGAACCAGCGAGAAGTCCACCGCGATACACACGGCTTCGCAGAAGCGCTGCGTTCCGCCCTGCGGGAAGACCCGGACATTATCCTGGTGGGGGAGATGCGCGACCTGGAAACCATCCGCCTGGCACTGACGGCCGCCGAGACCGGCCACCTGGTATTCGGCACATTGCACACCACGTCGGCGGCCAAGACTATCGACCGGGTGGTGGATGTTTTTCCGGCCAACGAAAAGGCGATGGTGCGCTCCATGCTGTCGGAGTCCCTGCAGGCCGTGGTTTCCCAGACCCTGATCAAGCGAGTCGGGGGTGGCCGGGTGGCCGCTCATGAGATTATGCGGGGTACGCCGGCGATTCGGAACCTGATCCGGGAAGACAAAGTTGCACAGATGTATTCGTCCATTCAGACGGGGGCGTCGGTCGGTATGCAGACCATGGATCAGTGCCTGGCCGATCTGGTGGCCAAGCGGATTGTCAGTCGGGAGAATGCCCGGGAAAAAGCCAAAATGCCGGAGAATTTCTAACATGTTGCGCCGCTACCCCAAACCGGTTGGGCGGGCGGCCCCCGTTTATTCAACTTTGAGAATGCGTTATGGATATTGACCGCCTGTTACGCCTTATGGTCGAGAAGCTGGCTTCCGACCTGTTTATTACCGCGGGTATCCCGCCGTCGATCAAGCTGAACGGCAAGATTCAGCCGGTGACCACGACACCGCTGACGCCCGAGAAAGTGCGGGAAATGGTGTTGAGCACCATGAACGAGAAGCAGCGCAACGAGTTTGCGGAGAAAAAGGAGCTTAACTATGCCATCAGTGCCCGCGGCATAGGACGTTTTCGCGCCAGCGCGTTTTTTCAGCGCAACCTGGCCGGGCTGGTGTTGCGCCGGATCGAGACCACGATTCCCAGGATCGACGATCTGGGGCTGCCGGAGATCATCAAGGAACTGGCCATGATCAAGCGTGGACTGGTCATGTTCGTTGGTGCTACCGGTACCGGTAAATCGACCTCGCTGGCCGCCATGATCGGTCATCGCAATCGCAATTCCAAAGGGCACATCATTTCGATTGAAGATCCGATCGAGTTTATCCATCAGCACCAGGGTTGCGTCATCACCCAGCGCGAAGTGGGTATCGATACCGAATCGTTTGACGTGGCATTGAAAAACACCCTGCGACAGGCGCCGGACGTTATTCTGATCGGCGAGGTGCGTTCCCGCGAAACCATGGACCACGCCATTGCGTTTGCCGAAACCGGGCACCTGTGCCTGTGTACCCTGCACGCCAACAATGCCAACCAGGCGCTGGACCGCATCATCCATTTCTTTCCGGCGGACCGACACAGTCAGTTGTGGATGGATCTGTCGCTGAACCTGAAGGCAATTGTGGCGCAACAGCTGATCCCGACCCCGGACGGTCAGGGGCGGCGCGCCTGTCTGGAAGTTTTTTTGAATACGCCGCTGGCGTCCGATCTGATCCGCAAGGCGCAGGTGCACGAGCTGAAGGATTTGATGAAAAAGTCGACGGAGCTGGGTATGCAGACGTTCGATCAGGCATTGTTCGATTTGTACGACTCCGGGGAGATCACCTACGAAGACGCGCTGGCCCATGCGGACTCGCCTAACGATTTGCGACTGATGATCAAACTGCGTTCCGAAACCGATTCAGATTATCTGAGCCATGCGGCGGATGAACTGAGCATGGAGGATGAAACCACCCGTTCGCGGCGCTTTTAACGTATTTGCGGGCCGTACAGCCGGGTTTAACTCGCGCCAGGGTGGTCGGGACCGGTGCGCAGCCAGCTTTCGAGAATCAGGCGGGCGGCAATGGAGTCGACGGGGTTTTCGGCATAACTGCCCGGCGTTCCGAGTTCACGGGCTTCCGCCTTGGCTTCGCGGGTGGTCAGGCGCTCGTCGTGCATCCGTACAGGATACCCGAAGCGGCCATGCAGGCGGTTACCGAAGCGGCGCGCCCGCGCGGCGAAATCGCTCTCGGTAGCGTCCATGTTCAACGGCAGTCCAACGACGATATAGTCGGGCTGCCACTCTTTCAGAAGCCTCTCGACCTGGTGCCAGTCGGGCACCCCGTCCCGCGCCCGCAGTGGTGGCAATTCGCGTGCGTTGCCGGTGACACTCTGGCCGACGGCTGCGCCAATGTTCCGGGTGCCGTAATCAAAAGCGAGGGCGGTAAATGGTTTGCGGGCGGACATATCGGGTAAGCGGTTATCCAGTCAGGCAGGCCACTGTAAGGTCACAA
>CAYSTJ010000013.1:0-56651 GCA_964434105.1 uncultured Cellvibrionaceae bacterium | reverse complement strand
ACTGTAAGGTCACAAAGGCCGGATTCAGGCGTGGCCGGCACAGCTGGCTATCAGGTTAATATCCACGCCAAGGCCCTGTGCGGCACGGACCCAACGTTGTTCTACCGGCGTATTGAAGATGATCTCACTGTCGGCATCAATGGTCAGCCAGTTGTTCTGCAGAAGTTCTTCTTCAAGCTGCCCGGCACCCCAGCCTGCATAACCCAGCGCGAACTGGGCGTTGGCGGGCCCCGAACCATCGGCCAGAGCCGCAACAATATCGCGGGATGCGGTCAGTGAAATATCGGGGCCGACTTCCATTGAGGACTGCCAGGACCCTTCGGTTCTGTGCAATACAAAACCCCGCTCGGTGCTCACCGGGCCACCGGCGAGGATAGGGAGGGCACCGGATTCGGGTTTGTAGACGATTGCCATTTGCTCGAAGACATCACGCAACAGGATGTCCATGGGACGATTGATCAGGATGCCCATGGCACCTTCCGCACTGTGATCGCAGATGTAGGTCAGGGATTGGTTGAACAAAGGGTCCTTGAGCCCGGGCATTGCAATCAGGAAGTGATTGCGCAGGCTGCCGTGAATTTTGCTGAAAGTCCTGATTTTACTGGCCATGGTGCAAGTATTGGGTGTCCGACGTGAAAAAACAACCGGAGATTGACAATTTCAGGAGCTGCCGGCTTTCATTCCGGTGATTTCAAAGCGCCATGTGCGAATGATATCAAGCTGATCAGCGGACTTCAGGATCTCCGGCGGGAAGGCGTCAAACGGGCTGGCGAGCCGCACAATCTGTACCGCCGCCTGATCCAGCACCGGATAACCCGAGGACTTGAGAATCTCTACACGCTCCACTGAACCGTCGCTGTTCACCAGCACCGACAGGCGCAAACTGCCGAATATATTGTTGTCGAGCGCCGCGCGCGGGAAATTCTCGTTACCCAGCAATTCAACCTTCTGCGTCCAGCGGTGCAGATATTCGGCATCCGCGGACGACTTGGTGGAAACCGAAGTCATCTGCCGAATGCGCGGTCGCCGGGCGAATTCCTGTTGCAGCCGATCGAGCCGGGCGCGCAGGCTGGCAATTTCAGGGTTGATGATGGGGTTGTCGGCGTCGTCACCGTCAAGGTCCTGGCGCTCATCGAGTTCGTCTATATCCGTCGACGTCAGAACACGGCTGGGGCGGGTAGTCGTAACGAGCGTGTTGTCCGGTGTCGTTTGCTGTTGTGCCTTGACCTGCGCCTCGGGTGTGACCGGGTTGATTTTCGAGGCCATAATGTCCGCCTGTTCGCGGGTGGTCAGCTCCCGCACTTCATCAGCATCGCCGCTCGCCTCCTGATTGTGCTGGGCGAGAAAATCCGCCTGCTCAGGGGCATTGTCGGATTGATAGGTGGCCAAGGTGACATTGAGCGTCGGCGGGACCTCCAGCGGTGCCAGCGCCATGGCGCCAATGCCCAGAATGATAATGGCATGCACCGCAATCGCCAGAAATGCCGTAAAGCTGATGCGTTCGTTACTTTTTTCGAGATCCAGAGTCATATAGGTAATGCTAGTTTCCAGTCAGTTTCCCGCGCTCGTGGAGCGGGTGGCAACAGTTCAGTGGTTGCCGGGAAGGCGTCGTTCCAGTGCGTCCATCAGGCGATCGCCAATCCGCGTATCAAAGGCCTGGTCAATCTCGCGCGCGCAGGTCGGGCTGGTGATATTGATTTCGGTAAGATAATCGCCAATAACATCCAGGCCTACAAATAATAGCCCCTTTTGACGCAGGGTCGGTGCAACCTGGGCGACAATCCAATGATCCCGCTCGGTGAGCGCCTGCGCGACACCCCGACCACCGGCAGCAAGATTGCCGCGCGTCTCACCCTGCGCGGGGATGCGCGCCAGTGCATAGGGTATGGCTTCACCGTCAACCACCAGTATACGTTTGTCACCCAGGGAAATTTCCGGAATAAAGCGTTGCGCCATGATGAAATCATGGTTGCCCCGGGTCAGCATTTCCAGTATGACAGAAACATTGGGGTCGTCTTGTCGACACCGGAAAATGCCGGTACCCCCCATGCCATCAAGCGGTTTGAAAATAACATCGCCATGCATCTGGTGAAACGCCCGCAGGTGCTGACTGTCCCTGCTCACCAGTACCGGCGGACAGCATTGCGGAAACTGCGTGGCGAAGATCTTCTCATTGAAGTCCCGGAGACTCTGCGGCTTGTTGACGATCAGGCATCCTTCCTGCTCGGCCTGTTCCAGTATATAGGTAGAATAGATGTACTGATTATCGAAAGGGGGGTCCTTGCGCATCAGCACCGCATCCATCTCCGCCAGGGGGCGGCGGGTTCCCTCGCCCAGCTCAAACCATTTGACCGCGTTGTCGAAAACGTTAAGCGGGCGCAGAAATGCGTGGCCAACCCCCTGTTCCAGAGACAGATCGCCGAGCTCGCAATACCACAGGACGAATCCGCGCGCCTGGGCCGCCAGCAGTAACGCCAGCGTTGTATCCTTATAATAGGTAATCCGGTCAATCGGGTCCATGACAACAGCGATATGCCGTACGGATTTCTGATCAGGCTTCATAAGTGAGCTATCCTGTATAGAGTGGAGCCGGCCATATGAGCATATGCCGGAAATCGGTTCAAGCGGGAATCCTTATGCGAAAAATCCTTTGTGGCTGGCTGGCGGATTTTCGTTCTTTGAACGATTATAAAAGGGTTATGCAAGCGAAGTACGCGAATTTCCCGCGTTATGCGCAAATTGTCGTATTTTTTTTCAAAGCTGGCCAAATCAGCTTTGTAGATTAAACTGAGAAACTATGTTAAAAGTTGCCGGGCATCAAGCAGCGCATGGACGGTTGCTGCGATAAATGACGATAACTATTAAAAACACAATCCAATCGAAGTAGGGTTTTCCTATGGATGTTAATCTTGAACACCTTAAAGTTATGGTGATAGACGACAGTAAGACCATACGTCGTACGGCAGAGACCCTGCTAAAAAAAGTAGGCTGTACTGTCGTAACGGCGACAGACGGATTTGACGCGCTGGCCAAAATTGCAGATACCCGCCCGGACATTATCTTTGTCGACATCATGATGCCGCGGCTCGATGGTTACCAGACTTGCGCACTGATTAAAAACAACAGCGAATTCCGGTCGACGCCTGTCATTATGTTATCAAGCAAAGACGGGCTGTTCGACAAGGCCAAGGGGCGCATCGTGGGCTCCGATCAATACCTGACCAAGCCTTTCAGCAAGGGCGAGTTGCTGGGCGCTATTGAGGCACATGTAAAAGTGGCCAAGGCCAGCTAGGCAAACAAACTTTTTACCGACAATCAAATGGAGATAGTGGGAGCGATGGCAAAAGTCCTGATTGTAGATGACTCGCCCACCGAGACATACAAACTAACCAGCATGCTGGAAAAACACGGCCACACCGTCATCTCTGCAGCCAGTGGCGCAGAGGGCGTGGAAAAGGCCAAATCCGATTTGCCCGATGTGGTGCTAATGGATGTGGTAATGCCTGGCCTGAACGGCTTCCAGGCGACCCGTCAGCTTAGCCGGGCACCGGAAACACAGGCGATACCGGTAATCATCGTAACCACCAAGGATCAGGAAACTGACCGGGTGTGGGGGATGCGGCAGGGGGCGAAGGCATACCTGACCAAACCTATCGATGAGAGTGAGTTAATCAACACCATAGCCAGCGTCAGAAGCTAGCGGCGGAGTTCTATGTCACAGGAAGCTGCATATCAGGCGCTGGTCGATCTTGCCGCACTCAGTAAACAACACGCCAAAGCCCTGCCCGCGCAAGTGGATGCGTCGCCGCGATGGAGCGGGATCGGGTTCACCATGCTCGGGCACCGTTTCGTTGCGTCGCTCGGTCAGGTAGTGGAAATGCTGGAAGTGCCGGTACACACGCGACTTCCCGGCGTCCAGCCCTGGGCGGTCGGTCTGGCCAATGTACGCGGGCGTCTGTTGCCGCTGGTCGATCTGCCCATGTACCTGGGTGGCAAATCCAGTACCAATAAAAAGCAACAGCGCGTACTGGTGATCGATATCAATAATTACCTGTGCGGGCTTATTGTGGATCAGGCTCACGGAATGCAGCACTTCACCTCCGAGCGTTTTACGGAAGCAGTGGATGATGTACCCCCAGAGGTACAACCGGTAGTGAAAGGTGCCTACCTGGATGCTGTGAATAACCCGTGGGCGGTGTTACACATTCCTGCACTCCTGAAAGATGTGCGATTTGCCAACGCAGCGTTGAGTTAGCAAGCGAATTGAATTGCCCACGTTATTTAATGATATCCGGCGGCCGTATCAGGATTTGGTACAGGGATCGGCGGAAAATGTTTCACATTGGAGCGACCTATGAAAACTGAATCCAGTGGCTTGATTTCGCGATTAAAGGCGCATCCGGTCATGGCAATCCTGATCTTCCTACTCTTCTGCCTGATGGCTGTGATCGGCTATATAGTCGTCAAGCTGCTGACCTTTTCCGAGCAGGATCAGAGGCATAAGGATCTGGTTGCAGAGCTGAGGGCCTCTTCTTACCAGGTGGTGTCGCTGTCACGCGACGCAACGGCCGGTAACGAACAGGCGTTCGCGCGACTCACATCGGTGGTCGGTCGCATGGACCAGACCTGGAATCAGCTCGGCGGGCTGGACGGACAGACCCGCGCCTATCTCAGTTCCGAACTGGCTGCTTACGAGGGCGTCTGGGCGCGTATGCGACAAAACGCCGAGGTCATTACCGACAACCAGCAGGCGATCCTGCTGATGCACGACGTGGCCACGACGCTGAACGAGGCGCTGCCCCAACTGCAGAACGAGCATGACAATATCGTTGAAATCCTGCTGGAAAGCGGTGCCTCCGCCGAGCAGATCGCAGTGGCGCAGCGACAGACCTGGCTGGCCGAGCGCATCGGGCGAAACGTGGACAAAATGCTGCGCGGCGGATTTGACGCCGACAAGGCGGCTGACGAATTCAACGTGGACGCCAACAAGTTTGGTCGGGTACTTGAAGCCATGAAGACCGGCGATCCCACACTGGGCATCACACGGGTGACCGATTCCGATGCGTTAATGAGTCTGGACCGGATCACGGGCATGTTCTCCATTGTGAGCGGGTCCGTCCGTGATATTTACGAAAAGTCTCCCGCACTGTTCGCCGCCCGACAGGCCACCACGGCCATTCTTGATGGCAGCCCGGTGCTGCAGGAGCGTCTGACAGAACTTACCGAAAAAATCGATGCGCTGCCCAATCTGCGGAAGGTCAATAACACGACGCTGATGATTTTGGGTGCTGTAGCGCTCCTGACCCTGATTATTCTCGGCTGGATGTGGAACCAGGCGACCAAGCGCAGCCTGAAGGAAACCGCCGAAACCAATGAACGCAACCAGAACGCCATTCTGCGTCTGCTGGATGAACTGGCCGATCTGGCCGATGGTGACCTGACCACCACCGCCACCGTATCGGAAGATTTTACCGGCGCCATCGCCGACTCTATCAACTACACCATTGACCAGCTGCGGGTACTGGTGTCACGCATAAACGACACGTCAGCCAGTGTGGCATCCGCGGCGCAGGATACCCAGCAGACCGCCCTGCACCTGGCGGAGGCGTCCGAACATCAGGCGCAGGAAATCGCGGGAGCTTCTGCGGCTGTCAACGAGATGGCCGTGACCATCGACCAGGTTTCTGCCAACGCCGCCGAATCCGCCGGTGTTGCGGAACGTTCTGTATCCATTGCGAGCAACGGCGCCAAAGTGGTGCAGAACACCATCAATGGTATGGATACAATTCGCGAACAGATTCAGGAAACCTCCAAACGGATCAAGCGTCTGGGTGAATCGTCCCAGGAAATTGGTGACATCGTAAGTCTGATCAACGACATTGCCGACCAGACCAACATTCTCGCCTTGAACGCCGCGATCCAGGCGTCGATGGCCGGTGATGCAGGTCGCGGGTTCGCGGTGGTCGCGGACGAAGTACAGCGACTGGCGGAACGCTCTGCCACAGCGACCAAGCAGATTGAAGCCCTGGTGAAAACCATTCAGAACGATACCAACGAAGCCGTTATTTCCATGGAACAGACGACCTCGGAAGTGGTACGGGGTGCCCGTCTGGCACAGGATGCCGGTGTGGCTCTGGAAGAAATCGAAACGGTATCGGCCAACCTGGCCGAGCTGATTCAGAATATCTCGAATGCTGCGCGACAGCAGGCCGCATCCGCGGGTCATATTTCCAATACGATGAACGTGATTCAGGAAATCACCTCACAGACTTCCTCGGGTACCAGTGAAACAGCGGCCGCAATTGGAAACCTGGCCGGCATGGCCATTAAGCTGCGGGAGTCGGTGGCCGGCTTCAAACTGCCTGCCGAGCTGATTGGTTCGCAAGGGTACAGCGAACAGGATTACTCCGATTCGGATCCGGATGATCCCGAGTTCGAAGAGCTGATGGCCGAAGGCGGCGAAGACGGTGACGAGATCGTGGAGCTGTCGCTGGATGATGCCTTCGATGACGAAGATGATGAAACCCAGACAGGGATAGTTCGGGCCTGAAACCCCGACGTGAGTAATTGTCGTTATGATCTGGTCGCTGCAGGCGGTTCCCGAGCTCTCTGACCAACAGTTTTCTCAATGGAGCCGACTGCTGGAAGAACGTGCCGGTATCTTCCTCAAGGACCAGCAACGTACTTTTTTGCAGACGCAGGTATCCATGCGAATGCGTGAGCTGGGGTTGGTGGATTTCAGTGAATACTATGACCTCGTGGTTGACGGTGTATCCGGCATGGTGGAGTGGACCCGCCTTATTGACCGACTGGTGGTCAAGGAAACCCGGTTCTTTCGCCACAAACCGTCACTCGATTATGTGCAGCAGTACGTGCTGGGGCGCCTGGATCAGATGAACGCCGGAGAATCCCTGGATGTCTGGAGTGTCGGCTGCGCCACAGGAGAAGAACCCTATACGCTGGCCATGGTCATCAATGATCTTTACCTGGGGTCCGGACGCATACCGCGTTTCAGCATTCTCGCCACGGATATCAGTCGTGCGGCGCTGTCGCTGGCAAAAGCCGGAATATACAACGACCGCAAGATGCAGACGCTGGAGCCGGGTTACCAGAAGCGCTACTTCCATCCCCTGGGAAAAAACCAGCATCAGGTAGCCGCCGGGCTGCGGGAGCGGATATGTTTCAGCCACGGTAACGTGCTCAATATTAAAGAGATGCCTGTTCTGACCGCAGACATCGTTTTCTGTCAGAACCTGTTGGTTTATTTCCGTCGCTGGCTGCGCGAACAAATACTTGACGCATTTGTCGAGCGGTTGAAGCCAGGCGGCGCGTTGGTGATTGGTCTGGGCGAAGTGGTTGAATGGACGCACCCTGAAATGAAGCGTGTTTCAACCGAAGCCGCGCAGGTATACCTTCGCAACCCAGGCCTGCAAACACATATAGATACAGGACTCCAGCATGGGAGATAAACGTAATTACGCAGCCCTCGACTGGGTGCTGGGCGAAATCGGTGAGACACTCAAGGATGCCCGCCAGGCGCTCGAGGCGTATGTTGAAGACCCTCGGGATACCGCGCGTATCCGGTTCTGTCTGACCCACATCCATCAGGTACATGGGTCTCTGCAGATGGTGGAGTTCCATGGTGCGTCCCTGTTCGCTGAAGAGATGGAGCTGCTGGCGGCTGCTCTGATGCACAACAAGGTGTCGAACGACAAAGAAGCCCAGGAAGTGCTGATGCGCTCCCTGTTGCAGTTACCGTTGTATCTCGAACAGGTCAAATCCACCCACGACGATCACCCGGCCATTGTGATGCCACTGCTGAACGATTTGCGGGCGGTGCGCAAACAGGCCTACCTGAGTGAGACGAATCTGTTTCACCCGGACCTGTCGAGCGTGGGACGGTTGTCTGGTAAGCGGCATGAAATTCTGGACGACAATGCCAAATTGAAGCCGGTACTGAAAAAGCTTCAGGACATGTATCAGTTCGCCGCGGCCAGTGTGCTGCGGGGCATCAAGATTGACGACAATCTGGAATACATTCACAAGGTTTTTGTGCGTCTGGAGACTCTGACGCGCGGTACGCATTGTCACCCGACCTGGTATGTATCAGCTGCGCTGGCAGAGGCGCTGACCCGCGACGATATTGAGCTGAGTGTGGCCGTGCGCGGCCTGTTGAGGCATCTGGCGCGCGAGATCAGGGCATTGAACGAGCACTGCCCGGCGGCGTTCGATGCGCCACCACCGGAGCCATTGTTGCGCAACCTTTTGTACTATGTCGGTCTCGCCCACGCTGGCGGAGCCCGCGTTGCCAGCGTGAAGCAGCGCTTCCAGCTGGATCAGGCCATCTTTGGCGGCAGCAACCGGGATGGTGCCGGAAAAAGCCTGTTGTCCACCCCGGAACCCGAAGCGGTGCGGGCGGTGGTTACAGCGCTGCAGGAAGAATTAAACAGTGCCAAGTTTCTTATGGACCGGGCGCTGTCGGGACAGGGCGGCCTGAGCGAAATCGAGGAAACCCTGCCGTTTATCAAGCGGATCAGTGACACGCTGGCGGTCCTCGGCATCGCTGATATGCGCAAGCACACACTGGAGCAGTACAATGCGCTGGTCGGTATGTGCAAGACCGGCAATGTGTCGGACAGTGTGCTTATCGACGTCGCCGGGCGGCTCGCCGATCTGGAAAACCGTCTGGAAGCGATCGGCAAGGGGCGTCAGACAGACTATACCCATGTCGATGAGAGGGCGGTTGAAATCGACACGGCCAAGCAGGCAGTGCTGACCGAATGCCGTAATGGTATGGATACGGTCAAGGAAGCCATAATCGAGAGCATGTCAGCCAAGTGGGACCCCAGCAGCCTGCCGCGGGCCGTCGAAACGCTGCATGATATTCGCGGTGGTTTCAACATTGTCCCGCTGCCGCGACCCGCTGCAATTCTTGATGCCTGCAGCGCCTACATTCAGCGCGAATTGCTCGAACGCGATACTACCCCCGGCGAGGGGTTGCAGACCCTGGCTGAGGCCATCGCCAGCGTCGATTATTATCTGGAACGCCTGGTTGGCGGTCACGGCGACGATCTGGACAGCTTCCTGGAAATGGCTGAGGAAAGCCTCACCGAGCTGGGTTATAGACCGGCCGGAATTGAGAACTATACACGTGTAGCCGATCGACCGGAGCCTGACTCCGGTACGGACAGGACCGCCGCTGCCGAAACCGGCCGGGTGTCACCCCCGGTATCGCCAGCGGGCGAAATGACGCCTGCACAGGCCGATGTGGAAGCCGGGTCACTGGAGCAGACCACCGAAGAAGCCGATGAGTGGTCGGATTCGGTGGTCACGCCGGAATCGACAATGGCGCAGCAGTCCACACAGCCACTGGAATCTGCGGCAGAGCCCGAGGCTCAGGCGACGGATCTCGAAGGCGAAGACCTGGCGGCCACCAGTGTGTCCGACGTATCGCACCTTGCCCAACCGGCGACTGATGAACCGGACTCCGACCTGGATATTGATCTGTCCTCGCCCGCACTGAGCGATGATTCAGACGCTGAGGAAGAAGCCGAAGAAAGCGCCATCGACGATGAAATAATTGAAATCTTCATCGAAGAAGCTGCGGAAGTACAGGAGACGCTGGCCGAATATTTTCCACGCTGGCGCGATAACCCCGGTGACCATGAATCGCTGGTTACCGTCCGCCGATCCTTCCATACGCTTAAGGGCAGTGGTCGTATGGTGGAAGCCATGGAGGTCGGTGAGCTGGCATGGTCCGTCGAAAATATGCTGAACCGGATTATGGATGGCTCGACAGCGGTTCTGCCGGCACACTATGAATTGATCGAGAAAGTTCTTCGCGTTGTGCCGGCCCTGATTGAAGCGTTTGCCCAGCGGCAGCCCAATCCCGAAGCCGCCCTCACGGAGCGATATATCGAATGGGCCGGGCAACTGGCCAAAGGTGAGGTTCCCGCCGAACTCGCCGGTGAAAATGCGGCGGTCGATACCCCGGTGTCGTCGGATGACGCCGATGAAAACGAAGACCAGATACTGTGGGAAATCTTCGCATCCGAAGCAACGACGCACCTGGACGTGGTACGGGGGTTTATTGAAGCTACGGAGGAGCATAGCCCGCTCTATGTCGTCCCGAGCGATGACCTGCAGCGTGCGCTGCATACCCTGAAGGGCAGCGCCCATATGGCGGCGGTTACGCCGATAGCAACGCTGATTGCCCCGCTGGAAAATTTCGTTAAGGAATTGCGCACCTATCAGGTACGGGTCAACGACGATATTCTGCAGCTGGTCAGGGATGCCGTGCAGTATACGCAGCAGGGATTGGACAGCATCGAGCGCAATGAAATTGTTGAACTGCCCAAGCTGGATCAGTTCATTGCACGCGTGCGTGAACTGCGGGATGTTCACGTAACGCCGCTGATCCACTTGCGTGATCAGGAGCGCGAAGGCGAGAAGCCTGTGGATCCCCGCCTGCTGGCTATCTTCATGGCCGAGGAAATGAACCTCCTCCTGGATGCCCACAAGATCATTGCCGACTGGCAGACTCAACCGGACGAAGTGCATCCTGATATCAACCCGTTGATCGCGGAATTGCATACCCTGGGTGAAGGCGCCTGCCAGGCCAATTTACCGGCGATGAGTTGCCTGAGCAATCAACTGAAGCGCTTGCATGCTGGCGCCCTGGCGGGTCAGTTGCCCATTGACGACAACCTGTTTGCGGTACTTAATCCGGCTCACGACACCCTGCTGGATATGGTCGACGCGGTCGCTGCCGGCCAGAATATTCCGTTGGTTAGCGACGCTTTGCAGACCCGGATCGATCAGTTACTGGAGACCCTGCCCACCGAAGAGGCCGCTGGTGTGTCCTCCGACGCACCCGCCGACCAGTACGACGCACAGGGGCAGGCTACCGAAGACACGGAAATTGAGCTGACATCCGAATTCCTGCCGGACATGGAAGCTGAGCCTGCCGACGGGGAAGCTCCACTCGTGGCGGATGACAGCCGCACGGCTGAATCTGCGGACCCGGCGGTGGCTGATCCCGATCTGGATGACTACGGCATAGATTTATTGTCGGATGCCGATGCCTACGACGATCTGGAGCTACCGACCCACACAGAAGCAGACCCGGAGCTGGACGCATGGTCAATCACGCCTGAAGCGTCGACAACGGACGATATGGACGAATCGATCGACCTCGGTCTGCCGGCGGATGATGAATTCGACCTGTCCCTGCACACAGAAGACCATGACGCCATTGAGCTTGGCAGTTTTGATGCGGACAGCGAAACCATTGAATTTGCGCCCGAAGGTCTGATCAGCGACGAGGCAGGTGAAGCGGTTGCCGTCGTCCACGAAGAGAACGACAGCGAGCGCACGCCGGGCGCATCAGGCGAACATGGATTCGAACTGGTCGATGAAGATGATGACGTATTTATCGATTTCTCATCGTTGGCCGCTGATGACGAAGCGATCGAGCTGGAATCCCTTGCATTCGCGGACGCAAATCAGGCCGATGAAAACGTCGCGCCGGGCGAGCTGGATGGTGCCGAAGACCGCCCGGATGTCGTGGCGGACGGCGACACGCACAGCACCCTTGGTTCGGACGATTTTGATGATGAAATATCGCTGGAATCCGAATCCGAACTTGAGACAGAGGCCGGATCAGGTGAGAGCTTCGGCGATGGTCTTTCAATCGAGGAGCTGGACGGTCTGCCCATGGATTCGGCACCGGAATCCGGGGAGCCGGTGACCGGGACCGATCAATACGATGACGGCGCACTGGACGACGCAACCGGTCTGGACGCGATGCGGGAACTGGAAGATGCCGATCCGGAAAGCGAGCTTCACGCCGAGGCAGTGGATCAGCCGGGCGATCTCACCGAAGCCGGGGAACTGCTGCCCGACGGCGAAGCCGCAAGCGATGCCTACGCCGATCAGGAAAGCGATCGGGAAGAAGATCTGGAAAGCTTCGAGGACGGCTGGCCCGCCGCCACTACAGCCGGCCCGACCGGAGAACCCGCCGACGGCGTGACTGAGGATGAAGCGGCTGCGGTCGTGGACGACGATCTGCTGTCTGGCGACGATATTGAAGATGAGGCGTCGGCGTTCGCCTTTGACCGGGAGTTTGCGGACGCCGGGGACGAGTCATGGGTCGGGGGCGCCGATACCCTGCCACAGGACGACGAACCAGCCGACGCGGACGCCAGGGCGGAAACAGACCTGTTTGGGGCGGACATTGATGCCGGCGAAGAGCCGGCATTGTCTGACGCGGATGAATTCGAGTTTACCAGCGAAACCGAACAGGATGACGCGGTGTCGGAACGGGAAGATGCACAGTCTGCCGACGCAACGGACGCAGAAATGGCGCGGGATGCGCTGTCAACGGCGCCATTAATGGGCAGCTACGAACGCGAGCGGGAGGCTGCCGCCAAGGATGACCAGCCGATCAGTGAGCCGGCGCTGACACCCTGGCAACTGGGTGGTGCAGCCACATTGGCCGACATCGATACCGAGGACTACGATCAGGATATTCTGGAGATTTTCCTCGAAGAGGCGAATGAGCTGATCGAGGAGCTGGACGAGTCAATTCATACCTGGGAATCCAACTCGGAAGCGCGGGATGCACCCGAGACCATGAAGCGGGCTTTGCACACCCTGAAGGGCGGTGCACGCCTGTCGGGTCTGAAAAACCTGGGCGAATTGACGCACAACTACGAAAGCTACCTGATCGCGACGGGTCACCCGAGCAACGATCCAGCGTTCTTCAACACCATTCACCAATACCAGGATGTGCTGTTGAGTGGCGTCAGAGCGGTGCGCGCACGTCTGGACGGAACACCGATCCCGGATGAACCGGCCCGCGCTGCTATCGCAACACCTGAGTCTGACGCGTCACCCGAGCCGGTATTCACGCGGGATGAGGCCCAGGTCGTGCCGTTTGCGCCGCGAGCGCCTGCCAGATCGACAGAATTTGAACCCTTTCCCGAAAAGGCGGCGGACTCCAGGCCGGAACCCCAGGTGCCACAGCAGCGTCAGGGCTCACAGGAAATGGTCAAGGTGTCGGCAGACCTGCTGGAAGAGCTGGTCAATCTGGCCGGCGAGACCACCATCAGCCGTGGACGACTGGAACAACAGGTCAGCGATCTGACGTCAGCCGTGGACGAGGTGGATACCACGCTCGGGCGGCTGAACGAACAGTTGCGACGTCTGGATATGGAAACCGAGGCGCAGGTCCTGTTCCGGCAGGAGCGTATGGCGTCCTATGAAGAGTTCGATCCACTGGAGATGGACCGGTATTCACAGCTCCAGCAGCTGACGCGCTCGCTGATGGAATCCGCGTCGGATCTTATGGATCTCAAGCGCACCCTGGGCGATAAACTGCGCGACACGGAAACGCTGTTATTGCAGCAATCGCGCATCACATCGTCATTGCAGGAAGGTCTGATGCGATCCCGCATGGTGCCATTTTCACGATTGGTACCGCGTTTGCGCCGAATCGTCCGGCAGGTTGCCGCCGAACTGGGCAAACAGGTCAATCTGGAATTCGATAACGTCGAAGGCGAAATGGATCGGTCCGTGCTGGAGCGCATGGTCGCACCGCTGGAGCATATGTTGCGCAACGCCGTGGACCACGGTATCGAAAGCCCCGAAGACCGGGTCAGTGCCGGCAAGCCGGCTGCGGGTCGGGTACTGCTGAGCCTGGCGCGTGAAGGAGGCGATATTCTGCTGCGACTGGCCGATGATGGGCGCGGTATCAATATTGCGCGGGTACGTGAGCTGGCCGTTGAGCGCGGCATGATGACCGAAAACTCGGATTTGGCTGATTACGATGTCATGCAGTTTATCCTGCAGGCGGGTTTCAGTACGGCGGAAAACGTCACCCAGATTTCCGGGCGGGGTGTCGGGATGGATGTGGTGGCGTCCGAGATCAAACAGCTCGGCGGCTCCATGGGGATCGATTCCCGCACGGGCGTCGGTACGCAGTTCACCGTCCGCCTGCCGTTTACTGTCTCGGTAAACCGGGCGTTGATGGTGCAGCTTGGTGCCGAGACCTACGCCATTCCGCTGAACAGTATCGAAGGGATTGTGAGGGTCAGCCCTTACGAGCTGGAGCATTACTATACCCAGCCGGACGCACGTTTCGAGTACGCCGGCGACAGCTTCCAGGTGCGGCATCTTAACGCCATGATTACACCCGGGTTCCTGCCGCGGCTTGAAGGTCAGATTCTGCCCTTGCCCGTTATTCTGGTTCGATCCGGCCAACATACCATGGCCCTGCAGGTGGACGGCCTGATGGGGAGCCGCGAAATCGTGGTGAAGAGCCTCGGACCGCAGTTCGCCATGGTGCAGGGGCTTTCTGGCGCAACCGTAATGGGTGACGGCAGTGTGGTGGTGATTCTCGATGTGCATGCGCTGGCTCGCCGCGAGATGGCATTGCTCGGCTCCGGCCGAAGCACGCTGGGCGTGGCGCAGGAGCCCGATCAGGCACCAGCGCAGACACTGAAAACTGTTATGGTGGTGGACGATTCCGTGACGGTGCGCAAGGTCACAACACGCTTCCTCGAACGCGAAGGCTACAATGTGATTACCGCCAAGGACGGGGTGGATGCACTGCAGGTCCTGCAGGAGCAAATACCGGATCTGATGCTGCTGGACATTGAAATGCCCCGCATGGACGGCTTTGAGGTGGCGCGCAACGTGCGCTCCACCAGTCGCTGGAAGCATATACCGATTATCATGATTACCTCAAGAACGGGCGACAAGCACCGACAGCACGCCTTGAGTATCGGTGTTAACGAGTATCTGGGTAAACCCTATCAGGAAGAGGTGTTAAACCGGTTGATCAACAGTCTGCTGGCCAAGAAAATCATGAGTGCCTGACGCCGACATGAATGGGCAACGCGTGAATGTGGGCATTCTGGCATCTTCACGGCAGTCACTGAATGAGCTGCGGCGTCTGGTGGAAGGCGCCGGTTTCAAAGTCGAGGCTTCGGTGGAATTTACGGGCACGGGAACACTGCCCGTACTGCCGGTGGTGGACGTGTGGGTTGCCAACCTGGATCTGCATGACACCATGGCGGAATCCCTGATCGATCAGCTGGACCAGGCCGGTGTTCCCGTGATCTATGACGACGATTTTCAGGCGTCGTCAGACAGCGATGCGATAGAAAATACGGGATACCTCATGCAGCAGCGCGAGCGACAGCTCGGCTGTAAACTCCGACAGCTGGTGCGGGAGCCTGCCGCGGACGCCCAGGGGAAAAAATACCATCGTGCGCAGTATGTCTGGGTACTGGGTGCGTCTACGGGCGGCCCGGAAGCCGTTACACAGTTTCTGAAAGGCATCCCGGAAGATCTCACGCGCGTGGCATTTATTTACGTTCAGCACACCGAGAGCCACGCCATGCTGAACCTGCGCCACGTAATGGCGCGGCATAGTCATTGGCAGGTGGAACTGATTGATGCGCCGCGTGTTATACGGGAAAAAACGGTGTATATGGTGTCTCCGGCCCATCAGGTGGAATTACTGGAGGCGGGTGTTCTGTCGCCGGCCAACGAACCCTGGAGTGGCCCGTTTCGGCCTTCCATCGATCAGGTCATTGCCAAGGTGGCGAGAATTTACGGTGCGCGTGGTGGTGCCATTATCTTCTCGGGAATGGGCGACGACGGTGCCAAGAGTTGCTCCCTGCTTTATCACAGGGGAGGGCGGGTCTGGAGTCAGCTACGCGCCACCTGCGCAGTCGATTCCATGCCGGCCAGCGTAGAAAGCCGTGGTTGCGTGGCCTTCAGTGCCGCACCGGTTGAGCTGGCCCAGCGTCTGGTCACGCTCCACAAATACGGCACCGTACCGCCACAGCTGGTTCTGGGTCACAGTACGCTGTAACGGACCCTGTTTAGCAAAGTCGGAAAACGAATACGAGGAAGAGGCTTTTTATGAATGACCAAGACAACGAATATGCCGAAATCGAGGCAGCCAGCATTCCTTGCATGATGATTCCGATTAAGGCGCAAACGCTCCTCGTGCCCATAGTGTCAGTAGCGGAAATGGCCATGGTGGCGCCCATATTCCCGGACAACAGCGGCCCGGACTGGTTTCTGGGGTTTTACAGCTGGCGCAATGGCCGCGTTCCGTTGATCAGCTTCGAGAAAATCAATGGTGAGTCCGTTGCTGGCATTAACCCCAATGGCCGGATTGCGGTGTTCAATCACACCGGCGTCAGTGAAGACGTGCCCTTTATCGCCATCCCCACACAGGGTATTCCGAAAGAAGTGGATGTGCGGCCCGAGGATATACTCGGCAGCAGCGATGATACCCGGGTATATGAGTCCTTTCATGTGCGGATCGGCATGGAAGATCTGGTAATACCGGATCTGGCCGGGGTCGAAAAAGCCTACAGCGCTTACAAGGCGACGCGGCGTTTCTGATACCCCGTTCCTGTTCAAATTAAAGCGGCAGGGCGCAGGGCGTGGCCCTGCGCCTGGGTATCGCGCGTTTAGTCCTCTTTTCGCTTCTCTTTTTGGTCCTGTATCTTCGCGTCGGTCGCGTCGTCCTCGATACCCTTGCCCGGCTTGGCGGCATCGCTGGATCCGGTCGGCGCCACCTTCGTTCGCTCCGCAGCCGCCGTCTTGTCCTGTTCCTGACTGACTTCGGCTTCAATAACCGCGCGCGTACGCAGCGGCGGCGCAAATCCGTTTTTGTCCTCGCCAAAATAAATGGTTTGATGGGGGTAAGGAATTTCCACGTTGTGCTGAGCGAACAGTTTCTTCATGCGGCGGTTGTACTCACGCGCAATGCGCCACTGTTTGATTGGCAAGGTTTTTATGCGTGCCTTGACAATAATCGCACTTTCCCTGAACTCGTCCAGCCCCAGAATTTCCATCGGTTCCAGAATGTCGTCCTTGAAGTCGTCGTCCTGTTGCATCTCCTGCGCTATCTGTATTAACAGCTCGCAGATATGATCAATGTCTTCCCGGTAGGCGACGCGGATATCCAGTAACGCGTAGCTGAAACCCTTGGACATGTTCTCGACAATCTGAATCTCGCCAAATGGCACCGTGTATACGGTGCCCGCCAGGTCGCGCAACTGCACTTTGCGAATGGTAATACGTTCAACGACACCGCCCTTGCCTGCAAGGTTGGCGACATCCCCTACCTGTATCAGGTCCTCAAAAATAATAATAAATCCGTTCAGCAAGTCCTTAACCAGTGTTTGCGCGCCGAAACCGATAGCGATGCCGAGGACCCCGGCGCCGGCCAGTAAAGGCATGACATTGATACCGATTTCGGCCAGCATCATCAGCACAAACATCACAAAAACAACAACGAAGACCGTGTTTTTTGCGATTGGCAACAAGGTGTTCACCCGTGAGCTGCTTGCGCGCGACCACCGCCTGAACGACGTTTCCAGCAACCCGTTGATCACGTCCAGAATGATTGAAGCAACCAGAATCATCAGATAGATCGTCAGGCCTGTTGCCAGAAATTCCAGGGCACCTTCGGACGAAATAAATTCACCCAGGGAAATGTTCCAGGTCGCTGACAGAGCAATTACGGCCGCGATAAACAGCAGTACGACGAAAAGCCAGTAAAGGTACCGGTAATAAAACCGAAACTTCCGGGTAGAGATGTGGGCGCGCTCAGTCGCGTTGCGCAACTTGCGATGCAAAACCGACGTAATGAGACGGGCGATCGCCAGGCCAATGAGAAACGCCAGCGCGATGGCGACGGTAGCAATCAGCCGGGCAGAAAGGCTGGAGCCGAATCCCAGATTTTCCATAAAGTCGACATATTGTTCGCGGCCGGAGGTGATCACGTCGCCGACTGGCAGCGAGTCACTCAAGGTCGGACCCGCTTCTTCCTCCGCAACGTCATCGTTCGCAGCTTCATCGGTTTCATCTTCATTGGCTTCCTGCGCCTGAAGTTCGGCGTCGGGCATTGCTTCGGGGGTTTGTGCCAGGCCGGGCATGGCGCCGGTCAGCAGGACCACAGAAAGCGAAAAAGCAGATAACCAGAAGGCCAGGCAAGCGGCCACGCGAGGCGTTTTTTTCTCGGCAAAGTAGCGCATAGAGAGTCTCGAGTTTACTGAGTGGAAGGAAAGGCAGCCGGTACTCACCTTGACGGCGTGCTGCTGTGCCACAGTCTACCCATTTCATAACAACAAACAAACCCACGCGTGACGCCGTTCAAAAAGTCGGCTTCGAGTCAGGCGTCGTTACATTCCAAAAATCGGCTTCCTGCGCCAGTGTGCACCGTAATGGTACACGGTCGGCAGGTGTGCGCGCAGTGTGCGCACCGTTGTGGTGCGTTACAGCTGCTTAAAATCGGCCAGAACATCAAAATTATTACTTATATTCATGATTTTAAAAGATAAATTGAAAATGGCTCGGAAGCTGCTATGGCTATCGCGCAAGCTCGGTCAATACCAATTAATCAAGCTTTAAATGAGAAAAATACCGATGCTATCACTTTGGAGGAAGCATTCATGAAGTCGTTTCGAAGTAAAGTCGCTCAATCTATCGCTGTTTCGGTCCTGACTGCCGGCATGACAGCACCTGTGTACGCTGAAGTATCAGCCTCCGCCGGCGTGGCCAGCACTTACCTGTGGCGCGGGTACGACCTCGGTTCCGGTACGCCGGCGGTATCCGGGGATCTCAATTACAGCGCGGCCGGGTTTTATACCGGCATCTGGGGATCCTCCGGCGATACGGGATCCGGTACCGAATATGACCTCTATGCCGGTTACGGTATGGCCTTCGGTCAGGACGGTATGTTCACCGTTGATCTTAGTATCTGGAATTATAACTACCCGACCGGATCCGTAGACGAAGGCGAAGACGAGACCGACTTTGGTGACCTGAGTGAAGTTGTACTCTCTCTGGGCGCAGGCCCGATTGCTTTTACCTATTACGATAACGTCGCGGGTGGTAGTGGTTATGCCTATTATACCCTCGCAGGGACCTTCGGCGATTTCACGCTGTTGGGCGGCATGCACGATGAAACCGACGGCACCTCGCCCACTCATCTCGATCTCACTTACGCCTACAACGATAACCTGGCATTCACTTTCAGCCAGTTTGTCGATGATGAACCCGAAGGTGACGATCTCAAGTTTGTGGTTTCCTACAGTCTCCCCATCGAATTTTAATCGGCGTCGCCAGCGATAAAAAGTCGGCAGGGAAAACCCATCATGCGCTGTTAATCGGACAGCGCTCGATTTACCCAGGTGCCTCGTGCACAAAACCGCTTGATAGGAGCAGTTTTATGAAACTCATCACTGCTGTAATAAAACCGTTTAAATTGGATGCAGTGCGCGAAGCACTGTCGGATATTGGCGTTCAGGGCATCACTGTGACGGAAGTGAAAGGCTTTGGCCGTCAGAAGGGCCACACCGAGTTGTACCGGGGCGCTGAATATGTGGTGGACTTTCTGCCGAAAACCAAACTGGAAGTCGCTGTCGCCGACAGTCTGGTGGATTCGGTGGTCGACGCAATCAGCAAGGCGGCTCACAGCGGCAAAATCGGTGACGGGAAAATCTTTGTTTCCGCATTGGAGCAAGTGATTCGAATTCGTACCGGGGAAACCGGTGAAGATGCATTGTAATCCGATACAAAAAGTTTTTTGAAAATAATCCGAATGCCGGAGTTCAGCTATGGAAAATACAATTCTTGAATTACAGTACGCCATGGACACGTTTTATTTCCTCGTGTGCGGCGCACTGGTCATGTGGATGGCAGCAGGGTTCGCCATGCTGGAAGCGGGCCTGGTGCGCGCGAAAAACACCACGGAAATACTGACCAAAAACATCTCACTATTCGCCGTTGCCTGCACCATGTATCTGGTGTGTGGTTATCAATTTATGTACGACGGTGGCTTCTTCCTCAGCGGGATTGTCCTGGATGGCGCCGCGTCGGCCGAAGGGCTGGCGGAATCGGTCTACGCCGAATTTGCGGGCGAAGACGGCAATGCGTATTCCAATTCGGCTGACTTTTTCTTTCAGGTGGTCTTTGTCGCAACAGCCATGTCAATTGTCTCCGGTGCAGTCGCAGAGCGCATGAAACTCTGGGCGTTCCTGTTGTTTGCTGTTGTCATGACAGGGTTTATCTATCCGATGGAAGGTAGCTGGACCTGGGGCGAAAAAGCCGTATTCGGCCTGTACGAGTTGAACTATATCGACTACGCCGGTTCCGGCATCGTGCATATGGCTGGCGCGGCCGCTGCGTTGGCAGGCGTGCTGGTTCTCGGTCCGCGCAAGGGGAAATATGGCCCCGGCGGTACCATCAACGCCATCCCTGGCGCCAACCTGCCGCTGGCGACGCTGGGCACATTTATCCTGTGGCTGGGCTGGTTCGGTTTCAATGGCGGGTCCACGCTGGCGCTGGATTCCATTGCATCTGCCAATGAAGTGGCCGTGGTATTTATGAACACCAACGCAGCCGCCTGTGGCGGCCTGATAGGGGCGCTTCTGGTAGCTCGGCTAATGTTCGGCAAGGCTGACCTCACCATGACACTCAACGGCGCGCTCGCCGGTCTGGTGGCCATTACAGCCGGCCCTGCAACACCCACACCACTGGTCGCGCTGTTAATCGGTGCCGTCGGTGGCGTCATCGTTGTGTTCAGTATTGTCGGTCTGGACAAGGTCAGAATCGACGATCCGGTGGGTGCCATTTCGGTACACGGCGTGGTCGGCATCTGGGGGATATTTGCGGTGCTGCTGACCAATGACGAGGCTTCTTTCATAGGGCAACTGGTCGGTGCGCTCACGATCTTTGTCTGGATGTTCGGCGCCTCACTGATTGTCTGGTTCATCATCAAGGCGTTAATCGGTGTTCGGGTAACCGAAGAAGACGAATTCCAGGGCGTGGATATTTCCGAGTGTGGTATGGAAGCCTATCCGGAATTCCTGAATGCCAAATAGCCCGGCTTTGATCTGACAGCCCAGGCGTCAGATCCACTGTTGTGTTGAGCCTCTGGCCGGTCCCGTGCGACCGGCCTTTTTTTTCACGGGCGAGTTGTCATAGCCGTCAGGGCAATCTAAAGGTATAGTTGCCTTTTGCGACCGGTATAGAATGCCCGGTTTCCTCTTCTTCAATAACGATAACCACGTGGAGTCTAGCCATGAAGCTCATAACGGCAATAATCAAACCCTTTCGCCTGGATGACGTGCGCAACGCCTTGTCCGAGGTCGGGGTACAAGGCATGACGGTAACCGAAGTGAAAGGCTTCGGTCGCCAGAAAGGCCATACTGAACTGTACCGGGGTGCGGAATATGTGGTGGATTTTCTACCCAAGGTGAAGCTGGAAATGGCAGTGGCCGATGAAATCGTCGAATCGGCTGTAGAGGCCATCTCCAAAGCCGCACAGACCGGCAAGATTGGCGACGGTAAAATTTTCATTCAGCCCCTGGAAGAAACCATCCGCATCAGAACCGGCGAAACCGGTGCGGACGCTGTCTAGCCCCAATATTTGAGGGCGCACTTTTTGTTCAGGTTTACCCGAGCCAGTCCGGATTGGATCCGCCAGCCGCCAGGTCGGTGATGGGCCAGTGCTTCCCGGCAGCATCCTCACGCACCAGAACGACCAAACTGAAAAACGTCGCCTCTGTAATCGCTATGAAGATCGACAACGTCATAGCGATTACGCCATTTCTCATCCCGTCATGTCATTTTTACCGACTTTCGCCCATTGAAATTTCCCGCCATAACCATATTTTGCAAACCGCCAGTTCACTAGAACAAAATAAACTAAAAAATAGCTTGAAAAAGTGATGACGAAGAATTCCGGCTGAACTATAAATATCGTCACGTACTGTCGGTCCTGTCGTCTCCGAAGCGGCCCGGGGAGGTATTCGAGTCCGGACGCACGGGCGGGCCATTTGTGAACCGGTTAACGCCGGGCCTGAGGCGCCAGTCGCCTCTGCGTTCAAGTGTAAGGCGCTACCGTTGAAATCTGGTGTGGAGTTTGCTGAAAAAATTTTCAGGATTGCTGGTAAAGAACCTGTACTGCATGGAGCACAAACCCGTTGTCATAAACACTTTTGAGTATGAGTAAAAAGTCATGAGCGATGAAAACGACATTGAAGCGGATGATGACATTTCCGGTCTGGAAGAGGACGCTTATGTGGCGGTGGAAAACTCCCTCGATGACGATCAGGGGTCTATTACCGCTCGGCAGGCCATACGCGACAAATTGCAGAGCGACATTGAAGCGTTCCTGGCATCCGGCGGCAAGATCAATGAAATTCCGCCGAACGTTATTTCCGACCCGCCACGTAAACCCGAAAGCAACTACGGCGGCCAGCCTATCTGAGTGGCAGCGGGTTCCGCGGCTGTTCGGCCGCGGAATTTCGGCATAAAGGTTCTGTCCGACGGCTCAGGGTTTCTTTTTCAGCGCTTGCTCGAACAATGCCGCCATCGTGCCTTGCCCGCCTGCTGCACCGCCGGATTGTCCGGTCGTCGCCCGCCGCGCTTTGGCAGCGCCCCTGCCGGCACCGTAACCGGAACCACCATTGTGGTCTTTTCTGGCGGAGGAGTGACGATCACCGTTGCGGGCAGCGCCTTCGCCGGGTTGATCATTGAGCCGCATGGACATGGCAATACGTTTGCGAGGGAGATCCACCTCCATCACTTTTACTTTGACAATATCCCCCGCCTTAACCACCGTGTGCGGGTCTTTTACAAACGTCTCTGATAATGCAGAGATATGGACCAGCCCGTCCTGATGCACACCGACGTCCACGAACGCACCAAAATTGGTAACGTTGGTCACGGTACCTTCCAGAATCATGCCGATTTCCAGATCCTTTAACGTCTCGACCCCTTCGGTAAAGCGGGCGGTTTTGAATTCCGGCCGGGGATCCCGTCCGGGTTTGTCCAGTTCGGCAATAATGTCTGTGACCGTGGGCACCCCGAACTTCCCATCGACATAATCCTGCGGCTTCAGTGATTTAAGAAACGTGCGATCGCCAATCAGTGCGCGTATTTCCTTGCCATTATTGCGAGCGATTTTTTCCACAACAGCGTAGGATTCCGGATGTACCGCCGAGGCATCCAGTGGATTGTCGCCATTGGCGATCCGCAGAAAGCCGGCGGCCTGTTCAAAGGCTTTTGCCCCCAGCCGGGCGACTTCCATCAATTGCCTGCGATTGCGGAATACGCCGTTTTGGTTGCGGTATTCCACGATGTTGCCGGCGATGGTCTGATTCAGCCCGGCGACGCGTGCCAGCAAAGGTACCGAGGCGGTATTCACCTCCACCCCGACCGCGTTCACGCAATCCTCCACCACGGCATCGAGGCTTTTACCGAGCCGCGATTGCGACACGTCATGCTGATACTGCCCAACCCCGATGGATTTCGGCTCCACCTTGACCAGCTCCGCCAGCGGATCCTGCAGTCGGCGAGCAATCGAAATGGCGCCGCGGATGGTCACATCGAGATCCGGAAATTCCCGGGCAGCGAACTCAGAAGCCGAGTAGACTGAAGCACCGGATTCGTTCACCATGACCTTCTGGGCTTTCAGTTCCGGATGACGTTTCAGAAAATCCCCCACGAACTTGTCGGTCTCGCGACTGGCAGTGCCATTGCCGATGGCAATCAGGCCGACCGGGTGCTTTTGGCACAGCCGCAGCAGGACGGCTTCCGCCTCCTGAATGCGATTTTGTGGGGGTGTTGGAAAGATCGCGCCATGATCCAGCACCTGACCGGTGGCGTCGACCACGGCCAGCTTTACGCCGGTGCGCAGGCCCGGGTCCAGGCCAATGGTGGCAATCTGCCCCGCCGGCGCCGCCAGCAGCAGGTCTTTCAGGTTGCGGGCAAACACATCAATGGCGTCGCCTTCTGCCTTTTCGCGCAGTTCGCCAAACAGGTCGGTTTCCAGATGTGTCTGCAGCTTGACCCGCCAGGTCCAGCGTACGACTTCCGCCAGCCATTTATCAGCCGGCCGCTGTTGCTGTTCAATCTGCCAGAAGTCAGCGACGGTGACTTCACAGGGGTGCATCTGCCCGGGTTCCAGGTCTTCCTCCAGCCCCAACGACAGATTCAAAATGCCCTCATTGCGACCACGAAACATGGCCAGTGCGCGGTGTGAGGGTGTTTTGGCCAGCGGTTCCCGGTGCTCGAAATAGTCGCGGAACTTCTCACCTTCTGTCTGCTTGCCGTCGATCACTTTGGCAACGATATAGCCTTCGTTGTGCAAATACCGGCGCAGTCGGTCCAGCAAGGTGGCGTCTTCACTGAATTTCTCCATCAGAATCTGTTTGGCGCCATCCAGTGCGTCCTTCGCCGTCTCCACCTTCATCTCGGGATTCAAATAGGCCTGAGCTTCCCGTTCCGGTTCCAGCGACGGATTCTCCAGCAACTGCAACGCCAACGGTTCCAATCCTGCCTCGCGGGCTATCTGGGCCTTGGTGCGGCGTTTGGTCTTGTAGGGCAGGTACAGGTCTTCGAGCTGGGTTTTGGTCTCGGCGCCCTGGATGGCACTGGTCAGTTCCGGCGTCAGCTTGCCCTGCTCGTCAATGGACTTGAGGATCGTTGCGCGCCGGTCATCCAGATCCCGCAGGTACTGCAGCCGCTCCTCCAGGTTCCGCAGTTGCGTATCGTCCAGACCGCCGGTGACCTCCTTTCGGTAACGCGAGATAAACGGAACAGTCGCGCCCTCATCCAGCAGGGCTATGGCGGACTGAACCTGCGCTTCTTTGACATTGAGTTCCTGGGCAATACGCTGAAAAATTGGCTTCATAAGTCTCTGACGGGTCTGTTATGGGGGTGGGGCATTATGCGCAATCTGGCGGCGATGGACAATCGCGCGGCGGGTATCCGCGCTTGCGTCATGCCCTTCCTCCCGGCAGGCGCGGTCCACCGGGCGGTCGGTTGGTCCAGAAACCCATGTGAAACCGGCTCACATCAACCCATCAAATTGCTGCATGTCATCGCGCAGTGGCTTGCTGTTAATCTGATGCACCAGTTGTAACAGGCGGCCCCGCGCGACGCGGCTGGCGCGATCCGTCCCGGGCGTGTACTGATAGCTGGCGCGGTTATAGCGGTAATCCCACTTGAAGTCCGACAGGCCGGGAAATCTTTCCGGTTTGGCGTCATACAGACTGGCAAAACTGGTACCGGGAATGGCTTTAAACAAGGACAGGCGAATCCGGTCAAAATTATGCTTGTGATGATTCAGGAAGTCGACGGACTGCGCGATATCGTCGGCTGTTTCCCCCGGGTACCCCAGCATCATACTGGCCCGTACCGAGATGCCGGCGTCTGCCGCATCCTGCACAAACTGATGGTTGCGTGCCATGCTGGTACCTTTGGCCATAAGATTGTTCAGTCGCTGGCTGCCGGTTTCCAAACCAAAGCTGATGCGAATCAGCCCGGATCGGCGCGCCTGGAACAGCTCCTCACGGGTAAGGCCGTTTTCCTTCTTGGCGTCGACATGAACCGTCGCGATCCATTTGCCGTTCGGGACTGTCTGCTGAAAAGTGCGGATCAATGTGCGCCAAACATCCAGATTGGAATTCAGTTTCAAATCCAGAAAAATAAAATCGCGCGCCTGGTGGCGTTGCGCCAGTGTGGCCAGTTCGTCCATGACGGCGGCAGGTGAGCGCGACCGGTACCCCCGACCATTTGCTGTCACCACATCACTGCAAAAAGTACAGACGCCCCAGGCGCAGCCCCGCCCGGTCATGACCGGTATAATTTTGTGTGGATACGCATGCCAGGGAAAGTCGCTGTAATCCGGAATGGGCAGTCGATCCAGATCATGCAGTGGCGGGGCTGCACGGTTGTTACGGCCGCCTTTCAAAAAAATGCCTGGAATGCGACTGAGATCATCGCCGGCCAATGCGGCATCCACCACATCCTGCACAATTAAATCACATTCCCCGCCGAAGATAGCGGTGACGCCGGGAATATCAAGCCAGTCCTCACTGACCGACGCCTGATTAAACGCAGGCCCGCCGAGGAGTACAGGGATGCTTTTACTTTGGGCCAGATGGCCGATATAGGCAACCGAATCCCGGTGATTCAGGTAGGCCGACAGGAGAATAATATCCACAGGATGATTCTGCAAATAGTGATTGATGGCGGCCCGCGTAATCTTGTGCGGATGCGCCGCACGGCGAGCGGCCAGCTTGCGAAAAGGTTCCCGCAGTGGCAGCAGCAGCGGATGATTGGAAAAATACAGACGACGTTTCACGTGTTCCAGCCGGGTCTCGGTTTGCTCCCGTTCAAAGGCAGGCGCACCTACGGACAGCGGCGAGAGGGTGTGGACCTGAAAGCCGGCTTTGCGCAGAGGCGCAGTAATGTAACCAATCGCCAGAGTGGGGTAGCGGGCGAAATTATTGAGATCGACGATAAGTACGCGGTTTTTTGCTGTTGCGGCTATTGGGGTGTGGTCAATTTCTGCTTCTTCGATGGCCGGTATAAGCATACGGATATCCTCCAGTGACAGTCGTGCAAGATGGCAGCCCCTGAGACATTCAATTGATGCAGGATGTCGCGAAGTGTAGGGGAGGGATCAAGAGATTAACGTGTTTTGAGATATTTTTCGTGATGGGCCGATCATATTTAACTGATAGATGCGGGTCGGCGAGGGTGGCGTTCTTATCAGGCGCGACCCGGCGGGGCTGAATCTTGAGATGCACCGATGCCGGGCGGCCGCGTCGGGGTTTCACCCATCCTTATTGTTAATGGCATCGGTCCATCTGGCGGCGTCCTCCGCTGACATATATCCGTAAGGCGATATGCGCGCGTCCTGATAGCCCCACTGATGGACGTCATTGAGATACTGCTCGCGCGACAGCAGGGTCCCTGCGCAGGTTCTGTCTTCAGGTACAGGACCGGCAAGTTCGTCCTGCAACCGGTTAAGCAGATCGTCCATCACCCAGGCAGGCACCGCATCGCGATGGGCGGGATAAATAAAGCCGAACAGGGTGAGGTGACTTAATAGCAGCCGCCAGTGTGGTTCGAAGCGGCGCAGCAGCCGTTTCCAGTCCAGGTGCCGTCCTCTGGCCAGCAGCAGGTGGGCCACGTCCGATCCGTCGAAGCGCTCCCGTTCCATCACAAATGCTTTTGACCATAGCATTTCCTCAACGGGGCACAGCAGGGTTTGTATGCCAAAAAGTTTCGCCGGTGTCGCATGTTGAAACCATTCTGCGTCGACATCTGCAATAGCATTGCCGGAGCTAAAAATCAGGTCGATAACATCGCCATTGGCGAAAACCTTCCCCAGCCAGTGCGGGTAGGTCAATTCTGTATGGTAGCCGGCGCTGGTCAGCACGTTACTGATATTGTCATAATCAGCGCGCGAGACAAACAGATCAAAGTCTTCTGTGCGCCGATTAAGGCCCGTATAGTAATTGAAGGCGTAGGCGCCGCCAACCAGGTAAGGCAGGCCGGATGTATTTAGCGTGATAAGGACATCGCGATACAGTGCGGTTTTATTGGCTTGAGCAATAAAGGGGCCTTGAGTCGTTTCTGCGGCATTTGGCATGCATATACCCGTCGGTGGTTAAAGTCGGATTCGCTGAATCACAGCTAGCAAAAGCTGTGCCATTGCCCATTTCGCAAGTGGCGCAATGGTACAAAAATTGCGTCCGGTTAAAGGGTAACCGGGTATGTAAAGAGGAGAATAAAGTGACAACCGAGAAGAAAACATGCGTCGCGGCGGTGGGCGATCTCCACTGTACAAAAACAATGGAAGGCGAACTGAGGCCGCTATTCGTCGAAGCCGATAAAGCAGCGGATATCTTGTTATTATGCGGTGATTTAACCGATTACGGCTTACCGGAAGAGGCCCAGGTGCTGGCCGCAGAATTGTCGGTGGTGAATATTCCGGTGGTGGCGGTGCTCGGTAACCATGACTATGAGTCCGACCAGGCGGATAACGTCAAGCAGATTCTGCGCGATGTCGGTGTGCACGTTCTCGACGGCGATGCCTGTGAAATAAACGGCGTGGGCATTGCGGGCATCAAAGGGTTCGCTGGGGGATATGGCAGAGGGGCGCTCGGCCCCTGGGGCGAGCCTGCGATCAAGCAATTTGTGAATGAAGCGCTGCAGGAAGCGCTTAAACTCGAAACCGCCTTGTCACGATTGCGCACCCGCCAGAAAATTGCGTTGCTGCACTACTCGCCGATAAAGGCGACGGTGGAGGGGGAGCCACCCGAAATTTTTGCATTTCTGGGCACCAGCCGACTGGAAGATCCGTTAGTCCACTACCCCGTTGACGTGGTATTTCACGGCCATGCGCACCGTGGCTCGCTGGAAGGAAAAACCGTAAATAACATTCCGGTTTACAACGTGGCGAAGCCATTGTTGCAACGCACCTGGCCTGACCGGCCGGCATTTCGACTGCTTGAACTCTCCGATCCTTTAGAGCCTGAGCCTGGGTTCGGGGCCTGACGGGTTCTCGCAGACTGTTGACTCGCGTGGGAAGTGCCATTTTTACAAAACACACGCGGTGCCAGGCTGGTTAACATCGCCAAGGCAGCGGGACGGCGGACCATCTTCATCAAGACGTTCGTCAGCCTTGCTCCTGATCGGACCGGTTTTCAAACTGCGCGGTATGCAACGCGGCATAATGCCGGTTAAGCGCCAGCAATTCGCTGTGGCTGCCCATTTCTACAATCTGCCCCTGGTCCAGTACAACAATTTTATCCGCGTTCTCGATGGTGGAAAGCCGGTGGGCGATGACCAGAGTGGTGCGGCCTTTCTGCAGCGCTTCCAACGCACCCTGAATGGCTTTTTCCGACTCGGTATCCAGCGCTGAGGTGGCCTCGTCGAGTACCAGGATGGGTGCATCCTTATAGAGTGCCCGAGCTACCGCCAGACGCTGCTTCTGCCCGCCGGACAGCCGGGCACCGTCTTCGCCCACCGGTGTCTCCATCCCCAGTGGCAACCCTTCGATAAACTCCAGGGCGTTGGCGTGCTGCGCAGCTTCGTTAATGCGGCCGGGGTCAGATTCTGTGCTGCCGTAGGCAATGTTGCCAGCGATGCTGTCGTTGAACAGGACGGTCTGCTGGTTGACCAGCGCAATGTTGCGCCGCAGGCTCGCGAGACTGACGTCAGAAATATTCTGGCCATCAATCAGGATGGAGCCGCTGTCGATTTCGTAGAATCGCATCAGCAGATTCGTCAGTGTGCTTTTGCCGCTGCCGGAGCGGCCGACCAGCGCGACGGTCATGCCGGGTTCGATGACCAGATTCAGGTTTTGTAGCCCGGCGGATTCTTCATCATAGCGAAAGCAGACATCGCGAAACTCAATGCGGCCCTGGGTGATGCTGAGCTGCTTTTTACCGTGATCCGGCTCAGGCGGCATGTCGATGACTTCAAAAATCGATTCCGCCGCCGCGAGGCCTTTCTGGATAATCTCGTTCACAGAGCTGAGCGACCGTAGCGGCTTGGCGATCATGGTGGCCGCCGTCAGGTAGGCCATGGCCGAGCCCACGTCGTCCTGCCATAACCAGAGTACCAGGAACATGATAACCGCAAGGTTCAACGCAATGACAACGTGAAACACCGGGCCCTGCAAAGCGGATACGCGCTCGTACTTGGTTGCCAGTCGCGTATTATCGTCGCTGGCCTGGCCAAACCGCCGGATTTCATACAATTGCCCAACGAAACTGCGGACCAGGCGAAAACCCTGCAACGCTTCATTGGCAATGTGGGTGATGCCGCCCATGGACACCTGCATATGACGGCTGATACGGCGAAAGTAGCGGCTGGCGATGCTGACCAGCGCCGCCAGCATTGGCGCGACGACCAGAAATACCAGGGTTAGCTGCCAGTTTTTGTAAACCATAAAACCGAGCAGTGCGATAACGGTAAAGCCGTCGCGCATGGCCGTCTTCACCGCATTGGTGACGGAACCTGTAACCTGCTGAATATTGTAGATCAGCAAAGACACCAGTTCGCCGCTGTTCTTTTTGTCATAGAAGCGGTTGGGCATATATACCAGTGACGAGAACAGCTGTTTGCGCAGGTCGTTAACCACACCCAGCCCGACCCGGGCAATAAAAAAATTACCGAGAAAAAAACCAATCCCGTGAATAAAACGCGCGACCACAACGATAACCGGTACCGCCAGCATTAATGTCGGATCGCGGGTTTGCAGGCCCTCGATAAAATATTCCATCAGCGCGGCCATGGCCATTTCCATGGCGGAAAAAATTATAAAGCCAATAATACTTAATACAAAAAAGCCACTGTAGGGCCTGGCGTAAGCCAGAAGGCGTTTATAAAGCAGCGTGTTTTCGTGCAGCGATTTCTTCACAGTAATCTCAGACGCTCTCAATGGCTGGTGGTACTGAGCGGATAGTTGGCGCCCATCCCCGCACGATTGAGCGAGCAATGGGGTGAGCGCGCGTGCATCCTTCGATCAAGCCCGGCGCCCAGGTTCCGGGATGTTTTATTATTTGACTTCTGTCAGCCATTCTTTATGTTGTGGCAACTCACCTTTCACCGCTTGAAAGTAGGCCGTCTGCAGTTGCCTGGTGATCGGTCCACAATGGCCGGAGCCGATGACACGGCCGTCCAGTATGCGAATCGGCAGCACTTCGGCAGCCGTGCCGGTGAAGAAAGCTTCATCGGCGACATAAACTTCATCGCGGGTGATACGTTTGTCCGTAATTTTTAATCCGAAGTCTGCTGCCAGCTGGTAGATGGTTTTACGGGTGATGCCATCCAGACAGGAGGTAAGCTCCGGCGTAAAAATTTCTCCGTCGCGAACGATGAAAATGTTCTCGCCGCTGCCTTCGGCCACGTAACCTTCATTATCCAGCAACAGCGCCTCATCACAACCGCAGTCCAGTGCCTCACGCAGTGCCAGCATGGAGTTAATGTAATGCCCATTGGCTTTGGCCTTGCACATGGAAATATTGACATGATGACGCGTATAGCTGGAAGTCCTCACCTTGATTCCGTGCTCTTTCGCCTCCGGTGACATGTAGGCCGGCCAGTGCCAGGCTGCAATGATCACATGGGTGCGCAGATTGTCGGCGCGCAATCCCATCCCCTCGGAGCCGTAAAACGCCATTGGGCGCAAATACGCTTCCTGCAGGTTGTTGGCGGCGACGACATCCCGCTGTGCCTGATTCAGCACGTCTTTGCTGTAGGGCATACTCATATTCATAATGTGGGCGGAACGGAACAGGCGGTCCGTGTGATCCTGCAGCCGAAAGATACAGCAACCCCGATCACCCGCGTCGTACGCTCTTACACCTTCGAAAACGCCCATACCGTAATGCAGGGTATGCGTCAGGACATGCACCTTGGCATCGCGCCAGGGGATCATTTCACCATCAAACCAAATTACGCCGTCACGATCGGCAAAAGACATAACCTCTCTCCAATTTAAATCGTATTTACGTAGTCGACGCAGAACCCAGCATCGATTGCCAGATGCGGATCACGTTGTCGCGATGGGGCTCTGCACTGTTGTCATCTATGACCGCGGGCTGCTGTTGCAGTGTCAGGCGGTGACCGATGGATCGGAAGGCTTTGTAGGCTTCGATTAGCTGGTTGACCTCTTGGGCGCTGAGCCGGTCGGCGGCCAGCAGGTTTTCCAGGATGCGGATGTTGTCCGGATAGCGGGTGAGCTGCGGGTGCTTGTGTGACCAGGCCAGAACCGCATATTGAACCATAAATTCAATATCCACAATACCGCCGGCATCCTGTTTCAGGTGAAAGCGGCCTTCGGCCTGCTGCCGGGCGTTACTGCCGAGCTGGTCGCGCATTTTGCGGCGCATGTCGATGACATCCGATCTGAGTTTCTCCGCGTCACGTACCTGGGCCAGCATGTCGTGCCGGATAGTGGAAAACCGGTTGGCCAGCTCCTCGTCGCCCGCCACGACGCGGGCGCGCACCAGCGCCTGATGCTCCCAGGTCCAGGCGGATTCCTGCTGATATTTGAGAAAGCCGTTCAGGCTCGTAACCAGTAGCCCGGAGTTGCCGGACGGGCGCAGACGCATGTCGACTTCGTAAAGCTGGCCCGAGGGCGTGGTGGTGGTCAAGAGGTGAATTATCTTTTGACCCAGTCGCATGTAAAACGTCAGGTTATCAATCGAGCGTCGGCCTTCCGCATCGCCGCTGGTCTGGCCATTGGCATCGGTGTCATGAATAAACACCAGATCGAGATCCGAGCCGTGGGCCAGTTCAATGCCGCCCAGTTTGCCGTAACCCACCACGACAAAGCGCGGCTGCCCTGAAGTCTCTCCGCCAGGCAGTCCGTGGCGGGCCACCATCTGTCGCCAGGCCATCTGCAGCGTAAACTCCAGAATCACTTCGGCCAGTTCCGTCAGATAATCGCTGACCTTCATCAGGGGCAGGCGGCCGGTCACTTCGCAGGCGGCAACCTGCAGGGCGTGGGAATGGTGAAAATAACGCAGCGCCTCCATCTGGCTTTCCAGATCGTCCTCGTCTACCCGCAGCAGTTCGCTGCGCAGTTCCTGCGCCAGATCCTGCCGTGCGGGAATGGTGTACAGCGCAACCGGGTTAAGCAATTCGTCGAGCAGGGCCGGCTGGCCTGCCAGCCGGTTGGCGATCCAGGGGCTGGCCTCGCTGAGGGTGACCAGCTGCTCCAGTGCGCGCGGGTTTTCAATCAGCAGTGTCAGGTACACGCTGCGGCGGGCAATGGCCGTGAGGAGCTGAATCAGTCGGGAAAGCGTCCGGGTAGGTTGTTGACTGAGGCTCAGGCGCTGTAACAACAGCGGCATCAACAGGTTCAGGCGTTCACGACCGGTAGCGGACATGGCCATAATGGCGGGCGCGGTGAGTAGCTCCTGCCGCAATATGTCGATGGCCGCCCCGGGCTCCTCAAAGCCCAGGCGTGCGAGTTCATTCACCAGGTCGCGCGGGTCAGCCTGATTCAGGTCCCACAGGTCGCCCCACAGCATGCCGGGTTTGACGGCCGCGGAATCGCTGGCCGCCGGGTCGGCGATCATGGCGCTGAACTGTTCGTGGACACAGTTTCGGTGTCGGTCCAATACGTCGATAAACTGCGACCAGTCGGAATAGCCCATCACCTGGGCAAGCCGTAACCGGTCGTCGGGTGCCGCCGGTAATTGTTGTGTCTGTTTATCCTGCCAGGCCTGCAGGGCATGTTCTACATTGCGCAGAAACAGGTAGGCGTCGCCCAGGGCCTGATCGGACCCGGCCGGCAGGCAGTTCAGGCGCACCAATAAAGGCAGAATGTGGAGCAGACGGCGATCCTGCAGTTCGGTATCGCGACCACCCCGGATAATCTGGAATGCCTGCGCAATAAACTCCACTTCGCGAATGCCACCACGGCCCAGTTTGATGTTGTCCTGCAGGCGCCTGCGCTTGACTTCCTTGTTGATCAGCTGCTTGAGATTGCGCAGCGCTTCAATGGCCGAAAAATCCACATACCGCCGGTAGGTAAACTGCCGCAACAGCGCCTGCAGCTCCTCGGTGTAGCGGTGGTCGCCATTATTGGCGATGATGCGTGCTTTGATCATGGCAAACCGCTCCCACTCCCGCCCCTGGGTCTGGTAATAGTCCTCCAGTGCCGCAAAGCTGCTGGCGAGGGCGCCGCTCTGGCCATAGGGTCGCAGGCGCATATCCACCCGGAACACGAAGCCGTCTGCCGTGGCCGCATCCAGTGATCGGATCAGCGTTTGGCCCAGTCGCGTAAAAAATTCCTGATTGGGCACGCTGCGCGGGCCTCCGGTCGTCTCCCCGTGGCGCGGATAGGCGAAGATCAGATCGATATCGGAGGACAGGTTGAGCTCATGGGCACCGAGCTTGCCCATGCCAATAACCAGTAGAGGCTGCGGTTTGCCGGCAGGGCACACCGGGGTCCCCAGGGTTTCGGTCAGTTGACGATAATGGTAGTCGAGGCTGACGCTCACCGCAGCATCGGCCAGGGCGGTCAATTCCGCGGTGGTTTCCATGGTGGAAACCAACCGGTTGAGGTCGCGCCAGATAATACCGCACATGGCGCGGTGGCGTATGTGGCGGATCCGGACATCCCATTCCGTCGGGTTTGCATGCTGTTGAGCCGAGAACAGCGCCCGATAGTCGGACATATTTGCCGGTCGGCTCACGGCATCGTCAGTCAGCAGTGCCAGCAGGGCCGCGGGATGCCGGCATAACCAGGTGGCCGCGTATTCACTACCCCGCACCAGGCAGTGAAACTGCCGACGATACGCGGGTGTCAGCGCCTGCGTCAGTTGTCGCGATTGTTCAGGCGACGCATGCTGCTGCCAGACAGATTCCAGTTGCCCGAGTAACGGCAAGTCTGTCGTCGGGTCGGGGTGAAAACAATGTGCCAGATCTTCCACGGTGCGGCCCTCCAGTGTCTGACCGGTCGGTTGTCAACGCCACAACTTACTGTGGCGTGTATTGCACCGTACGTTCCGGATCCAGCAGCTGATTCAGCTGTACGATATCTTCCTCGGCAAGCACGCCGGCGGCTTTGTTCAATTGCATGCGGGAAACGATATAGGTGTACAGTGCATCGTAATAATCCCGCTGGGCGCTGAACAGATTGCGCTGGGCGTTGAGCACATCCACCAGATCACGGGTGCCGACATCGTATCCGGCCTGGGTCGCCTCCAGCGCACTGCGTCCGGACACTATGGCCTGTTCCCGGGCCTTGACGGTCGCCGCCGAGGTGATCACATCCAGAAAAGATACACGCGCAGCCTGAACCACATCGCGGCGCGCTTTCAAATAAAGCTCTCGGGTGCTGAGAAACTGGTTATATGCCTGCCGCCGGCTGGCCGAGATGCCGCCGCCACTAAAGAGCGGTACGCTCAGCGTGACACCGAAGGCGGTGGTGGTGTCATCTGCCTGTTGAAACGTGTCACCGCCACCGCTATCGATCTCGATATCCCGTGTGCTGCGGCTGACCGAGCCATAAAGCTGCGGGTAATGTTCCGAACGGCTGATGTCGGCCGTAGCTTCAGCGGCCTCGGTGCGGAATTCTGCCGCCTTAAGTTGAGCATTATTTGCCAGTGCCATTTCTTCCCAGTGCTTGCGGTCGGCCGGTTCCGGTGGCGATACCGGCAGCTCGTTACGCAACGGTGCCAGTGTGGTGTAATTCTCCCCGGTCAATACGCCCAGTGCCTCAAATGCGATACCGACATTGCCCTCGGCAACCAGCCGGTTGGCATTGGCGGAATCATAGGCCGCCTGCGCCTCATGCACTTCGGTAATGGCAGTGAGCCCGACTTCAAATCGCTGTCGGGACTGTTCCAGCTGTTGGGACAGGGCTTCAGCTTCGGCGTTGGCCGTCGTCAGGTTATCGACGGCTTTCAGTACCGAAAAGTAGGCGTTGGTCGTCCGCAGTATCAGGTTCTGGGCTTCGTCTGTAAAGGCAGCCTCGGCTTCGCTGGCCAGCGCCTTGCCCTGCTGGAAGCGATGCCATGCGCCAAAGTCAATCAGCGGTTGTCTGAGGCTGACGCCATACGTTTTGCTGGTCAAATCGTAGTCGCCGACAAAGCCCCCGGTGGGATCAACAGGGTTGAGTGGATCGCCAATGGCGACGGGCCGGTTGTCGTCAATCTGGTTGCGATTGTAACTGGCTTCAGCGCCAAGCTGGGGAAGCAGCGCGGCCCGCCCGATGGTGCGGGATTCCATGCCGGCATTCAGATTGGCTCTCGCAGCCTGAAATTCATGGTCGTTTTCAATGGCTTTGTGGTAGATCTCCAGCAGCGTTTCGCCAAACGCGGGTTGTACGGTCATGGAGATGGCGAGTGTGACCAGTGCCGGTTTAAAAAGTCGTGCCGGTTTAAAGATGCCTGAAGTTTTCATGCCTGCCCTTTTCGATTCAATCCAGAAAAATAGCCTGCCAAGGCAGACCGCTGGTTTGCAGTGATAGCGCTTCGACGCCGACCCGAATCGGCGCTGCCGCTAAAAAACGGTTATCTGTACGGATTAATACGTACTTTTTCCCGGCGCTGCGCCTCACAGGTCGCAATCTGCGTGGTTATGTTCGGTGCGCGCATCAGGTCTGTCTGACATTTCATCTCATCGATACAACTGCCGGCGACCAGGATCAGCCCGGCACGGCGGCGGGAGCGGCGTGTGGTATTGCCACATCAGCAATCGACAACGCAACCGGATGGAAATGACATGGACCTGCAGGTGCCACGAAAGGCGTCAACAGACCGTGGGTACTAACCCATGAAGTGTCGAAGCAGCTGTTACGAAAGCCTGTACGTTGCTTCCGGATCGCCCCGGGCCGCGCCCTGACCAGTCGCACTGGCGGCTCTAAATGAACCTGCGCGTGCGTCCTGCATGGGATAACCGGGTCAGCGGGCAATTGTAGGTCAAAATGTGTTAAGTGTCTCGCTGGAATGGGAATGAATCGCAGGAAATATCACCTGGCAGGCTTCCCGGAATGTCGTCCAGACCGTCGGATTCACTATTGCGTTGGTGTCGGGGTGGGCTTGATGTCAGGCGAACAGGTCGATGATATGCAGATCATCTGTCGGTTCGGCGACGGCCTGAAACGTCTGCATGGCATGAGCCTGACGGGGATTGGTGGTCTGGGGCCTCGCCTCCAGCACCGGTTCGGCATGAGCGAACTCGACAGCATCAGCCTTGAACCGTGGCGCATCGCCCGTGGGCCGGTGGGGGTGGTGGTCCACTTCCCTGGGTTGCGTGGTGGCCCTCGGCGCACTGGCCGACGACGGGTAGGACTGGTAAACCGGTATTACATCAATTCGCATAGATCAACCGCAGAATGTCTCAGTTAACGCGTTGCCTATGCGCGACGTCAACCGACACAAGTATAGCCTGTCTTTCAGGGGGGCAAACAGTTTGACTCACCATCTGGGCCACAGCCGTCACAGGCTGGCGACCGACATCAAAATAGTTACTCGAAATAATGCGCCAGCTTGGTTAGACTGTGCCGTTCTTGTCGGGGTGCAGTCCGGGAGTCTGAAGTTAAAAAACCCGTCTGCTGAGAAAAACCCGCCGACCTGATCCGGGTAATGCCGGCGTAGGGAACGAGATAGCATCTTTCGGGCACCCGTGCCTGTCAAATATCTGTCCCAGCCTCCATTGTCCTGTCCCGCTGCACTGTAAACGTCAAGATTATAGCGCCACCCAATAGCAGGAGACTTGAACCATGACCCAAAACCACACAGCCGCAGGCGCGCGGGTCGTGCTGACCATTGCTGGCAGCGACTCGAGCGGTGGGGCGGGCATACAGGCGGACATCAAGACCGGCAGCGCTTTCGGCGTGTTCGTAGCGACGGCCATCACCGCCCTGACCGCGCAGAACGCCCGTCAGGTAGCCGCGATCTATCCGGTCTCCGCCGCCCAGTTGCAGTCGCAGCTCGACGCAATCTTCGAAGGCATGCCGGTGCATGCGGTAAAGCTCGGTATGCTGGGCAACCTGGCGTTGCTCGACTGCGTCGCCCGTTTTCTGAAAACCATTGACGTACCGATAGTCATCGATCCGGTGCTCGGCGCGACCAGTGGTGGTTCGCTGGTGGACGGTGAAGACATCGTGCCGGCCTATGTGCAGCAGCTATTTCCGCTGGCTGATGTAGTCACGCCCAACCTGGTGGAGGCGTCGAGGCTGCTGGGCGTTTCGCCAGCAACGACCTACGGGGAGGTGGAGCAGCAGGCACTGGCTTTGAAGGCGTTGGGTGCGCGAGCGATGTTGCTCAAGGGCGGCCACCTGGACATGCCCAAAGCGAGCGATTATCTGGTCACGGATAGCGGGGTGCAGGTTTTCAGTGCCCCCCGCCTGGCCGCCCGCAATACGCACGGTACCGGTTGCACTCTGGCGACGGCCATTGCTGCCGGACTGGCGCAGGGCCTGGGTTTGGCGCAGGCCGTAGCGGCAGCCAAAACCTATATGCAGGGTGCAATAAACCATGGTGAGCGGCTGGCATTGGTTGCCGACAACGGCCCGGTCCACCATTTCTTTCAATACTGGTAACCCTACCGGTATCCATTTGGGATATGAAGCATATGACACAAAATGCAGATGAGCGATTCGATAGCAGCCAGGCCCAGGTAGACCCGTCTTCCGTCCAGCCATTTCCCAGTTCCCGCAAGATTTATGTGCAGGGCTCCCGAGCGGATATTCGTGTGCCCATGCGGGAGATTTCGCTGGCTACCACGCCCACCGAATTTGGCGGGGAGGAGAACCCGCCGGTGCGGATCTACGATACATCCGGCCCCTATACGGACCCTGACGCAACTATCGATGTGAGGCGCGGTCTGCCGGATGTGCGCACCGCCTGGATAGAAACGCGCAATGATACCGAGCAGCTGGAGGGCAGTTCATCGGTCTTCACCCTTGGCCGGCTACAGGATCCGAAACTCGTCTCACTGCGTTTCCAGTATGCGCGTACGCCTCGCCGGGCGGTCAAAGGCGCCAATGTGTCCCAGATGCACTATGCCCGTCGGGGAATCATCACGCCGGAAATGGAATATGTGGCCATCCGGGAAAACATGAGCCTGCAACAGGCACGCGAGCAGGGTGTGGCGGGTCACCAGCATGCCGGCCAGTCATTTGGTGCCAGCATTCCCACGGAAATCACGCCGGATTTTGTGCGCGATGAAATCGCCCGCGGCCGGGCAATCATCCCCGCCAACATCAATCACCCGGAGCTGGAGCCGATGATTATCGGCCGTAATTTTCTGGTGAAAATCAACGGCAATATTGGTAACAGCGCGCTGGGATCCTCCATCGACGAGGAAGTGGCCAAGCTCACCTGGGGTACTCGCTGGGGCGCGGATACGATTATGGACTTGTCCACCGGTAAAAACATTCACGAGACCCGCGAGTGGATCATTCGCAATTCGCAGGTGCCGATCGGCACCGTGCCAATTTATCAGGCCCTGGAAAAGGTGAACGGTGTGGCGGAAGATCTCACCTGGGAAATCTTTCGCGATACGCTGATTGAACAGGCAGAGCAGGGCGTGGATTACTTCACTATTCATGCCGGGGTGCTGCTGCGCTATGTACCGCTGACGGCCAAACGCGTGACCGGTATTGTGTCACGCGGCGGTTCGATTATGGCCAAATGGTGTCTGGCGCATCATCAGGAAAACTTCCTGTACACCCATTTCGAAGACATATGCGAAATCATGAAAGCCTATGATGTCAGCTTTTCTCTGGGGGATGGCCTGCGCCCCGGCTCCATCGCCGATGCCAATGACGAAGCGCAGTTTGGCGAACTGGAAACACTGGGCGAGCTGACCAAAATTGCCTGGCGGCACGATGTGCAAACCATGATCGAAGGGCCGGGGCACGTACCGATGCAACTGATCAAAGAAAACATGGACAAGCAGTTGCAGGCGTGTGATGAGGCACCATTCTATACGCTTGGACCACTCACCACGGACATTGCGCCTGGCTACGATCACATTACCTCGGGCATCGGGGCCGCCATGATCGGCTGGTTCGGCTGCGCCATGCTGTGTTACGTCACACCCAAGGAACATTTGGGGTTGCCCGATAAGGACGATGTGAAGGAAGGTATCATTACCTACAAGATTGCCGCGCATGCGGCGGATCTGGCCAAGGGCCACCCGGGCGCCCAGTTGCGCGACAATGCCCTGTCCAAAGCGCGGTTTGAATTCCGTTGGGATGACCAGTTCAACCTGGGCCTGGATCCCGATACCGCCCGGGCCTATCACGACGCCACCCTGCCCAAGGAATCCGCCAAAGTGGCGCATTTCTGTTCCATGTGCGGCCCGAAATTCTGTTCCATGAAAATTACACAGGAAGTGCGGGAGTATGCCGCACGCCAGAATCAGGTGGAACCGGGCGAAGAAGAAACCGTCACGATGATTGACGTAAAAGCCGAGATGGAAGCCAAGGCGCGCGAGTTCCGGGAGCAGGGCGGTCAGTTGTATCGGAAGGTTTAACCGACCCTCCGTTGTATGCAAGGGAAGGGGAAACCTGGTGGCGCCGGCAATTTGAAGCCGGTCGCTTTTTTTAACAAACCACGCTATATACTTTAGGGTCACCAATGATTCCCAGCCGATTCCGTCGACAGGATGTCGACATAGTGGAGCGCGAGACGCTGTTCAGCGGATTTTTTCAACTGGACCGTATCCGCTTGAAACACCGGACATTCAGCGGCGGTGTTTCGCCCACTATTGAGCGCGAACTGTTTGTGAAAGCCGGTGCAGCGGCCGCCATCGCCTACGATCCGGAGCATGATCTGATCGGCCTGGTGGAGCAGTTCCGTATAGGCATGTACGATCTGGAAGAAGACCCCTGGTCACTCGAAGGCGTGGCCGGAATGGTGGAAGAGAACGAAGATCCGGAATCCCTGATCCGTAGGGAGTTACTGGAAGAAGCCGGACTGGAGGATGCCACCCTCGAATATATAACCCGCTTCTATCCCACCCCGGGCAGTTGCAATGAAGCAACCCATCTTTACTGTGCGTTGTGTAACCTTCAGGGAAAAGGGGGGATCTACGGTTTGAGTGAAGAGGGTGAAGACATTTTCTTTCATGTCTTCCCCGCGGAATCGGTCTTCGATACTATGTTGGAAAGCCGATGTTGTAACGCAGCGACACTGATAGGACTTCTGTGGCTGCAACTGAATCGTCCACGTCTGCAATCGTCTACAGGCGGGACATGACGCCAACGGATCAGCTGCTGTAGCGGCTTGTCGCAGTACGGATGTAACTGAGCATGGTAAAAGTGGTCGATGACCCGGTCGAAAAGCGTCCCGTTAATGTAAACCTGAGCGGACATCATGTTCAATGCGAACATAACTACCGCCTTTGCATGGCGCTGGTGCCTGGGTGTCGCAACGGTCGCAACGCCTGGACCTATGCCATCAGTGGTCGACAACCAGTTCAGATTTGCCTGGTGGTGGTGGAAGCCGCACCCTACACCACCACGCTTGATGTGGTACAGCAGCACAGCTATGGCTGCTATCTGCAGCCACCGCGCCTGCGAATCCGGTTATATCACGATGCCGCCATGGCGGAAGTCGTGGCCTGGAACCACCATAGGCACTGGCGACCCCTGTACGAATACCCCAATCGCAGCATGTATCAGCCCGACGAAAAGCTGGTTCTGAACCGGTTCCTGGGAGAATGGCTCTGTTACTGCCAGAAACTTGGCGTTCCGGACGATTCGATATGTGAGAAAAGTCGCATAAACGGAAACTAGTCCGCCTTCGCGTGAATCCTTGCTGGATAAATGCTTACTAAAGTACAAACTTAGAACATACGCCCTGGTCTGGCTGGTCGGCGCATTCGTAGAGTCTGCAGCAGGTTTCGGGTATTCAGCGAAAGTGTGATTATGCAGAATAGCGTGATCAAGACGAGTAGACACGGCTGTCCTGTCAGCCACATCACCACACCGGCAGCGGACATACAATTATGGATTTTATTCTAGAAGGTGAAGGACTATGACCCGGGCAATCGGCAATCCCATGCGGGTTTTGCAGTTAACCGACAGTCATTTGGGCGAGCACAGCGACGAAAGCCTGATCGGATTGCGCACCGCAGAGAGTTTTGAAGATGTGCTGATCCGGGCCAGCCAACAGGACGCTGCTTACGACCTGATTCTGGCGTCGGGCGATATGTCGAACGATGGCACACTCGCGTCGTATGAACGGTTTATTGCCGCAGTCAACCGCCATTTCCCGGCAACCCCGCTTGCCTGGCTGGAAGGCAATCATGACCATCCGTCCAACATGCGCAAGCTGTCCAGCGCGCCGGCATCGATTACCACACCGCTGACCAACTACGTCGTGTTTGGTGACTGGCGGTTCATTCTGCTGAATTCCCGCGTTCCGTTTGAGGAGCGGGGAGAGCTGCATCCGGCCGAAATTCAGCGCCTGCGCAATTTGCTGGAGTCAGACCCGATATCACCCACCATGATATTTCTGCATCACCAGATGGTACCGGTGGGGTGTACCTGGCTGGATACCTACACGGTCAGCAATGCCCATGAATTTTTCGGCGTAATTGACCAGTTCAACAATGTGAAAGCCGTATCCTGGGGACACGTCCACCAGGAGTTTTATTCCGTCCGGCGCGGTGTCGATCTGTTGGCGACGCCGTCTACCTGTGTCCAGTTCAAGCCCCTCAGTCATGACTTTGCCATCGACAATGTCATGCCGGGTTTCCGGGTGTATGAGTTTTTTCAGGATGGAAGTTATCGGTCAACAGTCAATCGCATCAAACAGACCAGGTACGCTATTGACTACGCGTCATCCGGATATTAGCGAGAGTTCAAGGGGTTGCCGTTGCGGAACTGTTCAGCGGCACCCACCTGATCAGCGCGTCATCCAGGACCGGTGGCCGGCTTCACTTGACAGGCATGGCCTACACTTCTGATACTTTGCGCCCTTTTCAGTGAGTCCTGCTCGCTGTTGTTTCTGAATCCGGGGCTCATTTTATGCCGACCTTACTTTATATCCATGGTTTTCTCAGCGCCTCCCAATCGACCAAGGCACAGCAGTGCCGGCAATGGCTGGCCCGGAATAAACCACACTGGCAGTTTGAATGCCCCGATCTCTCGTCCTATCCCCAGCAGGCATTGCAGGCTTTAACCGATCTGGTCGAATCGCGGCCGGACGCGTCGTTCAGGCTGGTCGGCAGCTCGCTGGGCGGCTTCTGGGCCACAGTCCTTGCCGAACGCACCGGGTGCAAAGCCGTGTTGATTAATCCGGCCGTGGAGCCACAGCGTCGATTCAAAAACCTTGTTGGTCAAACCCTAACTCACTACTATACCGGTGCCGATACGGTTTTATCGGATCAGGATCTCGACTTCCTGCAACAGGTCAGCCCCCGGATTACCGATCCTGACCGCTACTGGCTGCTGGTTCAGACCGGTGACATGACGCTGGATTATCGCCACGCGGTTGATTTTTACCGTGGTTGTCGCCAGACCATCGAGCCAGGTGGCAATCATTCATTCGAACACTTTGACCGCTGGATACCGCAAATCGTCGACTTTCTCGACTGATCCCGCGTCTGCGGCGGTTATTCTCCTCGGTACAACCCTAACGGAATTTATGGCTAATTACACAGCAGAAGATATTGAAGTACTCACGGGCCTGGACCCGGTCAAAAAGCGTCCCGGTATGTATACCGACACCACGCGCCCCAACCATCTGGCGCAGGAGGTGATCGACAACAGCGTCGACGAAGCACTGGCCGGCCACGCCAAAACCCTGAATGTGATTCTGCACAAGGACAACTCCGTGACCGTCGCCGACGATGGTCGCGGTATGCCGGTGGATATTCATCCTGAGCAAAAAAAGCCCGGCGTCGAAGTGATTTTGTCCACGCTGCACGCGGGGGGCAAGTTCTCCAATAAAAACTACCAGTTCTCCGGTGGTCTGCACGGTGTTGGCGTATCAGTGGTCAATGCATTGTCGAAACTGCTTGAAGTGACCATTCGGCGCGACGGTCAGGTGCATCGCATCGGCTTTCAGCACGGCAACAAGGTATCGGATCTGCAGGTCATAGACACCTGCGGCAAGCGCAATACCGGTACCAGTCTGCGGTTTTTGCCCGATCCGGGCTATTTTGACTCACCGCGGTTTTCCGTATCGCGCCTGCGACATGTGCTGCGGGCCAAAGCCGTATTGTGCCCGGGCCTGCGAGTGATTTTTCTGGATGAAAACAGTGGCGAGCAAGAGGAGTGGCTATACGAGGATGGCTTGCGGGACTATCTGCAAACCGCGACCACGGGCTGGCAAACTTTGCCCGCCGAGCCCTTTGTGGGTTCATTCAGCGCCCAGCGTGAAGCCGTGGATTGGGCGGTGCAGTGGTTGCCCGAAGGCGGTGAGCTGGTACAGGAAAGCTACGTCAACCTTATTCCGACGGCCATGGGCGGCACCCACGTTAACGGCCTGCGTACTGGCCTGCTGGATGCCATGCGCGAATACTGCGAACTGCGCAACCTGATCCCGCGCGGCATAAAACTCGCACCCGACGATATCTGGGTCAACTGCTGTTTTGTATTGTCGTTCAAGCTGGCGGATCCGCAGTTTTCCGGTCAAACCAAAGAGCGACTGACTTCCCGCGAAGCGGCAGCGTTTATCTCCGGCGTAACCAAGGATTCCTTCAGTTTATGGCTGAATCAGCATACGGAAGAGGGCGACCGCCTGGCCGACTTCTGTATCAACAACGCCAACAAACGCGCCCGTGCCGGCAAAAAAGTCGCGCGCAAGAAAATAACCCAGGGGCCGGCCTTGCCGGGCAAACTGGCCGATTGCGCCAGTGATGACCCATCCCGCGGCGAGCTGTTTCTGGTGGAAGGTGATTCCGCCGGCGGCTCCGCCAAACAGGCACGTGACCGCGAAACCCAGGCGATCATGCCGTTGCGGGGCAAAATCCTGAACACCTGGGAGGTCGAAAGCTCGCAGGTGCTGGCGTCTCAGGAAGTTCACGATATTTCGGTAGCACTGGGGGTAGACCCCGGCAGCACAGAGCTATCCCAGCTGCGCTACCACAAGGTCTGCATTCTGGCCGATGCCGATTCCGATGGGCTCCACATCGCCACGCTGCTGTGCGCGCTGTTTGTGCGCCATTTTCCGGCGCTGGTCCGTGCCGGCCACATTTTCGTGGCCATGCCGCCCCTGTATCGAATCGATATTGGGCAGGATGTTTACTACGCGCTGGACGACAGCGAAAAGCAGGGCATTCTCGACCGCATAATTGCCGAAAAGAAAAAAGGCAAAGTCAATGTGCAACGCTTCAAGGGACTGGGCGAAATGAACCCGCTGCAACTGCGCGAAACAACCATGGCCGCCGATACCCGACGCCTCGTGCAGCTGGTACTCGACGAAGGCGACGACACCATGCAGGTCATGGACATGATGCTCGCCAAAAAGCGCGCCTCGGACCGACGGGTGTGGCTGGAAGAATATGGTGACAGGGCGACGGTTAATGAGTGATTGATAATCGTTGAAAAGCTTGTATCTGCAAATCGGCTGGAATCCTCTGTTACAGATTCTTCGATCTTGTCAGATTGTGCTGGAACTCGATGTTAAATTGCCGTAGGATTCTCTCAACGCCAGTGAGAACAGGACTCGCCAGCTGGATTTTTATCCGCGCATGAATAGTAGGGATACGCACATGGATGTTTCAATAGAGAAACAAATCAAAGATAACACCAATCTTATTCAGACCATTAACAGTACTATAGCGTCAATCAGCCTGGATCAACTGGGTAAAAAAGTTGCGGGAAAACTCGTAACACCGGCAGTCTGGCTAGTTAATCACACAACCAAAATCGGGTCCCCCAGTTCAGTCGATGTGGGTATATACCTCTCTGGGTTTGTATCTGGTGGTGCGTCGACAGCGGTTTCATTAGTGAAAGCTGTAGTGGACGATCGCATTAATCAAAAGCTCGACCTGGTAAAGGCGAAAGAGCCGGAAAAGTACGCGCCCCATAACAAAGCGTGTTACTACTATGGATTGGCTGCCCCGCAAATCAATGCAATGCGAATTGCCTCGGAAGGAGGTACTGCCTGGATAAGTGATAAGGGCCTTTGGGTGTATATTACGGACGCATGCAATAACCTCGTAAGAGATTATACCCCATCCGACTACGTCCGCATGTTCCGACCAAAGAAGCCCTTGAAAGAGGATAATCAAGGCTTGGTCGATTTCGAGGTTATTAGAAAATGAAACTGCTGGCAGTCGGCTGCTTTTTACTTTGCACAGTAGGTTGTTCAGATAGCAGTCATTTTTTTGCATTCAAGAATGAGCAGGCAGAAGCGTTTGATCTTTTCTGCGAAGTGTTTTCTGAAATAGCTGGTCGCGAAGATTATAAAGCGTTGGATCCGTCGGCCCGTAATGAGGCACTACTCAAGAAGCTTGACGACCGAATAGAAGTGGAAAGTGATGTGCGTGTTGCATGGACGGCCGTTAATTACGCGCCCGCAGAAGAGCGATACGGGTTGTTCAAAGAATCCGCACAAAGTGTCGGCCATCCTGATTGGCAGTGCGAAGCGATGCGACTTCACGCGCACGAGTTTCGATAAGGATATTTATGGTGAACTGGCGGGAGTCGTGCAGGCTGTCATATTTCGACCAATCGGCTCGAAAGCGGGCCACCCGGCATTGCAGGTTGCTGGCGTTACCAAAAAAAGTACATCGGCCCTTTGCCAACTCTCCTGGATTTCGGGCGCTTGTTCCCTATCCATGTTCCGGTTAAGAATGTAGTGTCTATGATGATTGAACACTGTTTTCCGGGTACCGGATTTTCTGGTGAAATACGCCACACGGGTTGGTATGGGGTAGCCATATCGCCCTGGAGTGGGAGGTGTTCCGACCAGTAGTAAAATGAAAAAAGTTCAGGACGCTTAATCTCTTCGTTACTGAGTGGTTTGATATTGAGGCCCGAATGAACATGGTCTCAAACATCAGCCATTTAATCCCACATGACTACATGGAGTAATGTCATGACCAAAATCGTTATTGTCTTTATCATGTTCGTGATCCCGACCGCGATACTGGCGGTTAGAAGAAACCGAAATCCATTTCTCTGGTCCGTACTGTGCTTGTTCCTGGGGCCTGTTGTCTTTTTCATTTTGGCCATGATGCACTACCTTTGTCCACGTTGCGGCAAAGCGTTTGCGGTTGGCTCTAAAGACGGCATCCACTGCGGTTACTGCGGCAAAGCGGATAAGGTGCTGAAGCAGGATGAAGAGCGTTTGGAGAAAATTCGAGCTGTTCTGGCAGAACACCGGAAAAGCCTTAAGTGCAGAGGAATAAAATTTTCTATCGTTGGGGAGATGGGCGAATCAGCGCAGGTTGTCGGTGTTGACGAACTTGAAAGCTATGTCACCAGAGCGTTGAGGCGTTAGCCTTTGATGCGACGTGCGTGCTGGAATCGGGTCATGTACCTGGGATAAATTGCCTTGCTTTTTCGAAAAAGCCGCGCAATATTGCGCGGCTACTAAATGACTTATTAAGGAGATAGACACATGGATCATCGTAACAAAATGACTTTGCTTATTCTATTTTGCGTGCTCGGCTTGAGTGCTTGCAGTGGCGGTGGCGGCGGTGACGCCGGGGATAGCGGAGGTGGGCCGGAAATCCATAGCGGAGGTGCTGGTGGCCTTAGCATGGACGCAGAGCATGGCAAACCCGCGCAGTCGGTTGGCGACATTGCGGGGGTATGGGACCAAAGCGCTGAGGTAGAAAAGAATGGCGTTACCGCGTTCGACGAAGCCTACGTTGTGATCAGCGAATCGGGCATGTACGCGGAGTACGATTTTCTGGGGGATGATTACGCAGAAAATTATCAAAATTGTTATGAGCAGATGACTTACGGCACAATCACTGAGAGCGGGGATGGCACGTTCACGCTGAATGTAGTCAGCGCCGGTCGGCTTCTGGAGGTCGATGTCAGGTATTCCGTCGTTGATGGCAAGCTCACCGCGCCAGCGTCTCTTTTCGCGCCAACCAGTGCGGTTGTCTCTATTCCTCGCGCAGATGCAAACATCAGCAACGAAACAATTGAATCAATGATCTGCGACTCGCAGTTCTAAAAAGATAGTAACTTTTTTGACAGCGTCTGCCGTTCAGTTTAAGCAGGGCGGGGCGCTGGGCGTTCTTTGTGTGTCAGCTATTCCGCAGGAAAGAATGGTGGTGCATGCGCTAAAACGCCGCGACCGCGGAACACGGATCATTGAATTTGTTGGCGCGATTTAAGACCGCGTATTCCAATTCTAACAAACCGTACCGAGTGTAGCGCTGCGTCGAAGACAAGCCAAAGGCCCCGGGCACGTCCGGTCCTTTGGCTTTTACAACCGGTCCTTTGGCTTTATATAACCGGTTCTTGGCTTTATATAAATAGTAACGATTCAGCGCCTGTCGTAACTGTTCAGATTGCGTCAGGATTTGTTCTGTCAGGCCCCAAACGTTCGACTTAGCGGATGGTTTTCAGAGCCTGAGCCCATTTGTCCAGTTCGTCGAGCATGGTGGTAGCGGACCTCTCGTGGCTTCCATTCGCCTGGAATTTGCGCGTGTCGTCGATGAGCGATCCCGCCATCTGCACCATCACGCCCTCGGTCATTGGCATCATTTTCAAGGTGGTGACCAGCTGTTTGGCGAGTTGGGCGGAGCGCAGCCCGCCGGATGCCCCACCATAGCTGACGAAGCCGCAGGCCTTGTAGTTCCACTCCCGGTAGACGTAATTAAGCGCGTTGAAAAACGCGGGCGGGGGGCAGAAATTGTATTCCGGCAGGATGAACACATAGGCATCCGCGTCAGCCACAGAGCGGGCCCAGGCCCTGGTATGCTCGTGTTCGTATTTTTGTTGGCTGGGGTGGTTGGGTTCGTTATAGACGGGCAGATTAGCCTCGGCCAAATCTACCATGCTGCAGTCAAAGCGACCGTGAGCGGCGGCATACCCGTTGAACCACTCGGCAATGCTGGGGCCGATACGGCCAGGGCGGGTGCTGCAAATAATGGTTTGAAGTTTCAACATCGTCAATCACTCTTGTCAGGTGGATAAATTTTCGGTCGGGGTGCGTGTACTTGTGATGGGCCGCCAGTGCATAGCTTGCACGCCAGCGGCACGAACCCGGGCTTGACTGTCATGCTGCCATACTCAGGTGGTGCGTGAGCGACTCGGCCTTGCAGGCAGCCCGGTTGCTTATTGGCCGGCATCACGCAGGTCTGTACGTACCTGCAAGGTCCCCAGGAGCGTCTTATGTACCGGGCATTGGTTGGCTATCTGTAATAGTCGCTTGCGCTGCTGTTCACTGAGGTCACCCTCAAGCTCAATGGTGCGATGGATAACTTCAATCTTTGCACTTTCTTTTTCAGGTTCTTCGCAATCCTTCAAATGTTCGTGTTCATGCCGAAGGGTAACGACGATATGTTTCAAGTCCAGAGATTTATGCGTGGCATACATTCGAAGTGTCATGACCGTGCACGAGCCCAATGCCGCCAGTAAATGCTCATAGGGATCCGGACCCATATTATCACCGCCCATTTTTGTCGGTTCGTCTGCCAGCCAATAGTGGCTGTCACTGCTGACATGCAGAGTGAACCTGTGATTCTTTTCTGCCACCACTACCTGACCGGCACTGGCATTGTGCTTGTGAACCTCGGCGGGAGTCAAACTCACGTAACGCCCGGCCCAGCCGGCAATAACGTCCGCCACATAGGACGAGTCCTGCTTTTGGGTCAGGAGGTGATCGGCGGTGTCCAGGCTCACAAAGCTCTTCGGATGCCTGGCCGCGCGATAGATTTTTTCCGCCTCACTGATATCAACCGTGGCATCCAGTGGCGAGTGGCAGATCAGCAGAGCCTTCTTCATGCGTGCAATATCGTGATCGGAATAAGCCTCCAGGTCGTCAAGAAATTGCTTTTTTATGGTGAACTTTCGAAGACCCAGTGTGACTTCTGCCTTACCATCACGACGAATATCATCAATGGATGCCGCAAAGTTATGCGTTACATGATTGGCCTGATATGGCGCCCCAATAGTCACTACGGCCTTGACGCTGGGCAGTTGGTTGGCCATCGCCAACACTGCGGCCCCGCCCAGGCTGTGACCTATTAAAAATTCCGGCGCCGCGAAATTCATTTCCAGGTATTTTGCCGCGCTCAACAGATCCTGAATATTGGAGGAAAAGTTGGAGTTGGCAAAGTCGCCATCACTGTTACCCAGGCCCGTAAAGTCAAACCTGAGCAGTGCAATGCCCTTGGCTGTCAGTGCCTGTGCAATGCGCGACGCGGCAGCGATATCCTTGCCGCAGGTGAAGCAATGAGCAAAAATACCATAGCTCAACACTTGTGAGGCGGGCATCTCAATAGTACCGGCCAGAGTGGTTCCATTGCTCATAAATTCTACTTTTTTGCGCATGATGTTTTTCTCTTGACCTCAATTACTGACCGCCTGCGAGAACTTACATTGCAATCAACAGAGCAGACCCACGGATATGACCGATGGTAATGTTCTTTACTGGAGAAAACCAGCCCCGGATACAGTGAGCGAGCGACTGAAGCGGGCCTCAAGGTACAATAACCACTTCATGCCGTAAGATGGTTGGCGGTTTACCGGTCGCAAGTCGCGGCTTGATGCACATATAATGTAAAAGTCGATGTAACTATTCGGCCTCCGGGCCGTCTGGCCCAGCGTTCATTTATGGGGGCAGGGGCAAGCGAGCTGAATGGTTACAGGTTGATGTCGTCTCCCAAGGGAGGACGGCACACCATCACCAATGGGGGAGAAACTCATGAGTAATCTTGCTGCGACGGCCACGCTGGAATGTCAGGCCATCGAAAAGTGTGGCGCTATCGAATTGCTGCTGCGACCCAAAGAACATGACCTGGGCGGTTTTTCCGTACGCCGGCTGTTACCTACCGCGCGGCGTAAAATGGTGGGCCCGTGGATTTTTTTCGATCACATGGGGCCAGCCAAATTTGTTGCCGGCACCGGCATGAATGTACGTCCTCACCCTCACATTGGCATCGCTACAGTGACTTACCTGTTCGAGGGTGAAATACTGCACCGCGATTCAGTGGGCAGCTTGCAGCCCATTACTCCCGGCGACATCAATCTGATGGTAGCGGGCAGCGGTATCGTCCATTCGGAGCGTGAACGCCCCGAGATCACCGCCACCGACCATGTGCTGGATGGTCTACAGCTTTGGATGGCGCTGCCGGAAGGTCAGGAGGAGATAGATCCGGCATTTTACCATTATCCCAGCGATGATATTCCACGGCTTGAGGTAGACGGGGTGTCGGTACGGGTGATGATGGGCTCGGCCTACGGCGTCACCTCGCCGGTCAAGGTATTCGCGCAAACCCTGTGCCTGGAGGCGTGGCTACAACCGGGTCAGCGCCTGAGGCTGCCGGATGCCGAAGAGCGGGCGGTGTACGTAGCAAAAGGCAGTCTCCAGGTCGGTGAGGTGAGCGCGCCGGTCTGTTCCATGATTGTGCTGAACGGTGAGCAAGGGGTAGTGGTTGAAGCGGTGGAAAATACGCGGATTGCCGTGATTGGCGGAGAACGCTTCAACAAACGTTTCATCGAGTGGAATTTTGTGTCCAGCAGCAAGGAGCGAATAGAACAGGCGAAGGAGGACTGGCGCGAAGGCCGCTTTACCCGGGTTCCCGGTGATGAGAAGGAGTTCATTCCGTTGCCATAACCCGTTTATGGACTTCCCGTGAACGGCACCTGTGCCAGTTAATAGATTAAGCTGTGGTATTGATTATGCGCAAGCAACGGGCTGGTATGACGGGAAAAATGTCCAAAAAGCAGTCCGTCCGTGCGGGCTCAATGGGCGTGCAAAACGGCATTTGGTTGCTCGTGTTGATGATTGCTTATGAAAGTGCAGCGGCGAGCGATCAGCGTGGCATCCGGTTTGTATCAATGGATAATGACGTCTTCGCCCAGACTGACGATCACTATACCAACGGATTTCAGGTTGGCTGGGTATCCGGCTATCTGAATGACTATAAGGATGCGCCGGTACCGGGCTTCGTTGCTCGGGGCCTAAACCATCTTCCTCTGGTGAGCAGCACCGAACGTCAACGCTTTATCAGTCACAGCCTGTCCCATCGCATTTTCACCCCGACCGATACCGCGGCCTCAGCCCCCATTGAAGACGATGTTCCTTACAGCGGCATGCTGTTTGTGTCCCTGACGGCGGGCGCACAAGACGCCAGAACGATGGACGCCTTAACGTTTTATTACGGCATTGCCGGGCCAGCCGCACGGGGCGACGAGGTGCAGAATGAGTTTCACCGTCTGATCAATTCCGAAAAAGTGAATGGCTGGGATAACCAGATTGGTGATGAATTCATACTGAATCTGGGGTACGAACATCGCCGGCGATTGTGGAGTTTTGGGGACCGCGCCGGTTGGGGTGGCGATATTATTGGGCAAGCCGGCGGTACCCTGGGTAACCTGATGTCAATGGTGACGGCTGGGGTTGGGGTACGGTTTGGCTGGGGCGTACCGGATAACTACGGTATTCCTCCGCAATTTTTCGGTGAAGAAACCATTGGCGCCCGTCCATACACCAGGTATGGCACCGACAGTGGGATTTGGTTGTTTGCTCTACTCAATGGCTCTTTGATCGCCAATGCGATTTTCTGGGATGGGAACACCTTCAAAGACAGCATGTCGGTGGATTACGACCCGGAAATCGCCCGTTTGTATGTAGGCATCAACGCACGCTCAGGCCAATGGAGCAGCAGCTTTGCTATCACGACAACCACGGTTTCCTGGGAGACCCCGATGGACAGAAAAATGCAGACCTACGGGCGCATAGGGTTGAGATACTCTTATTAAACGGCCAGCTAATATTAAACGGCCAGCTAAAGGCGCCCTGATTGAATAAATGTGAACACCCCAATAAATCGAAACACCCAATAAAGCGCGTTCGATTCTCCAGGGTCTGTTGACGTTTGCATCTAACCAATTGAATTATAAGGAATTCACGGTTTTGGCCTAAACCCTGAAATTCTTTTTTTCAATGAGTTATCGCGAAACGTCAACTGTTATACGTCAACTATGTTCGCCGCTTCGCGTCAATTAACTTGGCCGGTTGACGGTAAGTTGTTGATGCTATGTCATGGCTTGTTTCCCTCTCCTCTTGATGGATGCTTTCTTGCGATAACTTTCACCGTCGATCTCCAGGATGGTGGAGTGCCTGTCCTGGGTCTGTTCTGCCGGAGAAAAAATGGTCAGCGTACAGGCAGCTGGCCCCCTTTTTCAAACCCATCAAGCTATGCACTTATTGGTTGAATCTAAGAAATACTCAAAGTAGGAGCTGTATGCGTTAGTAGCGCACGTACGGATCTGTACGGGGGGCATCGGGTGACCGGTGTTCCTACCGTGGCCGATCGACGTGAGGGTGCTTGATCATATTGCTGTAGGCGGGATCAGACCTACGCCTTCGCTGAAAACGGGCTCTTGTAGCCTGTCACGTTAATAGTCTCAAACGAGGCGATTTCTTTGGTTTTGAGGGCCGAGTACGGGCCTATGGTGATTTCAATGAAATCATTGCAATCGTTTGAGTGGGGTGCTAAGTTAGAAGCGGCGGTAGTTCCAGATTGAGAGGTATAACATGGCCAGCATCACCATTCGCAACATTGACGACGAGCTTAAAGAGCGCCTCCGCATCCGTGCCGCCAAGCACGGGCATTCGATGGAAGAGGAAGCCAGGGTTATCCTGCGCCGCGCGGTCAACGGCATTACCGGGCCGGAGCTGCTGAGCCTGTCGGAAAAGCTGTTCGGCGCTGAACATGGGGTAGAGCTGGAACTGCCGACTCGGTCGGACGAGCGTGATACCCCAAAGTTTACTTAATGACTGCAACAATCCATGATCGTGCTCGATACGAATATCCTCGCTGAGCTGGTGCGACCAAAGCCAGCGCAGGAAGTTAAGAACTGGCTTTCGACCAAAGCGACGGATGAGATGCTGGTGACCACGGCCATTACCGTATCGGAAATTGAGTACGGGCTCGCCCGTCTTCCTGATGGGAAGCGGCGGAAGGAGCTGGAGGAGCGCTTTAAAATGCTGACCGGCAGTGATTTTGAATTTGTTGTCCTGCCCTTTGATGATCAAGCCGCCCGACTGGCCGGACGAATGCGCGCCGCACGAGAGGCTCTAGGGTTCCACGCCCAATCGGCGGATATGATGATCGCCGCCATTACTTCCCTTGCCGGTGCCTCCCTCGCCACACGGAATGTCAAAGACTTTACCCAAACGGGGATCGAGTTGATTAACCCGTGGGATGTGGTGAATTGAGTAAACAACACATACTCAACCTCTGCTTTTTCCGGCAGGTTGCATTTTACAACACTTCATGTATGCGCCGACCAAAAACCGCGATTATTTGCCGCGGCCCATTATTAGAAGGAATTTGAGGCAGGAACCATGAGCGGAAACTGAGAAAATGTGGTTTCTGAGATCACAGAAGCCCCGAAACCGCTCATGGCCCCTATATAAAGACGTTGTTTGGACGCTTCGTCTTATTTAGCTCAATGACCATTGATGTAAATGAGAGCGAGATAAGTTGGTTCTTCGGGCCAGGTGTGCTGAAGAAGAAAACCCCACTAGAAGAAGTAGCGAGCTGCATCAAGTTTAAAAACCCCGTGTGGATGGGGTTTGGCATCCACTCGTTTGGTACGGGGTGGATCTATAACGTGTCTGTTCTTTGGGGGGTTGAAATCGAGCTAAAGGGTGGGGCGCTTGTACGTTTGGGCACAAATGAACCCAACTACTTGTTGCAAGCGATTAAGGATGCCAAAGACAATCTAGATCAATGAGTCATGTCAGTGTAAATATTGGCATAACAATCGGGTGTTAGACGCCACCTATGTTGGCCGCTTCGCGTCAATTAGCTTGGCCGGTTGACGGTAAGTTGTTGATGCTATGCCATGGCTTGTTTCCCTCTCCTCTTGATGGATGCTTTCTTGCGATAACTTTCACCGTCGATCTCCAGGGGGATGGTGGAGTGCCTGTCCTGGGCCTGTTAATATCTTCGTGCGGCCATTGATAGGCGTTCCTGCGCTCCAAGGCTTTATATGATACGGCAATAACTGCACACCATAAGCAACGACATTGCAAACGCTGTAAACCAGAGGGCCAGACAGGAGTAATCCAGGAAATTTATTTTCGACCTATGCCGGGATAATCGCACTACCAGAAATAACAATGGAGTGCCAATCAGGAAAGCCCACGCTGTGCCGGCCTGGAAGTAATTCAGCGCAACCGAAGTCTTTCCGAAAGGGAAACTATCCAGAATAATGGCAGCCAGCAATAAGACAGGGATCCATAAATACAAAAGCCGCAAATAAATCATGGTAAATCCTTTTTTTGCTGCAGGATAATACGTTTATCGAAATCAGAAGTCACGGTGAATAAAGTCATAAACTATCTTCGGATACAATATAAGTGAATAGATAACACCTGAATCCGTGACTCTGGAGCCAATATTAGCTCAAGAAAGTGCTGCAATAAAAGCGATATTTTGAGTAGATAGCGTTTCTGAAAATATACCCACAGAGTGAATTTTTATGAAGCGATTCAAGATCGGCACCACTGACAACGAAATTACCAGCCTTGCAGGGCCATCCTGGTTGGTCCGGCGATTAAGAATCATAGGATAAAAAGTAAGGTAATAATGCAATATGCGCTAGGCTGAAGTGTTTTTCCTGCACCCGTATTTAGGTCCAAGCAAACATTTTTGATATTTCGATTAACATGCTATTCTCTAAGTGCATCTACTTGACCTGCCCGCAAATCATTAACGCTGGACTCTGACATCCGGCCACTATTTTTCCTAAATATTTCGTATGGATCGACGGGCAAGTTTTCTCGCCTTTGCGTTTTAATTTTTGACAGGTCGACCATATATTCTCCTTGTTACTCAGAAACTTTACTGTGCTTCTAACAAAAAAAAGGGGCCTTTCACAGCCCCTCATTTTTACGTATAGTTTTTACAGCTCCGCCAAACGATCCAAAGTATCCGGATATCGCTCAACCAACTTAAGCAACGTAACGCTACCTTGGTCCGGCCGACACTTGTCTTGCTCCCATCGCTCAATGGTTCGAGGACTGGTGCGTATCATGCCCGCAAAAACAGGGCGAGAAACGCCTAGCTTTTCCCGGATTTGAACAATCTCCGCTGCTGTAATAGTAGGTCGCGGTTTTAAAGTTACTTCAGAAGATTTGAGGGTAATTTTACCTTCACGCTCCTGCTTCAAGGCCTCCAAACCTTCAGAAAGTTCAGCAAACATATCTCGCTTTTTCATTTGGGTTGCCTCGCTCTAATTTCGTCATTTAATAGATTTTTAAACTGTTTTTTCTGCTCTCTGGTCAGATCTTCCATCTCGTCTTTGTCGTAGATGAGAAATAACCAAAACTGCAGACATTGCTCGTAATAGTAATAAATAATACGCGTGCCACCGCGCTTTCCCTTGTTTCGAGTGGAGTCACTCCACCGTACTTTTCTAAGACCTCCTGTACCGCTTATCGTGTCACCCTTCCTGGGATTCTCAAGCAACTCCTGCTGGAGGTCCTTAAACTCATCATCAGACAAGTAATCGACGCGATATCTCTCGAAAGGAGCCAGCTCTACGAACAGCGCTTTCACGAGTAAAGTATACGCAGATTGCGTATATCTGTCAATTTCGGCAGCTTCATGTATTTTGACTCCTCCTACTTGCCGCTCTATCTCATTGAATATATTGATGTAATTAGACCAACTACACAGCTGGGTGGGTGCGATTATAAACGTCTTCGGGCTTCTTTATGCCTACATGTGTATAAATCTTGGCGGTTGATATATCCGCATGGCCTAACAACTTTTGAACATGGTGGATGTCAGCGCCATTCTGGAGAAATTACATCAATTATGATTGAGAATTGGTCGAGCAGTGGTGATGTAAGTTGCGATCAGCTGCGCATGGACAGCACTGTGGTCAAGAGCAATATAGCACCGCCGAGTGACAGCGAGTCGATTAATGACGGGGTTCGAGTCAGGGCAATTGCACTATGTTTCACCGACAATGCAGCATGTTTAACGAAATTTTAAAATTGACTATAAAATGGCCGTCCGGACTACGTTGCTGGCTGTGCGTATGAAGCGCACTAGTAGATGAGCGCACAAGACAAGGGAAGGTTTTCGCGCTTTCAGCCTGCAATCTTTGGGCTTTTTGATGTTTTTGATGTAGCGCAATTGCCCTGCCTATACCGGGCTTTAAAAATAGTATG
>CAYSTJ010000012.1:88073-90589 GCA_964434105.1 uncultured Cellvibrionaceae bacterium | reverse complement strand
AGGGATTTCTTCGGTGGCGACGGTAACACCCGCTGGGTCTTTGAAGGGCCGGATGCCTTTACCGTCGAAAAACTTGATGCCGGCGGTAACGTCGAGCGTGCTGAATCCTTCACCGGCTTTAGCAATCTGCGCGCCGGGGCGGGCGACAACCTGTTCACCATGGCCGGTACGGCTAGCAATTTCGACGGTGCCATCCTCGGCGATGAATCCGGCAACAACACGCTGGTCGGTGTTAACAGCATCGCCAACTGGACCATCGATCAGGTAGATAGTGGCAGCTACCAGCTCGCTGGTGAAAATACCGTAACGCTCTTTGAAAATATCGCCAATCTGATTGGCGGTAATAATAGCGACAGTTTTTCAATAGTGACTGGTGGTTCCATTACCGGACAGATTGATGGCGCAGGAGGCCAGGACACGCTGACTGTCGCCGATGAAAGCGGATTGTCAGTATCCTGGAATTTAAGCACCGAAAAAAGCATCACGGGCATTGTTAATTCGTTTTCCGGTATAGAAAGTTTGATTGGAGGTCCCGCCGACGACAGTTTTTATATTGCCGATGCCAGCGGAATCACCAGTATTCAGGGCGGTGGTGGCAATAACTCTGCAAGTTTCAGCGAGAGAGTCGCGTTCGACCTGGGCACGGGCCTGGCCACCACGGAAACCGGCAGCATAAAGTTAGAGGAAATGTTTGGGATTTCCGGTGATCAATCCCACGATAACACGATCATCGGCAACAACGAAGACAACGACTGGAATCTGAACTTTCGCTTCCTCGAACTCCTCGACACGGCAGGCGAGGTGCGTTCTGAATTTTTCGGTTTTTCGACGTTGAATGCAGGCACCGGACAGGACTCGCTGGGCACAACGGTCGGCGGAAACGGCGTCTGGGGTATCACCGGGGAAAATATGGGTTACTGGGAGGCAGTCGATATACATCCGGCAGACATCGCCAACGGACACCCCAGTCACCTGTCGTTTAGCGGTATTGACACCATAACACTACACAATGAAAAAATAGTTGAACTTCAAACGGTGGAAAGCCGATTGACCGGCGGTATAGTTGTAGAAGAGGGTTTGATTGCTGGCCGCCTTATAGATACAACCAGCGTAGGCGGTGAGTGGACGATCGATGGCGCCTATAGTGGCAGCATAAGAGGCACAAGGTTTTCAGGGTTGCAAACCATTTCCGGTTCCGACCAAGGCAGCACTTTCAATATTTTGCAATCCGTGGAACGCGGAGCCGGTAATCCCGGTAGGGGACTGGGAGTAGAAGGTGGTTCTGGCAATGACACCTTCAACGTTTACGCTCCTGGGCTAAATATGCTTTTGTATGGTGGCGAGGGTAATGACACTCTGAATAATTTTAGTGGGGACGCTGACTGGTATTTAGGCGTTGACACTGTATTGGATGAGCGCGGCTTACTCGACGGAATTGCTGCGCATTACCTGGAAGACATCGCTTTCGGCAACTTCGAGAACCTCGGCGGCGGAGAGTACAATGATACTTTCCACTATGGGAGTGCCAATTATATATTTGGTGACGGTTCTCTAAACACTCATTTACCCACCTCCATAGACGGCGGCGGCGGCACCAACACCCTGATCGGCTATGACCAGCCCAACACCTGGAACCTCAACACCACCAGCACGCTCAATGACACATTGACCTTTACCAATATCCAACAGGTCGTCGGTGGCAATGATGTTGATACCTTCAATATCAATGGCGACATTGCCATTGCGATAGACGGCGGTGAAGGCGTGGATATTTTGCGGGCGGCCGACCGCGCCAATGCCTGGGTGCTTGACGGTGAATATAGCGGCACTCTGAACGAAGGGATCACATTTGCCAGTGTCGAAACGCTGCTTGGTGGAACCGGCGTGGATAATGTCGTCGTCAACACCGGCGCGACTATAGGCGATATCCAGACGGGTGCGGGCGCGGATAGTATTGTGTTGGCGGAGGACGTCATCCTGACGGGGTCGCTGGACGGCGGAGATGGCGATGACCAGCTGGATCTTTCCGCCTTAAGTTTCAGTGGTGAGTTCGACTATCTGGCCGGCACGGGCGGTGTGACAGACGACATTGCCCACAGCAATTTCGAGACCGTAGTACAACCAACTGCGGACGGTACCGCATCCTTTTTTGGCGGTGCCGGCAATACCCGCTGGGTATTCGAGGACGACGGCGGCTTTACCATCGAGAAGCTCGATGCCAATGGCAATGTCGAGCGCAGCGATACCTTCAGCGGTTTCGGCACCCTACGGGGTGGCACCGGTGAAAACCAGTTTCTGCTGGGCACTACCCAGTATTTCGACGGCACTATCCGTGGTGATGCTACAGCCAGCAACACCCTGCAGGCCGGCAATGGCAATAACCAATGGACTATCAATGGTGAGAACAGCGGCCAGTTACAGCAAACCGGCGCGACAACTATCACCCTGTTCGAAAACATCTCTAACCTGATCGGCGGAGATAACAGTGACAGCTTTGAGATTGTTACTGGTGGTTC
>CAYSTJ010000012.1:0-87973 GCA_964434105.1 uncultured Cellvibrionaceae bacterium | reverse complement strand
CTAACCTGATCGGCGGAGATAACAGTGACAGCTTTGAGATTGTTACTGGTGGTTCGATTACCGGTCGTATTGATGGTGGCGGGGGTAGTGATGTATTGGTTGACAACACGGGCATTCGGTATTTCTTAATTGACGGTCTGGATCGCGGACGCATCGCTAATGAAGTAACATCAGAAGATAGAAGCAGCATTGAAACCATTGGTGGATTTGAGTTTGCATCCATTGAAGCGATGGAATTCAATGGCGGCGATCAGAGTGTCTATCTAATGACGAACGAGTCGCGTATGTCCGGCGGGATCAGCTCTCAGGATCAGTCGATAAGTATATTCGACTCGACGAGCAACCCTGGGCTATTAATTCTTGATGGACCCGGTTCGGGAGAGTTTAATAACACTGCATTTTCGGGTGTTCAAGCTATCGGAACCGGTGACGGTGATGATGTGGTTGAGATACGAGAATCTGCTGCGGTGCCAGAAGTTCTGGATTTCTCGGGCGATAGCGGACGAGAATTGCGTTTTTCCCGCACGCGAATTAGAACTAACGGTGGGTCAGATACCTTTAATATTTACACGAACTTGGCAAATGTTGCTCTAGACGGCGGGAGTGGTACGAGCACTATAAATTATTTCGGTCCTGAAGCATCTTGGTATTTGGGGGTACCTGAAATTAATGAGGTGCGTGGCATAACTCAGGAGATTGGTTCGTTAATTAATCATCTCGGTCATATAGTTTTTGGAGGTGTGACAAATATTGTAGGTGGTCAAAGCGATGATGCATTTTATTATGGAGTAGGAGGGGTATTCTCGGGACTCGAGGGGCATCCCCCCACCTCCATAGACGGCGGCGGCGGCACCAACACCCTGATTGGCTACGATCAGCCCAACACCTGGAACCTCAACACCACCAGCACGCTCAATGACACATTGACCTTTACCAATATCCAGAAGGTCGTCGGCGGTAATGATGTTGATACGTTCAATATCACCGGGGATATTGTGATGGCCATTGACGGGGGTGGCGGTGTCGATAGTTTACAGGCGGGCAACCAGCGTAATCACTGGCAAATCAGCGACGACAATATTGGCAGACTCAACGACGGCATCCAGTTTGAGAATACAGAAACCCTGATAGGTGGTAACGATGTAGACACGCTGACTGTGGCTGATAATGCCCGTCTGGTGAGTTTCGACGGCGGCGCCGGTGATGACCAGATTCACCTGGGACGCAATGTCGCCGTTGATCGGATTCTTGGCGGCGAAGGCAACGATGATTTTATTATTGGTGCCGGGCTGACCGTTACCGACCGGCTGGATGGCGGCAGCGGCGCTGAAACGATCGGCGACAGCATCGACTTCAGCGACTACGACGATAATCTCACCGGTACTGACCTGCAGGCTATGGTCGGTTTCGACTTTGTTAACTTCGAGACCATCATCGACCCTACCAATACGTCCACCTTTATCGCTGGCGACGGGAACAACGTCTGGACCATTACCGGTCCGAATGCAGTCAGCGTCGAAATCCTCGATGGCGAACGCGCCGGCAGCTATGTTCTAAACGACATCGATATTCTGAAAGGGGGCGCAGGCGAAGACAGTTTTGTATTCGATGGCGATACGGCGGCTGTCAATGTCGTGATCGACGGCGGCGATGGCAATAACAGCCTGACGGCGCAGAATCTGGTCAACGCGTGGTTGATCGATGGTGCCAATAGTGGTCGGTTCAGTAACAGCGCCAATCCGCAAGGCAATGTATTTATCAATATCGCCAACCTGATCGGTGGCTCGGACGCCGACACGTTTACACTGGCAGATGGCGGATCCATTGGTGGCGGCATTACGGGTGGTGAAGGTGCGGACGCACTGGTGATCACTGCCAGCCAGATCAATGACTGGCAGCTGAGTGGCGAAGGCAGCGCCGTTAACAACATTGCCGCTTTCAGCGGAATTGAACATCTGACGGGCAATGCGAATGATGACACGTTTACCCTTGTCGATGCCCGACACGGCATCGCATCGATTGACGGCAATGGTGGTACCAACAGCCTGAATCTCGGCTACGCCGCGCCGTGGGTGGTGAACCTGGCCGACAGCTCAGTCAATGGGCTGGCCTTTAATGGCATTCAGAATTTCGTCGCGACGGGAACTGACAACCGCCTTATCGGATTTGACGCCGATGCCCAGTGGCAGATTACCCGCACAGACGGTGGCCTGGTGGCATGGCAGCAGGGCGGATCTGCGATGCAGGTTACCTTCAGCGGATTTGACCGGTTACGCGGTGGCACCGGCGCAGACCATTTTACCCTCACCAACGCCGGCCGTATTACCGGTGAGCTGGACGGGGGTGACGGCGACGACACGCTGCAGGGTGCTGATCAGGCCACACGCTGGGTCATCAGCGGCGCGGACCGGGGCAGTAGCGATGTGATCGCGGCGTTTGGTCAGATCGAAAATATTCGTGGCGGCAGTGGCGCCGACGAGGTAGAGCTGGCAGTGGGCGCTTCAATATCCGGCACGCTGGACGGGGGCGACGGTCCCAGTCGTGACAGTATCCGTCATAATGCCAGCAGCGCGGAATGGACGCTGTCCCTGCAGACTACAAACGATGCGAACAGCCCGCGCGTGGGTGGCTCCGTAGCGGGCCAGGCTTTCACCGGTTTCGAGCAACTGTTGGCCGATGGCAGCAATGATGTGCTGCGCGGCGGCGATCTGAACAATAGCTGGACGCTGGGTGACGGACCTGACAATACCTATGTCGATCTGGACAGCAACAGCACACTGCGGGTGTATTTTGCCGGCATGGAGAACTTCAGTGGCGGCAGCGGTGACGACACTTTCAGTATTACGGCGGCGAATGCCGTACCTGCTGCCATCGACGGCGGCGCGGGGCGCAATACTGTCGACCTGCAGGACCTTAACAGCGATATCAATATTGGTATGAGCACGCAGACTATCATGCCAGCGGAAAGCCTGAATCTGCAGTTGGCCAATATTGACCGGTTGCAGGCCAACAGCCAGCAGTACACGACGCTGTATGGCGACGGCGATCAGGCTTACACCTGGACACTGGACGATGAGCGCAGTGGCCGTGTTCAGTCGACCACGGCGTCGGGTTTCCGGTCTTTGGCGTTTACCGATATCAGCGCCATTCGCGGCGGTGACCATGACGATTACTTTCAGGTAAGCAGCAACAACAATCGTATCGCACTGGATGGCGGCGGCGCATACAGTGCGGATTTTGTCGACTATTCGGGAGTGAATGGCAACCTCAGCATCAATCTGGCGCAAGCGTTAAGCGGGAGTGGCGAAGGCGCTATCAGCAATATCGAGGGTATTCGCGGCAATAATGGTGGCGTCGAATCGCTGAACAACGCGGAGCTGATCGCCTCAGACGCTGACAACCGCTGGATTATCGGCGCTATTGACGGTAACAGTCTGGCCGACGGCATTAACGATGGTCAAATCATCGACGGCAACAGTACCATCAGCTTTATGGATTTCAATATTCTGACGGGAGGTTCCGGTAACGATACCTTTGATCTGCGGACAGGCCAGGTTACCGGCACCATAAACGGCGGTGCGGGCGATGACCTGTTCAATGTGGCTATTAATGGCATCAACCGCGGGACTGTGATTAATGGCGGGGCGGGGTCGGATCGGCTGACCGTGACCGGTGCACAAGACGCGACGGCAGTGGTTTACACGCCCACGTCCACCGGGGGCGAATTCGTCTATGCGTACAGCGACGGCCAATACCGGCTTGCGCATGACGCCGTGGAATCCATTCAGGAGAACACAGCGCTTGACGCACTCGTTATCAACGGCAACAACACCATCAATACCATTTCGCTCGGCAATCAGCATGTGACGTTTGACGATGCCGGCACCGTAAACTTCACGGGCAAACGGTCGCTGGATGTCAACGCCGCGGCCGGCAGTACCATTGCCATTCGGGACAATCTGGTGCTGGAAGAGTCGCTGCGGCTGGCCAACGGTACAATCGTAACGCCGGATGCATCCGCCAGCTCCATCAGTACCCGTCATCTCATTCTGGAAAACATCCGCGGCGTTGGCGACGCCAACGCACGAATCCGTACCAGTGTGGACGAGTTGTCCGTGCGCAACGGGCTGGGCGATATCTGGCTGGCTGAACAGAACGGACTGGCGCTGAACGATTTTGTGACCAGCGGCGGATTTGACCTGTTGTTGCGTAACGGTTCGCTCACCAATAATGCACCGCTTAATTCGGTGAATACGTTTAACGTTGCGGCGGAAGCCGGCCATATTCGATTGACCGGCGCCAATCAGTTAACCGGTGGCGCGCGATTTGTCGCCAATGGGGACGTTATCCTGGAAAATACCGCCAGCATCAACCTGACTGGCGTCAGTGCATCCAGCCTCAATCTGACCAGCGGTCGGGATATTAATAGCAGTGGTGCGATCACCGTCAGTGGCGATACCCGGCTTCAGGCAGACGACGATATTAATTTTTCCAACCCGGACAACGACTTTAATCGGCTGCTGATCAGCTCCGCACGCAATGCCATTGTCGTGGACAGAAATGCCATTGAACTGGCCGGTATTCAGGCCAGTGGCAATGTCGGCGTCAATGCGACGGGCATAACGGTAAGTGAATCGGCGACAGCGGGTTCGCTGGCGTTGAACGCCGGTCGCGGCACCGCACTGATAGACGCCCCGCTGAGCAGTACCGGCGGCAGTATAGATATCGACGCCGCCCAGATTATCCAGAACGCGGATATCAATAGTGGCGGTGCTGCGCGTCTGCTGTCAGCCACCTCCATAGATCAGAATGCGTCGATCCGGGCCGGTGGTGCCGTGGATGCGCGCGCTGAAGATGGCAGTGTCGTGGTGGCAGATACCGCAACCACCCAGGGCAGTCAGGTGAATATATCAGCGTCGCGCAATTTGCAGTTACAGGCAATCAACGCCGGTTCAATTACGCTCAGCGGGGGCGAGCTGGTGGTTTCTGGTGGCAGCCTCCATGCCAGTGCTGGTGATATCAATATTACCAGCGGCAGTTATGCTATGTCGGTCAATACGCTATTAGAAGCCGAGCGTGGTCGCATCAGTATTCACGCAACTGACAATCTGGAGACAACCAATCTGGTGAACGCGGAAACCATCGAGATCAGTGGTGACCGCGTTACCCTGGACGGCAGCCTGACTGCGGCCAGCGGAGACGTACGTGTTGATGGCAACAGCAGTGTGGTCGTCAACCAGGCGATCAGTGCGAGCAACAACGTGTCGGTGAACACCGCCAGTGGTTCGGTTGACCAGAATGCAAACCTTACCGCCATTGACGGCGACGTGAATGTTAACGCTGGCGGCACCGGTTCGGTTAACATGGCTACCGACGCAGCGATTGACGCGGCCGGTAATGTTGCTGTAACGGCGGGTGGCGATGTGCTGGTGTCCAGCATCAACAGTGGCAATACGGTGACGCTGACCGCTACCGACGGGCAGTTGATCAATAACGGCGAAGGTATCAATATTACCGGCGGACGGCTGGTTGCGAGTGTTGGCAGCGGATTTGGTGCCGAACGTACGATTGAAACCGAAGTCAATGTCATCAGTATTCGTACCAGCGACGGCGATATCCACATTCATAACGCTGGCGATATTCTGGTTGAACTTGCCCAGACCGGTAGAGGGGATGTTAATCTGCTTTCGACCGACGACATCGAGCTGGAAGGCGGTTCAGTTGTGGCGCGTGGCGGTGATGCCCGTGTGACTTCTTCCTACGGTGACATCCGGCAGGTGGGCGCCAGGGATGTGCCGTCGGTTGTCGCCAACACGGCTTACCTTACCGCAAGATACGGCGGTATTGGTGAAGGCAATATCAATGTCGACTCTCTGTTGCTTGTCAATCATGGCATGTTGCAGCTAGGCGATATTCACAATACCGGCGCCAAGGTCGATTCGTTTTCCGGCAGCTTCAAGTTCGAGCAGGAGCTGACGTCGGTCGAGCCGCTGGAAGAGATAAACCCGGCCCTGTTTACCGATGTGAAGAGCTTCTTTTATAACGACATATCGGTTCGGCTGCCGCAGGATCAGCTGTATGACGACGATCAAGAAGACTATTAAAATAACCGTCAATGATGGGCCGGGCACTGGCCCATAAAGTTAGTCGCAAGCAGCCGGACAGCATTCCGGTCTGCCACAATAAAAATGTAATGGAAGAGGTTAAATGAAATTCCTGAATCCGGTCTGGTCCAAGCACCTTTGGATGACGGCAATACTGTTGCCACTGGCCACAACGGTCCACGCCAGCTTTCTGGAAATGCCCGACACGACCGAAGTGCCGGAAATGGAAAGGGAGACGATGTTGAAGGATCTCGACATCCCGGGCGTCCGGGAGCGCGACCCCGACCCCATGGCGGGCCCCCGTTTGAATGTGACCGAGTTTCGGGTGCAGGGTATCGTTGAATATCCGGCGCTGGGCATCACCCGGGAATCCCTGAACCGACTGGTCGAAGGTATTCGCTTTGATCTGATGGGTGAAGGGGCCATGCTTGAGTCCGGGTACACGCTGGACGAAGTGAGCGAAATCTCCGATCTGATTGCCGAAATTGAAGAAAGTACGCAGGAGTACGTCGGACCGAATGAAGTTCAGCGACTGGTCTTTCTAATTCGTGAGCAGCGTCAGAAACGGGGTGTAACCCTGGGTATGATTGAAAGTGTGGCGGATACCATCACCCGTTACTACCGCGAGCGGGGTTTCATTCTTGCCAAGGCGTATATCCCCGAGCAGCGGGTGCGGGATGGGGTGGTAACCCTGACGCTATTATTGGGTAATCTGGGCGAAGTGGAAATTCAGAATAACCGAAATTATCGCGCTTCCACTATCCGCAATATCTTTAAACACCAGATTGGCGAACCGGTCACTGCCGAAACCATTGAAGAGCGGCTGTTTTTTGTAAACGACCTGCCGGGGCTTTCCGCGCAGGCCTATTTTGAGCCCGGCTCCCAGGTGGGCGATACGCGGTTGAACGTGAACCTGGTTGAAGAGACCCGGTTTAATGGCAATATGCGCCTGGACAACCACGGTTCTGCCAACACCGGCGAATACCGCACCTATGTTGACGGCTATTGGCACAATCCGACCAGTATCGGTGACCAGTTGCATATTGGTATTCTGGGTACCTTCGACCCTGCCAATTCCCTGTATGGTTCAGTTCACTATGGATTGCCCGTGTTTGGTCCGCGCACCAAATTCACAATCGGTGGGTCTACCAATGATTTTATCAGTAGCGTGAGCGAGCTGACCCTGACGGGTAAATCGCGCGTACTGGATGCATCGCTGAATTATATTCTCACCCGCAGCCGGGTAAAAAACTATTCGGTGGAAGTACGCTTGTCCGAGGTCGATACGGATATCGAGAGTTCGTTTAAATTCGACCAGTACGAACCTGACGCCTTTACGCAATCGCCCATCGACCAGGATGAATATGATGACATCATCAGAAGCCTGGATCTGGTTTACAATTTCGACATACTGCAGGAACGTGCGCGCGCCCTGCATCAGGGCGCGCTGCGCCTGACAGTCGGTGATTTTGTTAAGGGTCGCAATGTGGGGCAGGCGGAAAATCCCTGGGTAATCGCCCTGAATTACACCTATTTGAAATTTGTCACGGTGCCGTTCACGAAGGGCACCCAGAGCCGGTTGGTATTGAAGGGCACCGGGCAGTACGCCGAAACCGCGTTACCGTCCACCAACCAGTTTGTATTCAGTGGGCCCAACCGTATGCGGGGTTTCGGGATCAATCAATATCACGGTGACCGGGGTATTCTGATCAGCGCGGACTGGATTTTTAACGGTCCGCGCTTTCTGCCGGGCAGTATCGCAGGTCAAAAACTCAGCGACCTGATCCAGCCCTATGTATTTGCTGAAGCCGTCTACAGCGATTCCGAAGGCGTAGGTATTCGCATTCCTGATGAAGGCCGCTATTCCGAACGCACCAGCGAGCCTACCTACGCGACCGGCTCGGATGTGGGCTTCGGCCTGAAGTTTTCGTTTAAAAATACCCGGGCCAGTTTCAGCTACGCCAAACCCACCAGCTTTACCAGCGATGTCGGCGCCGTGCAGCAATTTTCGATGCGGCATTTACGCGACAATGACAAACTGTATTTTGATTTTATGGTGGGATTTTAATTTAAGAAGAAGCGGCCAGCCGCCTTGACCGGGTGACGCTGCAGCGATAAGGTCCTGACCGATGATTATCCGGTGCTCTGCAATTTTCTTCCCTGCAGTACAACAATATAATCCGTATAATCAGCGCCCGAATCTGAACCCGTTCAATAGACCGGGGTCAGCCTCCGGGGTTTTCCTTTCCGGAAGCAAATGTATGTGCATCAAGTCACGCGATTCGGGTCGCGCAAATACGCCTTAACCGGCGACCCGGTGGCCAGGTGTTTTCCCGCCAACTTTCTCCGAGGGGTCATAGTGGGTCTTCCCAAATGGGCGGCAGAAGCCGACAACGTCAGTGGTGGCCGCGTGATGAAGAGCGCGAGCATTACGCTGTCATCCGGCATCGTGCGATTCGTGGCCAGCATGGGGACAGCCGTCATTTTGGGGCGGCTGTTGGCGCCGGACGATTTCGGTCTGGTTGGCATGGTTATGCCGCTGATAGCACTGGTATCCATATTTGCGGATGGTGGCGTCAGTTACTATACCCTGCGGTCGCGCGATCTCAATCATGAAGATACCTCGCTGACCTTCTGGCTCGGCGGCATTGTCGCGTTCACGTTCTTCCTGATTTTTCTTGGTGCATCGCCGCTGATTGCCCGTTTTTATGATGAGCCAAGGCTCGCGCCGGTCGCTGCAGTGTTGGCCGGGACCTTTATATTGACCATATTCAGTGCGCAGCACAACGCGCTGGTCAAGCGTTGTTACCGGCAGGATCTGTACGCAATCGCGGAAATCAGCGGGTCAATAGTCGGGTTGATGGTTGGGGTAGTGCTGGCCTGGCAGGGGGCAGCCTACTGGGCGCTGGTTGCGGCGCCGCTGGCGCGTCAGACTGTGCATTCGGTTGTGATCTGGTCGCTGACACGCTGGGTACCGGCGCTACCACGGTTCGACTGGGACAAGAGCAAGGCAATACTCAGTTTTGGCTGGTTTATGATCTTCAGCATCGCCTTGGGCGCGCTGATGAAAAATATCGATAAAGTGCTGCTCGGCTGGCAGTTTGACACGCAGGAAGTCGGTTACTACACCATGGCATACAGCATTATGATGCTGCCGGTGTGGCAGGTTTTGACGCCGATCGGCGGCGCCGTGGTGCCTTATCTGAGCCAGATTCGGTCTGATCCGGCCAGATTAAGGCAGGGATTGCAGGTGCTGGTGGTGATTTTGGGGGTCATTATTGCGCCGGCCATGTGCTGGGCAGCCTTGATCGCTGAGCCCCTGCTGCGGTTTGTGCTGGGCGAACAGTGGGTGCCGTCGGCCAGGATATTCTCCATGCTGGCACTGGCCAGTATCAGCATGGCGCTAACCATGCCGCTGGGCTGGTCATTTGTCGCCTGCGATCAGCCCAGGCGCTTTGCGACATGGACGACATTGACATTCTTTCCGGTCGTGGGGGGGTATATTGTCGGTTTGCAGTGGGGAGGTTTTGGCGTTGCCGCGGCCTATTTTCTGGTGACAACCCTGCTGCTCCTGATATTTCCCCGCTTTGCGTCCCGTTGTATTCCGGTAGAAGCCGGCGCGTATCTGCTGGCCGTGGGCCGGGTCGTTTTGCTGTCAGCGCTGGTATCTCTGCCGATTTACCTGCTGCAGCGAATGCTGGATGTCAATGACGGGTTGCTAATCCTGTTAACCGGACTGGTATGGGTATTGTTCGTGCCGATACTTTTTGTATCGATATTTGGCCGCGCTTATTTGCAGCAACTGGCCGCTATGGTCAGAAAGCGGCAATAGTGCACTTTCTCTGGCTTCAGGTGACAAGGTAAACCCGCCGCCGAACCGTTACACATCGATGTCAAATTATGCCAAAAGTTACCGTGCTGATAAGCGCGTACAACGTCGCCGCTTATATTGATGATTGCCTGACCAGTCTGCTGGCCCAGACCTTCCGCGATATTGAAATACGGATCGTCGATGACGGCAGCAGTGACGATACATTCGACCGTATTTGCCGGTTTGAGGACACGCGCATTATTGCCAGTCGACAGGAAAATAAAGGCAAAGCCGCTACTTTGAATGATCTGCTGGACCAGGCCGGCGGTGAATACGTGATGATTCAGGACGGTGATGACGCCTGTGATCCGCGTCGGGTCGAATGGCTGTTACAGCAATTGGAATCCCGCAAAAATCTGGGGCTGGTGATGTCCGGTCACGCCTTGATCATAGGTAATAAAGTGGTTGCACCGCGTGCGCGTGTCATGACTACCGAACAGTGTCGTCATGCCATCAACAACTTCAAAATGCCAGCACACGATCCCACGGTTATGGTGCGCACAGCGATTGCCCGCCAGTTGCCTTTCGAAACATCACTGGCCATTGGTCAGGGGCTGGATTTTATTCTTCGAGCCGGTGAGTTGCATGACATGGAAGTCATAGGCGCACCGCTATACCATTACCGGGTAAATCCGCAATCGGTTACCCGCCGTCAACCGGAGCAGCGCGCCCGCCATCTGCTGGACGTATTTAATCGTGCACGACAACGACGTGGTATGCCGGCACTGTCGTTCGAAAATTTTTATGCACTGAACCGGGCGATGCTGGAAGACCGGGATAATAATCTGTCCGGGCATTTTACCGACAGCGCCTATTTAAGTGTTATGGCGGGAAAGCGTACCGAGGCGTTCAGTACCGCGATGCTGTCACTGCAGTATTTAAAGCGGGGTGGCCATTACGGTAAACCCGCGGTTTACGCGTTGTCGCCACGCTGGGTGGCTCGCCGAATAAAGACCCGGCTGGGACAGGGTTAACCCAGATCGATTGTCAATGTAACGGCGAACCGCGATGATCTATCCGGCATAAAAAACGCCCAAACCCGTCAGGCAGGTTTGGGCGTACGTACCTTTCACGCTGAAGGCGTAGCGCTATAATTTACTGTGCAAAAAATTCCAGGTAGTTCAGGTTAACCCGCCCGTTTTCGAAGAGAATGCGCACGGTATGCTGACCTGCCTCCAGTGGCAGCGCGATGGTGTGGTCATTAAAAACCTGCCATGCCTCAGCAATAATTGGCACCCCGCTGGCAACCTGCACACCATCCACGAACACGGCCAGGGTGCGATCGGCGATAGGCGTAGCGGCGCGGATATTGAGAGCGAAGTCCGTGTCGGCGTCGACCTGTACTTCATACTCAAGCCACTCACCGGCCACCGTCCATCCGGTATTGCAACCGCCGCCGATATCACTGGTCAGTTCCGCATCGACATCGGTACTGCTGCAAGCGGCATGGCCGGCGTTGCCCGGCGTCGTATCGTAGTAACCGGTGTAATGCTCTGCCTCCACCTTGCCGGGCAGAACGACCGGTCCGGTATCTTCTACGGGCGGCAGATATTCGAACACCAGGTAGTTCAGGTCGGCCCGTCCAGTCTCGAAAATCACCCGTACCGTGTTCAGGCCCTCTTCCAGCGTCACTGGCAGGCGAACGTCGGAATAGTGGGCCCAGCCAAGGTTCGGTATCACCAGGCGGGTCACCGCCGGCTCACCATTGACAGTAACACCGAGTGAACGATAATTGCCGGCTGTCGCCGCGCGCAGTGTCAGTTCGTAAGAGCCGGCCATGGCTGCGTCGACCTGATATTCCAGCCATTCACCCGCCTCGGTCCAGCCGACACTGCAACCACCGCCAACGTCCGGCGTCGGTTGCATATCGACATCCGTCACGCCGCATGAGGCGTTGCCGAGGTTACCGGGAGTCAGGTCGTAATAGTCGCTCATGGCTTCTACTTCGACCCGTCCGGGTACCGCTACAGGCCCGGCAGGTGTGACTTCCGGTGACTCGGTGGTGCGTATATCAAAATAATCCAGATTGACGTCACCGGTATTGTGGATGATGCGGATGAGGTTCGTACCCCGGTGTAATTCCAGCGGAAAGACGACATGGGTAAACTGGCTCCAGCCTGCGTGCGGAATGACGACATTGTCATTGGCGACATTGCCGTTTACGGTCACTGTGACGGAACGATCGGCTATGGCTGTCGCAGCCCGCAGGTCCATAAAGTAATCACCGCCGGTTTCTGCCGACACAATATACTCTGTCCATTCGCTGGCGGTGGTCCAGCCAACCGCGCACCCGTCCGTGCCTTCAATCAACCCGGCGTCGACGTTGGTCGTGCCGCACTCGCTGTCGCCGCTATTGCCCCAGGTGGTATCGAAATAGTCCGACGCTTCTTCCGCTTCGATACGTCCCGGTACGTGCACCGGCAGGTAATCAATATTCTGTGCGGGAGGCAGGGGCGGGTTATCTGCCGGAATAACGTCTGGAAACTGCCCTGTATTATGTTCATCGGTAAAGACAATGACCAGCTTGCCATCGATTGCCGCCACATTACGCGAGCCGCTGTAGTCGTTGACAGCGGGATCGAATGTCCAGTTGGCAAACCACCAGCGGTTGGTATCAACGGTATTGAAATCGTCCTTCCATCGTAACGAAAAATCGCTGCCGTCAGGGCCGCTACCCGGCGTGTAATTGTAAACCGAGATAAAGTCGACAAAGGTTGCCGCGGGAACCTTCTCCAGGTCCAGTTCGCCGGACCAGGGATAATCGCCTGCCCATAAACTGATTCGCAGTTGTGACGGATCGGCAAGGCTGGTTTCCAGCATCTGGGCGTAAACGTCGCGATCTGTCTCTATTCGTACCAGGTGCCCGTCGACATACCAGGCCAGGTATTCCGGCGTCCATTCCATACGATAGGTAAAGTAGTTTTCCCAGATGGGCGAGCCGAGACTGTGCATGGTCACGTGTTCAGTCCGGGGATTGCCGGGCATCATAGCCTGGGTCTGAAAGCGGCCGTTTTTACCGAACAGTTCGAAATCCTGTTCCTGCCAGGGTACGCCCGGGCGTTCGGAATCATGCTTCCATAAAAAGAAAGCCGTAATCATGCCCGAGCCTTCGGCACCGCGGATGCGGGCTTCAAACGCGCCGAACCTGAATTCTTCGCGGGTTATCAATTCGGCGGCCTTGTATGGCTTGGCCTGTGCACCCAGCGCCATCAATAATGCGCCAAACGCCAGAATGACAGAAAACAACGAATATCGACCTGAATACATATATTCTCCTGGTTATTATAATGTCAGTGGTATTGCCGGTAGCCCCCTTGCCAATCGGGGAAAATCCCCGCGTGCACGGTTACACTTTTATGAAGATCGGGTTCGCCAGGAAGAAGACTGAAATACATCCGGGATCGAGGGTTTGTTGACGTTTTATTCGGTTAGTGTTCGACACGTGAGGCAGGTCACATTCTACAGGCGCGAGCAACGAATGCAACCGCCGATAACGTGTCTCACAGTGCTTAATTTTCCCCCATTCCAAAAAAAAGCCGGCAGCTGAACCACTGCTTAACGCGGTAGGTGAATATCCGTCTTTTGGACTTTATTTTGGGCTCGGTGGAGGTGCCGGAACCGACGTTTTTAAACTGGAACAGACAGGGTGCAACGTCGGGAAGAAAAAGGCGCGCCTTCATGAATTATTCGGGCTAGAATGTTCGGGCAAAGCGTGCCGAAGCGCTGCTATAAAACGCTTTGTTGCGTAAATCCTGTCATGTACCGATTTTTTCAACTGCCGTTTTTGGATGTATGTGTGTCGTCAATCAGCGTTATTATCCCCTCCTATAACCGGGCCGACATACTGTCGCATGCTGTGGACAGTGTATTGGCCCAGACGTTGCCTGCGTCTGAAATCCTGATCGTCGACGATGGTTCGACCGATAGCACGGTCGAAAAGTTTTGCCGTATGCCCGCACCGGTGCGGCTGATCTCCAAGGCCAACGGCGGCGTAAGCAGCGCTCGCAACGCGGGTGTCGCCCAGGCCCGGGGCGAATGGCTCGCTTTTCTTGATTCAGATGATACCTGGCATCCGCAAAAGCTGGAGAGACAGCTTGCAGCATTGGCTGCGGAAAAAACCGATATTTGTTATTGCGGTATTTCCAGTGACGGCGGCGCACGGTACGACGGCATGGAAGCATTGGACCCCGGGCTGAGTCCGGGCGGTGTGCGCAGCTACAGTCAGGCAGTAGAATTTATGACGCGTTCGGATCATCACCCCATGGTACAAACGTTGCTGATCCGAAAATCCCTGTTGTTGCAATGCGGTGCTTTTGATGAGTCGTTGTGGGTGGCTGAAGATACAGCCCTGTTTTACCAGTTGGTGGCCGCGCACAAAGTCACCTTCATTAATGAAAGCCTCGCGACCATCGCCCGCCGCAATCACAGGGCAGGGCTCAGTAATGCCGCTGAACCGGACCGGGTGCACCGGCGCATTGATTGCTCCATTCAGGTACAGTTGCGGGGGTTGGCTTTACTGGGCGCCAGCAACCTGGATACATTGCAGAAAATGGTTGCGCTGGGTGTATTCCGTCGCCGACTGGCCTATTTCCTTAGCCGCAAATCCGAATTACTGCATTGTGACGGAGAACCGGCGCTCGCCCGTCAGACAGCGCGGGAGGCGAGAGCCTTGAGCGGCGATATAAAGACCACATTGCGGGCGTGCCTGCTGGCCAGCGGGTTTCGTCCCTACCTGGCGTTGCTGCAAAAAAAATGGTCGGCGCCCGCACCTCAGTAATCGCGTTTCCAGAGCAGCTCCGCCTTGCCACTGCCGGTATCCCCTGTGCCGCCTTTTAATGTCAGCATGGACGTTAATTCAATCTGCACCGAACTTTGCCATTGTTGGGTAGCGGTCGTGCTGTTGCTTCGTTCCAGTTCCAGATAGACCCGGTCGCTCAGGTATTTTCCAACGCCCACGTTCAGGCCGCTTTGATCAGCGCCGCTACCGCCACCGACTGTCAATGTGTCGACGCCTAGCCGGTCGCGGACATTGTCAATGGGGTCGAACGAACTGCCGCTACGCAGTGAATTAACGGCGGCGGCCAGACGTAACGCTTCAAACGCGGAAATTTCCTGCACGGATTTACCAAAAATCAACCGCGACAGTATCTGATCTTCGGCCAGGGCGGGCGTGGAAGACAGGTTTATTTGTGGTTCGTTCACAGTGCCAAATACTTCGACGCGGTATTCATGGTCGGCATCGGCGTATGTGCTGGTGATATTCAGCCCGATAACTTCATTGGCGATACGCACCTGACCCTCGGCCAGCGTAAACCGTTTGTTGAGTATGTCCAGTCGACCCCGACGGGTATTGAAGGTGCCGGTGTAGTTTGGTTCATCGGCCGTCCCGGTCAGCTTTATCTCGCCGAAAAGCTCGGTGTCCAGGCCGCGGCCGCGCAGATAAGCCTGCTGATCTGTGAAAATCCGCAAATCGAGATGGACAGTCGGCATGGCCGCGGACTCCGCTTCGGCCTGTTCGGCAGCCGCCTGTTCCTCTTCGTCGATTATCTCGATACGGGGAATCGAACCGGCGGTGGCGGCCCCGATATTGATATTCAGTGGCGCCACTTCGATTTCACCTTTCACCCAAATGTCGTCACTGTGACCGTTAATGTTGATTTCACCGTTGATTTGCCCCTCCACATCTGCCCGCTGAACCAATGTTGCGTTGCGCGCCAGAATCTGTAGTTGCAGGGCATTGCGATCGGATGCCTGGGCGGCGCGCCAGTCCAGCCGCCCCTCGGCCGAAATTTGGCCGTTGCCGGGGGTTTTCAGTTGTGCGGTATCCAACCGGATCAGGTTGCCGTCACCGCGCAGCGTCAGGGCCATGTCCCAGAGTTCTACCCCGGCGACGACATTCTGGTAGTAACCTTCAGCCAGTTGCACCTGGCCATCGATCGCCGGATTTGACAGGTCGCCCGCCAGTTGGGTGTCTATCAGCAGCCTGCCACGGAATGTCTGCGTGGTGGTGTCCATCAACAGATTCACTGCCTGAAGATCCAGATTCCCCTGAATGTCGGCTGCCAGCGGCAGTGGCTGTTGACTCTGGCTTTGCAATGCATCCAGATACTGTTGCAGCGGCAGGGCGATATTGATTTGTCCGGCGGAGGTCTCGCTCTGCTGCAGGTTGATTTCTATCATCAACTGTTCGTCGTTCTGGGAAAACCGGGTGTCAACGGCAACGGGCACTTCCTGCGCGCCGCCCCGGCCCACGACATTCAGGGTTCTCGCATAATGGATATGACCTTCCAGCACCGGTTGCGCCAGCTGGCCGGTAAGAGAAAGCGCCGCCTGTGCGTCACCACTCAGATTGCTTAAGCCGAAAGCTGCCAGGGTACGGGTCGGCAGGCGCGACATGGATAGCTGCAGATTCATATCGTCGGGCCGATAGTGCCCCTTGAGATCGAACACCGGCTGCTCGAACAGCACAGCCTCGAACTGGCGTATATCCACTGCCAGATTTTCCAGCGGAGCGACCTTCAGCGAGACGTTGGTGGATAAAACGAACGGAATGGTCTCGCCGTCTTCTTCAAAATCACCTTCAATCGTAAATTCGGTTGCCAGGTCAGGTTGTTGCAGTTCACCCTTGATCTGTGCGGTGCCACTGGCATCAAAGCGCAGACCGTCCGGCAATTGCGCGCGTGTTTCTTCGGGTAAAAATGCCAGCAGGCCATTGTCCAGGTGTGTGAACTGAGCAGTTAGATTGTTGGTAGCCGTCGTCCAGTCCAGTTTGCCTTCGGCCTGCAGTCGGCTGTTACCGGTGTCAACCTGCAAGCGTGTGATCTGCGCGGCGTCCTTTGACGCGCGAGCCTGGGCATTGATGGATACCTGCTGTCCCTGATAAACAGCGTGCGCATCGCCGTCGACCAGCAGGCGGGGCTGATCGAACGAGCCTTGCAGTTCCAGGCGGGTAGAACGATTGGTCACTGTCAGCCCTTCCGGCAGTTCAACAGGCCAGGGCGCGAGAATGTCCGTGGTGAAATCGGTGACATGAGCCTGCAGGGCATTGGCATCGCCGTCCAGATCGACAGTGCCTTGCAGCGTTACCCGTGTCCTGTCGATAGTCACCCAGCCAGGCTGTAACTGGACCAGATTCTGTTTCAAAGACCCTTCCAGGCTGCCCTTGATGGCCTGCTGGTGAATGCCGACATCAAACTCGAGATTGCCGGCGACGTTGGGCAGGGCGTCTTCACCTGCCAGGAACCAGTCCACTTCCACGCGCCCGCTGGCCGACCCGCGCTGCAACTCTGGCAACCAGGGTTTTGCCAGTGTCAGTGGCAGGCTGGACAGCTGCACGTCCAGAAACAGATCTTCGGGGGACACGGTGCCCTTGATCCGTTGACGGTTGTCATCCACCTCCAGCAACAGCTCCCGAATGGTCAGGGTGTTGCCGGGCTGCTGCAGGCGGGCGCTGCCCCGGGCCGCCAGTGCGTGTTGTAAAAAGGGCAGTGAGAACGATTCGATATCAATGCGCAGTTCGTCCTGGTTCTGGGTCAGCTCAATATCAAAGCGGGCGTCAAGGCCCTGCGCATCCGGCAGGGATAGCAGTCCGCCCAGCCAGCCGGCGGGCGGTTCCTGCAGGCTGCCGGTAATGCGAATCTGGGTAGATGACAGGGCCTGACTGTCGACCACGAGTTTTGTTATCGGGTCACTCAGGGTCTCCACGTCGGCCTGGAGCTGTACGGGGATATTGTCGTGGAACAGTTTGCCGGCACCGCCAACCCGCAATAGCGGCAGCCGGGTATCGCCGGCCGTATCGAATACGCCAATCTCTCCCACAGCCAGCTCGTCGATGGTTACTGGCCACATCTGGCCGCCGCCGGAATCATCTGCAGGCTCTGTCTCGGGTTCGCGGGCTTCCGGTTCGAAGTAGTGGACACGTGCAGCGGTTAACGCGTGAATCTCGATGTGCTTTTGAAACAGCGACCAGGGTCGCCAGCTGAGTGCCAGTTGATCTATGGCAACCAGTGGTGAGCCGTTCATCGCGACAGTCAGCGTCGCCAGCGACCATTGGTCGAGGCCGGGGCTCTGTAGCTGTGTCATGTGGATATCAATGCCGGCGTTGCCGGCCAGGCCTGTGCCCTGTTCGACCAGCCACAGGCGGCCGGTTTCCGTTCCCAGTGCGATCGTTAACACGAACACCACCAGTACCAACAGCGACAGCAGCAGGGCCAGCAGCCCCTGCAATGTCCGAGAAATTACCTTAACGAACTTCATGAGCACGAATATCCTGGGTCTGTTGACGTTTCATCATCGCCTCTGTTGTGCCTGAAAACGCGCCAATTTTGTGATGCGGCATGCCGACGCGACGAATGTGGTCTGGTCGCTCCAAATGCATGAGGAGCAACGTCAAGTGGCGCGTTTTCAGGCGCAACCCGAAGGGCTGGGGCCATTTTTCCGCCTGGCGTCGTTATCAGTCGCTTATTTGGTACCACCAAACCACGCTTCTTCTGCCTCGCCAGTCGAAAAAATGGCCGCCAGCAGTGGTGATGACGGAACGCCAACAGACCCTAGAATGCCTGGCCAATGCTGATATACAGCTCTACTTTGTTGTCAATGCGACCGCCGGTGGCATCGCGGCGCTCGGTCAGCGGCGTTGCAATGTCGAGCCGAAACGGCGCGAAGCTCGTGAAATAGCGAACACCCACGCCCACGCCCCACAGAAAGTCCCGTCCGAATTCCGGCAGTTCATCGGTATACGCGTAGCCGCCGTCGGCAAATACCACGGCACCCCAGGATTCTGACAGGCGCAGGCGGATCTCCGCGGAGGTTTCACCAAACGAAAGGCCCCCTTCCGGTACGTTGTTTTCGTCCAGCGCGCCAAGGCTCTGATAGGCATAACCTCTGACGGAACCCCCACCGCCGACATAATATCGGTGATCTTTTGGCACATCGTTCAGCGATACGTCACTCAGGGTGCCGGTAGCGGCGCGCAATGCCAGGGTTGGCTGCCATTTCCAGTCCGATTCGGTGAGATATACGGCGCCCACCAGTGTTGTCTTTAAAAATCGTCTGCTGGTTTCGTACAGGTCGACGAATGGCTGGGTTTTCAGGTTAACCGACCAGCCATACCGCGGGTCCAGCAAATCATTGGTCCGATTGTAATCCAGACTGACGGGAAAGCTCAGCAGCGCAAAATCTTCTTCTTCATCGCCATCGATAACCCGGCTGAACTGAATGACGGTACCCACATTGCCCGACCAGTGTCGCCGGATCGGGCGGTTCAGGTTTACCCCGAATTCACCGTAAGTAGATTTATAGGCATCCTGCTTTTCCTCGGCGATGTCACCGTACAGGGTAAGGGTCTGTTCCCGTCGACGAAAATGCGGCGCCGTCAGTTCGGCCAGTACGCCTTTGCGCTGTTCACCAAAAGTGGTGGAGATGTCCAGCTTGCGACCGCTCCTGAACATGTTGCGGTGCTGCCAGCCCAGCATCAACGAGGCCCCGAGGTCCCCCTCGTAGCCCAGGCCGGCCCGGAATGTTCGATGACGGCGTTCGGTCAGCTGAAAGGTGGTCTGAACCTGACCGTCTTTTGGCGTGGCGATGGTCACGTCGGAGCTGGCAATCAGGTTGCTTTGTAACAGGGCCAGCCGGGTCTGCTCAATCGCTTCGCGTTTGAAGCAATCTCCCGCGCTGAACTCGAAAAAGCGGTAGATGTGCTCATCTTTAATGTTTTCGAGGCCGCTGAGCTCGGGTTCGGCAAAGGTCACCTGCGGACTGTCGGCAAGTATGAAAACCAGAGCAACATCGGCATTGCTGCGATTAACGCGTGCTTCATAGCGCACGGCTACGTTATACAGGCAGTGATTACGTGTGACGTGGCTCTCCAGTAAGCGGACGCTGTCGAGGACGGCACGGGCACGCAGGTTTTGCTTTTCCCGCACGGGCAGCGTACTTTTTGCTGGGGGGTTGACGCCATCGGGAAAACGGATGGTGATCGAGCGTATGGTATAGGGTCGACCGACGTCGACGGTATACACCAGCTCATCTTCATCGGAGGAGGTCGTCTCAACACGCGCCTCGTAGTAACCTTCGGCTTTTAGCAGATCGAGCAGTATTTTACGGTCAAACTGCATTATCCGTTGGGGACTGTCGAGGGCTTTATATTCCGCGCTGCCCTTGCGTTGCTCATCCAGCCGGTCTTTGATCTCTCCCGCCAGCTTCTTGTCGTCCATGCGAATCCGATACGGATGTTCTTCCAGAAAATTATCCAGCAGCGCCCAACCGGCTGGCGATGCCAGCACCAGTAGCGCGCCCAATACTGTGAGAAGCAGAAATTTCATAGTGAACGGCCCAGAAGCAGACCGGCCAGTGTAGCAATAAAGGACATTAGCGGAAATTCCATTCTAGGCGCTGAAGACTAAAAAATGGTGATATGGCAGGTCGGCAAATGTGTTGATGAATGTCAACCGGCTCCTGGCCTGTACGGCTCGTGGCGGTTTGTGGTTTTCGGATCGGCAAAAAAACCCGCCCCGGGGGAAACGGGACGGGGAGCGCGGGACGTCAATCGGGATGGTTCAATTCGCTATCGCTGCACAATGACCTGCTCGGCTCTCAGGAGCTGCAGATTGTCCAAAATTCGCTGTTGCATTTTGAGTGACAGGGCCTCACTGGCATTGGCGACATAGGTGTCAATGGCACCCTCGTTATGTCTGTGAACCAGGGTGGTGTTTAAAGCCTGCTCGGTAAGCCGGTTGGCACTGGCGCCTGTCTCTTCAATAGCAATCTCCCATGGGGTATCGGTTTTCGCTGATTGTGAAACGTTGGCACCAACCGCGCCGGCATCAGCGCTGGTCGGCGCTGCTAAAATTGCCAGGAATGCTAAACCCAAATATTTCATTTTTCCTCCGGGTCTGTTGGTTGATACCGAGTATCAGATATAGGGTGGTCCGATACTCCGTGCGCAATGTGTTACTACGCGTTACAAATGGTAACACCGGCCGTGGAATTTGCAAGAAATAATTTGCAACCAAAGCAGCGAACGTACCTATCGTATTGAAAACACAAAGTATTAAATTTATGTGACAAATAAATGGGTGGGTAACATTCGCGCGGGTAACGCACACGCCTATAACTTAATCCGAATAAGTGCCAGGTTCTAAGCAACTAAAAGTTATATAAGTGGATGGTCTGAGTCCGCCAAAGTCCCAAAATCGCCTCATAATCAGTTATGCTGACGCCCCCTCCGCCATCCAACTGACACAAACATTATGAGCGCCAACACACCACTCGTTCTGGTCGACGGGTCTTCTTATCTTTACCGCGCATTTCACGCGCTTCCAGCGCTGACCAATTCAAAAGGCCAGCCGACCGGCGCGGTAAAGGGCGTCATCAATATGATTCGCCGGCTGACCAAGGATTATCCGGGCAGCAATATAGCCGTCGTATTCGACGCCAAAGGCAAAACCTTTCGCGACGAAATATTCGCCGCCTACAAGGCTCACCGTCCGCCGATGCCGGACGAACTGCGGCTGCAGATCGAACCCATACACGCCATTATCAAAGCGATGGGTCTGCCTTTGCTGATGATTGAGGGCGTGGAGGCCGATGACGTAATCGGTACGCTGGCCCGGCAGGCCAACGAGATGAAACGCGACGTGGTGGTATCGACCGGCGACAAGGACATGGCACAACTGGTCGGGCCGCATGTAACGCTGGTCAATACCATGACCGCCACCTGTCTGGATACCGCCGGAATGCTGGAGAGATATGGTTTTCCGCCCGAGCGTATGATCGATTTTCTGGCTCTGATGGGTGACAAGGTTGACAATATTCCAGGGGTGCCGGGTGTCGGCGAAAAAACAGCGTTGGGACTGATCCAGGCGCTGGGCAGTCTGGATCAGATTTATGCCAGCCTGGATCAGGTCGCTGCACTGCCATTGCGGGGGGCTAAATCATTGGCTGCGAAGTTGACGGAGCACCGCGAGCAGGCCTTTTTGTCACTGCAGTTGGCGACCATAAAAACCGATGTGCCGCTGGATTTGCCCGTCACTGAGCTGCGCACCGGCGCTTCAGACGACAAAAGGCTGCTGGCACTGTTTCAGGAACTGGAATTCAAATCCTGGGTGGAGGATATCGAGCGCACATCAAAGCTGTCCGGGGCTGGCGGTCCCGGCACCAGACCGCCTCCGGCTGCAGTGGTCACCGAATATGAAACCGTATTGACGCCGGAAGCCCTGCAGCGCTGGGTAGAACGGTTGGCGTCTGCTGACTATTTTGCTTTCGACACCGAAACCACCGGTCTGGATTATATGAAGGCGCGGGTCGTCGGCGTGTCATTTGCCATAGAGGTCGGCAATGCCGCCTATGTCCCGTTCGGTCACGACTATCCGGGCGCGCCCGACCAGCTCGACGAGACGACAGTCCTCGGGGCATTAAAGCCGCTGCTGGAAGATCCCTCCGTAAAAAAAGTGGGCCAGAATCTCAAGTATGATGCCCACGTTCTGCTGAATCACAACATCACCCTGCGTGGCATTGCCTGGGATGTCATGCTGGAGTCCTACGTGCTCGATTCCGTGCAGCGGCACGATATGGATTCTCTGGCGCGCCGGTGCCTGGAGCACGAAACGATCCATTTCGAAGATATCGCGGGTAAAGGCGCGCGCCAGTTGACCTTTAACCAGATCGACCTGGCCCAGGCAGCCCCCTATGCCGCCGAAGATGCGGATATAACACTGCGGCTGCACCAGTGTCTGTGGCCCGACCTGGTGGCGCAACCCGCCCTGCGCACGCTGTTCGAGGAGATTGAACTACCGCTGGTCCCGGTGTTGCTGCGCATAGAACATACTGGCGCGCTGCTGGACGGCCAGGCACTGGCGCAGCAGAGTCACGAGCTCGGCTTGCAATTGCACACACTGGAACAGCAGGCCTATGAACTTGCGGGTCGACCGTTCAATCTGGCATCGCCAAAGCAATTGGGCCAGATACTCTTTGAAGAACAGAAAATTCCGGTCAAGAAAAAAACGGCCAAAGGCGCGGCATCCACCGCCGAAGATGTGCTGCAGGATCTGGCCTACGATTATCCCTTGCCGAAAGTGATCATTGAGCACCGCATGCTGTCGAAGCTCAAATCGACCTACACCGACAAATTGCCGGCCATGATCCATCCGGTGACTGGCCGGGTGCACACCTCCTATCATCAGGCGGTGACCGCAACCGGCCGATTGTCGTCGGCGGATCCCAACCTGCAGAATATCCCGATCCGCACGGAGCAGGGGCGCCGCATCCGCAAAGCGTTTATTGCGCCGCCCGGGTACCGGATTGTAGCTGCGGACTATTCGCAGATTGAATTGCGCATTATGGCGCACCTGTCCGGCGACAAAGGGTTGACCCAGGCGTTCATCGACGGTCTGGATGTTCACAGCGCCACTGCCGCCGAGGTGTTCGGTGTGCCGCTCGAACGGGTCAGTACCGACCAGCGTCGCGGCGCCAAGGCGATAAATTTCGGGTTGATTTACGGGATGTCGGCTTTCGGTCTGGCGCGCCAGCTGCATATTGGTCGCACCGAAGCCCAGGGCTACATTGAACGGTACTTTGAACGATATCCCGGTGTGCGTGACTATATGGAGCAAACCCGCCAGTCTGCCCGGGAAAAAGGCTATGTGGAAACACTGAATGGGCGACGCCTGCACCTGCCGGAGATTAACGCCAGCAACCCGATGCGCCGTCAGGCCGCCGAACGCACGGCCATCAATGCACCGATGCAGGGCACCGCGGCGGACATTATCAAAAAAGCCATGATCAGTGTACAAAACTGGCTGGATGCAGACCGTGTCGATGCGCGTATGATCATGCAGGTGCATGACGAACTGGTATTTGAAGTGGCAGACGCTTACGTGGACAGTGTGACTGCCGGCATTGTTACGCGCATGAGCGCCGCGCAGTCGTTAACGGTGCCCCTGCTGGTAGAGGCTGGAAGCGGCGCCAACTGGGATGAAGCGCACTGATTGACCGTATGCAGAAAATTAATTTGTGAGCGCGCGAACTTTTCAAAAAAGACCGGGTCAGAATAAGTGTGCGAGGCTGATTGAGCGATTGGCCGGCACACACTCCTAGTTGGTTGTTTATGAATGCAGTCCCAAAGGTATGAGCATTGCCCCGTTCTGTTATCAGAACGGGGTTTTTTTTACCTGACATTTGCCGCCAGGGCCGTAAAAATGGTCCGAATTTCTCAGAACGTAATAACCTGTTTCACAGTCTCGCTCCAGTCGCTGCGTTCCCCACCGCTATCCACCACCGCGACTTTGAATGCATATTCTCCACTTGACGTGATATTCAGGAAAATCTGCTGCCTGCCGTCATTGTCAAAGGCTGTTATGGTCTCCAGGAACGGCGCGGCGATATTCCGTTGAGAAACCAGGTATTGGGTTACCTCGGCTGTGTTATCCAATTCCCATGCCATCTTGAGGGTCGCACCCGTTTCGCCAATGACCACGACTTCGAGATCTGCACTAACCTGGTAACCTGCCGGATTGACAGCCAGATAGCTCAGCGTTTCCGCACCGATAAAGCCAGGCATCGGCGTATACTCTGCCTGGTTTTGTGCGACCTGTGCGTCACCGAGACCCGGAACGATACTGACCAGTGATAGCGCGCCGCCATCGCCAGGCAGATCGTTGCGCAATACGTCGATACTATTGGCTGTTGAGTTTTGCCGGACGATCGCCTGATCGTTTACCGCAGTCGGCGGAGCAGCCGGGCCGGGTCCCGGATTGGATTCGGGGCCCGGACCAGGGTGAGGCGCCGGGTCTGGATCGGGGTTGGGTGTCGGGCCGGGTTCTGGCGGCGGTTCAACGGGACCGGTAACAGGGGGTGGCGTCGTTGTCGGTGGTGACGACGGCGATCCGCCGCAACCAACAAAAACAAAGACCGACAATATAAAAACCCAACGATTCATAGCAATTCCTTCCACGTCTGCCGCTTGTTGCAGCAACTGATTACGCGATACATGTTATGAAATTAGCAGACGCGTTGAGGGTGCTATAGATTGATTTACTATTGACCGATGCTGATTCAGCGAATTAATTGTGTTTGACGGGATATTGCGCAAAGTCGGTCACAAAAAAAATGTTAAGTCGCGCAGCTAATGTAAAAATAGTCGATGGCGGGCTTTTCTTATAAGCAGGCGTGTTAAAACCAGCGGAATATTTGCCTATTATTAAGGCATGGGCAGTGCGAGAAATGGCAGTTTATTTAATATCTTCAGCCTGCGACAGAGTATAAATCCCGTTTTAGCCGGGCCAATAACCAGAGATAAATATGATGCGCCATCCAGTTTTTTATATGCTTCTAACCGCGGTCCTGTCGATTTCAATGTCGGCCCATGCGGCGACATTTTATCTGGATCCGCATAACGGTTCGCTCAAGCATCCGGGTAGCCGCGAACAGCCCTGGCCCTCCCTGCAGCAAGTGTTGGACGCCGGCCTGGTCTCTGCGCAAAAATGGACGACACCTTACTCGGTTAACGCAACACGCGTGTCTGTGAACCCCGGCGCGCCCATCAAAAGTGGCGACACGCTTGTGCTATTGTCTGGTTATCATGGTGAAGTAAAAATACATAGTCTGTTAAATACCGATTTTATTGTTGTAAAAGCGGCGCCCGGTGCGACGGCGATGGCTTCGCAGATCAGTATTCGGTCGTCATCGTACTGGCGTATCGAAGGGCTGGCGGTCAGTGCCAGCTTTCTGCATGGTACACCGTCATGGCGCACCATGATTGATGTGGACAGCCACGCGTATCATGGTCCAAGCGAACGTATTGAACTGGTCGATAACACGGTTTATACCGATCCCGATATCGCGCAGTGGACCAAAGAAGACTGGATTACCCGCTCCAAAAATGGTATCAAACTGAACGCGCCACATTCATTGGCGCAGGGAAACACCGTTTACAATACCGGCAACGCTGTGCAGGCCCTCGCAGATTTTATTACCATTGACAACAACCGGATCCTGAATTTCAGTGTGGACGGTCTGCGCGGCCTGGGCGACAATTCGCGGTACACCAACAATCTGATCGCCAATGGCATCAAGGTCGATGACAATCATGACGATGCTTTCCAGAGCTGGTCCAGCAATGGTAAACCGGTTAAAAACGTCGTACTGGAAGGTAACCAGATATATTGGGATTATTACCACCCCAACAAAGCCCTGCGATCTGACTTTCAGGCCATCGGCTGTTTTGACGGGATATACGAAAACTGGAAAATACGTAACAATCTCGTCGTCGCCAATCACTTTCACGGCATTACGTTGCTGGGCGCAAAAAACTCGGAGATTGTTAACAACACAGTGGTGGATGCAGACGATGATCTCAGCAGGGCGCCGAGAATACACATCGGTAACCACAAAGATGGCACCCCCAGCAGTGGCAACCTGATCCGCAATAATCTGTCGGATGTCAAAGCCGACAGTAAGGGGTCTGTAATGGATCATAACATGTCACCCCGCGAACGGAGCCGGCATTTTGTCGACTACAAGAATCTCAATTTCGAGCTGGCCAAGAATTCGCCCGCGCGCGATGCTGGCGTAAACGAAAAGGTTCCGGATACGGATATCGACGGTCGAAAACGTTCGGTGCAGGTGGATATTGGCGCATTCCAGTCCCGGCTCAAACCCGCTGCGCCCCGTAACTTAACAGTCACGATTATTGAAATGGACGATTAGTCCGCACCCATTACAGCGGCGCACCTTTGTCAGGGTTGTGCCGCAACTGCCTTTGTGGAAACGTCGCTGTGGTATAGCTGTCACCTGCGCGCCAATCGCGTCCTTGGACCTGTGGGCGTCACCATTTGGCTCGCTTTCCGGATTCCTGAAATCACTGAGACGCGCGGGCATCAGGCCACACGTCCCGACATTCCGGCTCCTTCATGCTTTATTCGGGTTGGCCTCCGGGTGGATTTTCGATGCGCATCTGCAGCCATTGCGGGTTTTTAACCAGGTCGCTGTACATCTCGATCAACGCTGAAGCCTGATGGCGGCGGCCGGTTAAAAACAGCAGTTTTCCCGTCAGATAACGCGACAGCGCAATGGTATACAGTACACTGCCCATCACCCGATTGTGCAGCGCAGGAAAGTGCTTGCGCTCGTAGAGCATTTTTGCCTGAAAGATCATCCGTGTACGGCGGGCCGGATTGCTGCTCCTGCCGACATAATGATAAATCCAGATTCCGGTTGACAGCGGCAACTTCAATCCGGTGGTGCGGGTGATTCGTCGACAGAGGTCAACTTCTTCACTGTACATGAAAAACCGTTCATCGAACCCTTCGAGCTTTTCCCACAGGCTGCGATTCACCATCATGAAAGCACCGGACAATACCTCAACCAGTTCGATATCCGCCGTGAGTTGCGAGTTGCGCGGAATGAACCTGCTCAGACCCAGCAGGCGCAGGGTTTCATTGAAGATGCCGGGTGCCGCCTGCATGGAGCTAAATTCGCGACTGCCGTCGGCAAAGCGGGTGACAGCTCCCCAGGCCTGATGCGCCGGATAACGGTCTGCCAGGTGCAAAAGCCGGGCAATCGCCTCGGGCGGACACTCGGTGTCGGGATTGAGCAACAACAGTTTTTCGCCGCGGGCGTGCAGTGCCAGCAGGTTATTTCCGGGCCCGAACCCCAGGTTCTCCCGGTTTTCTATAATACGAACTGTTGGATACCTGTCTGCAACATAACTTTCCAGCCCATCATCGGCGTTGTTAACCAGCAGAATCTCGTAGGCTACGTTTGGCAGACGACTGTGCAGGACGCTGCTGATGCAGCGGTCAATATCGTCGCGGGACCGGTAGCAGACAATGAGAATGCTCAGGTCCAGCGGGCATGAATCATTCGTTACCATCTCGGGTTCCTGGGGGTCAAAATATCGGAAGGCGCATTGACGGGTGCATTGCGCGCGGCCTGTTGCAGGCGATCATTGTAAACAGTCGGATGCCTGGCATTGGCGAACCACGCGCCGACGCCCAGCAGGAAATAAAACAGAAAGGACAGCTTATCAAAAAAATGTACGGTAAAGCCCGACATCATCAGGGACACCAATATGACCTTTACTGAAAAATAAACATAGTATTCCCGCCCGGGGACAACACTTAACGGAATCCGGTAAATGGTGTATATGGTCAGGCCCAGCAGCAACAACGAGAACGGAATGCCGTGGAAGAATGCGATGGCCAGCCAGTAATTGTCAATGGATTGACCCATCCAGCCAGGCGCTGACCAGAAAGCACCGATGCCGGAGCCGAGAAACGGCGACAGCATAATATCATCCGAGAGATGCTCGACGATCAACAGTCGATGGGTACCGGTATGCGGATTAAACGTCATATTCTGGATAATCAGTTTGATGACGCCCCGGTTACTGAACAGTTGCACAAAAGTCAGGGCCAGTAGTAGCGCGTACACCAGGTACTTCACGGCGTGTTTCATGACGCGTTTGACAAAAAAGTAACCAAGCATCATTAAGTTTAATAAAAGAACCAGCAATGGTGCCGAAGACAACGAACTGACCGTGGAAAAAATGGCCAGCCCGAAAAGGACCAGGTACCTGAACCGGCGCGTGAGCAGATAAACTGCCAGCATGACTGGCACCACCATTGCCGAAATGGTGCCATTGAGAATCGGGTGGGAAAATGGTCCCGCTGCCCGTACAAAGCCGGCCCGCATATAATCCGGCGTAATGTAGCGTACACCGTCTGGTAAAACATTGTGTCCCGTCAGCCAGTAGGCAATTTCATGAATCAGGCGTCGGCCGGTCGTGCATTCGATAAACGCGAATACACAAAAAAAAGCAATCAGCCAGGCAAACAGTGTAAATGTCTTTACAAAATCCTGCTCGCTGCGAATACAGAACCGGGCAATAAGGTAAGCACCCATGGATTCCAGAAAGAAAATGCCGCCTTTTTCGGTGCCGCCGACGAGACCATGATTAACCAGTAGAGATACAACACCGAGTGTCGCAATCACCAGCATGAGCACGTCATTTACGCGGCTCAAATGAAAATTGAGTAAAAATTTGTGTCCGAAGTACAGCGTTCCGGTTGCCAGAATTACCCGGTACACTTCGATTTTAAGGCCGCCCACCTCAAAATAGAACTCGGCCGGAATAAATACCGAGATTATCAGCAGTTTGGCAAGGTTCAGATCTTTCATTGAAAACTGGCTGGCGCGGGCGATAAATAATGTGCGAGAGATACCACGTTAATGGTCGATACCGTCGGCAGCCGAGGTCGATTTATTCAATACCGTGCCCAACACCGGGTTGCTGCCGAATATATCGAGTGTCTGGTTTAACTGACCGCGATTGACTGCGCCGGCTTCTATGACCAGCAGGGAGCAATCAACATTGGGCAGGAAGACCATGACGTCATCTGCAAGCAATACCGGTGGCAGGTCGAAAATCACTACGCGGGATTTATAGCGGTGTTTCACTTCCTCGACCATGGATCTGACGACTGGCCGCGCCATCTGATCGGATGCGCTGCCGGCATTTGGTCGGCCGGGCGCCAGTACCAGACCACTGATGCCCGGATTGACAAACGTATCTTCCAGCACGCAGCGACCTTCCAGATAATCGTGAATGCCGAACCGGGGTTGCAGATTGAAATAGCGATACAGGCAGGGGTTACCGAGATCCAGATCGACCAGCAGTACTGACTGGTTGCCTTCCTGTGCCATGCTGATGGCCAGATTAATGGCAACCAGTGTCTTGCCCGAACCCTCTGTAGGTGAGGTGATCGCGAGCGTTGTCCAGTTCCGGCGGCGCATCTGCTGCAAAATTTTTGCGCGCAATAGCTGGAACCGCCTGCCGTTGGGGTCGCCCTTGTTCTGGGCAACGATTCGGTGCTGCTGCAGGGTTGCGTCAGGGACCTCGATCACCGGCGTTCTGGTGTATTGAAACGCCTGGGCATCAATTTCGATATCGCGGGCGCTGGTGCGAGGCGTCGAGCTGACGAATGCCGTGCCGGCATCCTTGATAATCTCGGCCTTGCCTCTCGCGACGATTTTTTGAATACGGTTCATAATTCGGTCTACAGGTTTAATTTTGGGGCTAAACCCCGAAACGTGCGGCGATTTTCATGACCAGAAGATCGATCGGCATCACCAGCAGATGGACCAGTGCCGCCGTTACCAGAATCACACAGGCCATACCCACCAGTGTATAACGGATGCGCTGTTGATAGCGTTGTCGTTCTTCCTGCGTTTGAATGACCGGAATTTCCATTAATGGCGGCGCGCCGGTGTATTTTTCCAGAGCACTTGCCGTGCGGATACTGCGGTCGAGAAATCCCAGTAGTATCACCAGTGCCATGGGCAGGCTAAGCGACATAAACACACCCATGGCCAGTATTTTCTGCCGTTCCGGTTCAGCCGGCGCCGACGGCAGCATGGGCGGCTCAAGGAGTGTAAAGCGTTCGGCCTTGCGCTCATGCTCGAGATTTTCGGCCATTTCGGCGTTCTGGGTTTTAGCTATAATACGTTCGTACTGGGCCAGCTTGGCTTCGTAATCGCGCTGAATGGAAACAAACCCGCGTTCGACCTGGGGAATACGAATGATGCGCTGTTCGATATCTTTCAGCTTTTCGAGGTGGTTGTCTTTCTCGATGTGCAAATGATCGACCTGTGTTTTCAGGGAGGCAACCTGATTGACCACCGCCAGCTCGGCGCTGGAGTAGACGCGCGGTGCGTCGGTATCGGGTTCGCCCTGCTCCAGCAATTCGATTTGTTCCCGCAGTAATACCACCTCCGGGTGCGCCGGCGTGTAATTCAGCATCAGCCGTTTATATTCATCGCGCAGGGTCGCCAGGTCGGTTTCAGCGCCGGCCAGACTGCCCGACTGTTCCCGCGCGAGGCTAAGCTGTGATTGCATCAAAGTGATCTGATCGGTATAGGCGCGGATGGATTGATTGATGTCGCTCAGCCGCTTGCGGGTGTCTTCGCGCATGCCGAAATAGAGGTTCAGGTGTTCCGGCAGGGCATCCTTGTTCTCACGTTTGAATTCGGCAACCTGGGCTTCAATATGGTCGAGTTCACGCCGGATCTGATCGGCTGATGTACTGAGAAAATCCGTCGTTTCCGATGCGCGGGTGGTGCGGGCCTTGACGTTCTCGCTCAGAAACAGATTGACCAGGTCATTGGTTACGGCCTGGGAGATGGCGGGGCTGCGCGAACCGAAGCTAAGATTAAAACCAATGGCCACCATCTCGCGCCCCTTTTGTGTGCTGGCAACATCCAGAACAATCGCGGAACGGAACTGGTTCAAAATGCGCTGGGTTTCCAGAGGCGACGAATCCACCGAACCCAGATACGGGTATTTGCGAATAATCTGTAGCAGGTTCTCCCGGGTCATCACCCGCTGGCGAATGATATCGATCTGCTCCATGGCCGCCGTGGTAATGGTAGACTGCACCAGATCAACCGGGATTTGCTGGGTCTCCACCATGACCGTACCCTGGGCGCGGTAGACTGGCGGCAAGGCGAGCACAACAGCCAGTGTCAGCACCAGCAGGACCGGTATGCCCAGCAACAAATGCCACTTGTAGCGCAGGAACGCGGGGCCTATATTCGATGGCGGCTGATCGACGTCTTCTTCGTACACAGGAACTACCTCGGGTTAACGTTCTCGCAATTTTATCGGATGGTTACCACGCGCCACGGTTACCCGGGCAAATATTTCGTCCAGATCGGGCGTCGTATAGGCAGATGCACCCAGCTGCTTGAGCGGGTTCTGCCCCAACGCCAGCAGGCCGCCTTCGGCGCGCTCCTTCAAAACCCCTTTCAGATAGTCGCCCTCGATCAGCCTGATGCCATCGCCAAAGGCGAAAGACAGCGCCGTATCGCAAACAATATTGATCAGTCGGGGTACACCGCGGCTGATTATGTGTATCAGTTCATAAGCCATGGGGGTAAATACATCGTCATTGGCGCCTGCCGTGACCAGTCGGTGCTTGATATAGGAGATGGTCTCGTGGATGGTCAGCGGCGCAATGTGGTAATCCGCGGCGATTCGCTGGGCAAACTGCATCAGTTCAGGGGAACCCAGCAGCGCTCGCAGCTCCGGCTGGCCCACGAGAATGATTTGCAGGAACCGGCTTTCGGAGGCGTTCAGATTGGAGAGCATACGCAACTCGTCGAGAACTTCCGGCCCCAGGTTCTGCGCTTCATCAATAATCAATACAGTACGTTGTCCGCTGGCGTATTGTTGCGATAAATAGCGCGAGAATGCGTCATATAGTGCAACCGGATTCGCTTCCCGGTAATCCAGCTGAAAAGCGTGCATGACCCAGGGCAGGAGCTGCCCCATATTTTTGCGGGTATTGGTAATAAAGCCGATATCGACTGCGTCATCGATCTGCTTCAGCAGATGGTGTATCAGGGTCGTCTTGCCGCTGCCGACTTCACCGGTGATCACCGTAAAGCCCGATCGACTGAGGACGCCATACTCCAGCATGGCAAATGCGTTGCTGTGCGTTTTGCCCATGTAAAGAAATTCGGCATTGGAAGTCAGTGTGAATGGCTTTTTCTTGAACCCGTAAAATGTTTCGTACATGGATATCTCTTCAGGTCGATTGACATCTGTCCGGGGACGGTCTGGGTTTTGGATCGGTTGCAACGGGCTGGAAGACAGGAGCCGTCTGGCAATTCTCATCCGAACGGGCCTGTACTTTATCGATTGGGCACTTAATCAATGCTGAACCCGGGTCGATACGGCGCGCATACTGAACGCACGCTATACAATCTCCGTGCCGTTTACCCCACACATTGCAAGCAGGCGGGTTCGCCGTCCACGCTACACCTCACCGTCGACGAACGACCGTAACCTGGCCAGCAGCTCCGGAGACGTTGTCACCTGGGCGCAGGCATGTTTTGAGCGCGACTGCTGAATGCGCGCGCTGAGCGCCTGGTGGAGAGCCTCCGGTGTATGCGCGATATCAATCAATTCAAAGTTGGCGAACTTCTCGGCGGTGCCCACCTGATGATCATTGCGATGTTCGCCGAGCCTGGTCAGTCGCGGCATCAGGACCATCGGTTTCGCGTTCTCCAGGCCGGTAATGATGGTTCCCATGCCGGCATGGGAAACGACCACAGATGCTCTTTGAAATCGCTGTAAATACTCCGAAGGAGTCAGCTTTCGTACGGTTTCCATAAACTCGGGGCGATAGGCCGTATCACCTATCTGGGCGAACACCATATGACCCGGATGAAGACGCGTCCACTCATCCATGCCCCTGATCAATCGCTCGAACGGCAATTGGGTTCCCACACTCACAAATATCATACGACGGATCCAAAGTACTTGGGTCCCGCTTCATCGGCAAGGTGTTCCCACTGCGTGATAAAGAGGTCGGCGTGCTTGGCGGCCCTGCGCCCGCTGAGTGATAGCGCGTGAACATTGGCGATGCTGTCGATCCAGATGGTTTTTTTGCCGAGCTTCTTCGCAAACACCAGTGCAAAAAAGCCGGGGGCAGCGCCGGTGGTGACGACGACCTGCGGGCGTACCTTTAACAGTACCCACAGTACACGTAACGCCTGCCACAACAACGTAACTACGCTGCTGGCCAGCGACGCGTCAGGAATATAATGATACCTGCCCTCAGGGTAGGTCTGCATATAATCCTTTTCGGTGCTGGCGAAGTACAGATCGGCTCCCTCGAATGCGGGCAGCAATCGGTTCAGTTGCACCCAGTGTCCGCCGCACGACGAAACAAGCAATACCTTTTTTGCAGGCGATGCCATGAATGTCTCCTCATCTTGAATAGAAAGTCCGGTCACAATTCAGCTCACGCTCCGATTTGCCCCTGCACCTACAAATGACAGCGGCGTTAAAAATGGTCACAAACCTGTCGGGAACAGGTGTTAACGCCTGGCCAGGCGGCCCGTAGAGCGAAGCGCGCAGTATTGACATGGGTAAACTCATATTTTTTGCCTTGCTCTGAACAAATCTGAACCGTTACGACATGAGCTGAATAGTTACAAAGTTCGATTGTTGCGCTATCCGGCACGGGACGACTCATCCCGTTCCCAGCTGCTGAAGTCCTGCCGTGCCAGGCGGCTACGGCACGCACGGCTTGTTCGCCACTGCGTATAGGCATACAGAGCACCGGCAGGGATCAGCCAGGGACGACCCAGCAACAGGCGGATAAATGCCGTGGGTCTATTGTCCGCACCGGCGCACAGCTCCGGGTACCTGAGTCGCAACTGGGCATTCCCGAAGCGCGCCCGGGTTTTTATCCTGATCAGGTCCGGCAGCGTGCGTGGTGCGAAGATACGAAATTTTACATTCGGGACGGTCAGCCGCTCTCGAGGTTGGAAAAGCGCACGCACATACCCGTCATCCGCAATAATATCCGGAAACTCCCCGAATCTGCTGCGGCCCTCCGGTGCCAGGATATAAAGGCCGGAGCCCACCAGGCGTCGATCTGAAAAATAAGGCAGACGTGTCCAGATACTATAGAAGGCACGTACGGCTCTGGATGCGCCGGAGAGATCGACATCCAGCTGCGGCGCACAAATCAAAATTGCGCGGTCCTGCAATGCGTTGACGGCCTGATGCAGTGCAGCACCGTCTATCACGATATCGGCATCCAGGTAAGCGACGGTATCGAACCGACGCATCCGGTCGCCCGCATTGAGCGCGGCAATTTTGGAGGCTATCGGAATCTCGGCCACCCGCACAGTGGGAAATGTCCGGGCAAGGCTGGCTGTGTCGTCTGTGCAGCCATTGCATACCACAATCACATCGACAGCGGTGTCGAGTCCGTGCAATAGCCGGGTCAGACACCGGCCGATGACGTCAGCCTCGTTATGGGCTGGAATGATAACACTGAACACGATATCCGTTGACTCGCTGTTGGTGAAAAAATTACCTGTTAGGTAATACAGGAAGATACAGGTACGCTAAAAGGGCGGCTTCGGGCTGCTGCCTGACCAACCTTGATTGATTGTCAGTTAAGCTAAAGGTAACTATTCAGCTCACGCCCCGATTTGCCCCTGCACCGACAAATGAAAGCGGCGTTAAAAAACGGTCACAAACCTGTTGGGAACAGGTTTGAACGCCTGACCAGGCGGCTCGTACAGCGAAGCGCAGGCAGCGCGCAGTATTTACACGAGTAAACTCACATTTTTCGCCTTGCTCTGAACAAATCTGGTCGCCACCTGAACAGTTACGACACGCGCTGAGTAGTTGCAAAGTGGTTTGAATGACCAATGCATGATCAGATCTCGGCGTTGCATTGCTACGGGACGTTAAAGCCTGGTTTCGGTGTCGAAACCATACGATGATCGGCTAACGACCGGGCAGAGGCAGTTGCACTGTAGCAGGCCTCACCTCGGGCATCGACTGCCATAAGTATTCAGGCAGCGCAGGTGCATCCGTCCGTCATTCGTCGAAATCCAGTGCGTCCTGCAGCGAATCAGGCCAATGTCCCATCGATGCCAATATTGCCTCGAAACGTTGTTCTGGACCGTGATCCGGAGCAAGGAACTTATAGAATAAAACGACGTAATGAATCTGTTAAAAAATAACATTTCCGATAAAACATACAGGTCCTTGAATTCAGCCGATAGTGCTATTGTTGACTTACGCGACATCCGGCATTCCATCGGTCACTTGATTGATTTATATAGGCGATAAATATGAATAGTTATACCAAACAACCGCTGCAGACGGTAACGTCTAAAGATTGATCCGTTCAGTAATGTGAAGCAGTTAGCATATTAACCATTCTGTGGTGGCGCGATCCCTTGCCATTCCCAGCGTTGCCGGTAGCCGCCCCCATGGCTGCCGGTTTTTTATCCCGCTTATTTTTGGCATCGACTGCAGTACACCGTGCTGCGTTGCCCCAGCCTGATTTCGAGTAAATGCCGGGTGCACCCGGGGCAGGGCATTCCCCCGCGACCATACACATTCAACTGCTGGGCAAAATAGCCGGGTTTGCCGTCGCCACCAACAAAGTCGCGCAACGTCGTTCCGCCACTCGCAATCGCCTGGGTCAAAACAGTTTTGATAGTGTCGGCCAGTGTCTGGCAATGGGCGCGGCTCAGTTTGCCCGCCGGCCGGGTCGGCAGTAGCCCACTGAGAAACAAGGCTTCATTTGCATAAATGTTGCCAACGCCTACTACAATGCGGGCGTCCATTAGCCAGGTTTTAACGGATTGCACACGATTGCGGGATTTCCGGTAGAGATAGGGACCATCGAAGCCATCGGTGAGCGGTTCAGGGCCGAGGTGACGCAGTAATTTGTGCTCCAGCGGGTCGCCCGAGGCCCATAAAACTGCCCCAAAACGGCGAGGATCATTGAACCGCAGAATGTGTTGGTTATCAAATCGCCAATCGACATGGTCATGTTTGCCGGGTTTCTGGTCCGGTGTAACGATACGCAGGTTGCCTGACATGCCCAGGTGCCAGAGCACGGTTCCGTCGGAAAAACGGAACAACAGGTATTTTCCCCGCCGTTCGATCGCCAGCAGCTTTTGATTCTCGACCAGCGCGGAAAGGTTGTCGGGTACCGGCCACCGCAGGGCATGGTGGCGCACAATGATTTGCTGCACAATGGCGCCTGCAAGGTGCGGCTCTATGCCGCGCCGGGTCGTTTCAACTTCGGGTAATTCCGGCAAAATTCGCCCTCCTGATTGGGTGGCGCTAAAATACGCGATCATCGAGAAAATACAAGCCCCGTCAGATGCAGAAACTCAAAGGTTTTTTAGGTGTGGATACCGGTGGTACTTTCACCGATTTTTACTGGTACAGCGAGACCGGTGCCCGGTTCCATAAGGTGTTGTCGACGCCGGAGCAGCCGCAGCAGGCAATCATGCAGGGGATAGCGGATCTCGGCATCACGGCCGCAGTGCGGGAAGGGGCGGTGGTGATTGTCCATGGCAGTACCGTCGCCACGAATGCGGCTCTGGAGGGGCGCGGCGCACGCACGGTCCTGGTCACCAATCGGGGCTTTGGCGATTTGCTGACATTGGGGCGGCAGGAGCGACCCGATATTTATGCCCTCTATCCGGTTGCCATGAAGCCGCCGGTACCACATTCGCTCTGTGTTGAAGTGAATTGTCGCCGGGATGCACAGGGCAAGGTTGTGCAGCCATTGACCGACAGGGCTGTTCAGGAATTCCGTGAGCAGATTGCCCGTCTGAACCCGCAGGCAGTCGCTATCAACCTCCTGTTCTCGTATCTAAATTCAGCGGATGAGCGACGTCTCATTGACGCGCTGCCCGATACGCTGTTCGCCTGTCGTTCATCGGAAGTATTGCCGGAAATCTGCGAATACGAACGCGGGATGGCCACCTGGCTGAACGCCTGGTTGGGTCCGGTGGTGGAATCCTATATAAGTCGCCTGCAGAAAGAAGTCAGTCCGGCGCCCCTGTCGATCATGCAGTCCAGCGGTGGAACAGTGGACGCAACCAGTGCCAGCCGGCGAGCCGTCAACCTGCTGTTGTCCGGTCCTGCCGCCGGGTTGGCTGCGGCGCAGTATATCGGCCGTCAGCTGGGGCAGCCCCGGCTTATGACATTTGATATGGGGGGAACCTCAACGGACGTTGCCTTGATCGACGGGGACATTCGCCTGACCACAGAAGGCCGCCTGGCAGGCTATCCCGTAGCGGTGCCGATGGTGAATATGCATACCATCGGAGCCGGGGGCGGTTCGCTGGCCAGCGTGGATGCCGGCGGGCTGCTGCATGTGGGTCCGAAATCGGCCGGCGCTTTACCCGGCCCCGCGTGCTATGGGCGCGGCGGACGGCAGCCAACGGTGACCGATGCCAATGCGGTTTTGGGACGGCTGCGGCCGAATTATTTTCTGGGTGGTCGCATGGTGCTGGATCTGGCTGCAGCTGAGGAAGCTGTCAGCCGATTGGCGGATGAGCTGGGCATATCGACCATCGAAGCTGCGCAGGGAATAATTGCCACGGCCAATGAGCATATGGTGAAAGCCCTGAGGGTAATTTCAGTGCAGCAGGGACACAGGCCGGAGGACTACGAGCTGTGCTGTTTCGGGGGTGCCGGGGGCCTGCATGTATGCGCCCTCGCAGAGGAGCTGGAGATGGACCGTATTATCATCCCGGCCAATGGCGGGGTGTTGTCTGCGTTCGGTATGCTGGTAGCGCCACGTCAGCGACAAATGTCGCGGTCAATCATTCAGTTGCTGTCCGGGTGCGACCCGGCGGAGCTACGTCGTCAGTTTGCCAATCTGGCCGGACAGGGACGCGAAGCTTTGGAGGATGAAGGGGTATCGACGGCCATCACGATCCGCGAATCAGTAGACTGCCGGTATAGTGGCCAGTCTTTCAGTCTCAATATACCGATGGCGGATAACCTGGAGCAACTGGAACAGAATTTTCATAAAGCCCATCAGGAAAGCTTTGGCCACCGGCTGCCCCTGCCAGTGGAGCTGGTGACCATCAGGGTGCAGGCCGAGTCGCCGTCACGGCTGCGGCCGCACCAGATTTCCGGCCGCTTTGAACCCGGCAAGCCGATCGAAGCGGTGCATTTGCCGATATTCGACGAGGTGCGGGTGTGGCTCAGGGCAGAGCTGGCCGTGAATCAGATCGTGGCCGGGCCGTCCATTATTTGTGAGGAGGTGGCGACCACGCTCGTAGCGCCAGGCTGGATGGCCAGGGTAGACCATTTCGGTAACCTGCGGCTAACGCGTTGCGTTCGCTAGCACAGGCCGGAGGCCGGTTAGCCGGCAGTCATTCATTGATTGATTGCTGGCTCCGGGCACCATCAACGGCTACTGGCTGACGCTATCCTGGTAACGAATGTGCAGGATATCAAGCATATAGTCCTCTGCTTCAAAACGGGTCTCCAGACATACGCCCAGCGTCGACAGATCAGCCGTCAGGCTGGACAGGTCATCGGTCTCCTGATATTTGTCATTGAAATCCAGAATCTCTTCGGTAGTGCCGTCCACCGTGGTGTACTTGGCGCGGGCCTCCTGCAGGCCGGCCTTGTCATCGCGCTCCCGCGCTTCCTGCACCAGTTGTTCGTAGATTTCAAAATGGCCCGCCGAGACGTAATCAACGAGGATCTGACAGAATTCCTGCAGTTTGGCCTCCCTTTCCGGCAATGTCAGTGAGTCGTCTTTCGATGTCAGGCCGAGAAAAAGAACCAGGAGGTCCTGACGGTCCTGCAGCCAGCGATCGATCGCCTGGCTGACACCACCCCAGCGTTCACGCGCCGTTTTTACTTTGTTTAGCATGTTTTTGATCTCAGCCTGGGTTGAAAGTGAAAGCGAGCCATTCCACGATAAGTGATTCGGGTGATCAGGGCAAGCATCATGCGCGTCGTATGATCTGCCAGACATTAAAACCGACCAGTCCGACGAACGCTACCAGTGTCCAGCCCGGTATGCTGATGCCGAGAAAGCTCCACGCAACTTCCGCGCAGTTGCCATCACCCCGGAACAGCACGGACAGCGCATCCCACAAGGGAAAGTTCTCCAGCAGATAACTGACATCGGGGCCGCAGGCTGGTGCTTCACCTTCGGGCAGGCTCTGTAGCCAGAGCTGCCGGATGGACACGCCGCCGCCAATTACAGCAAAAAGAATGCCCATCACGGCGAAAATGCGCCGACCCGTGTGTCCCGGGTTGAAAAGAAACGCCAATAACGCCGTCAGTCCCACAGCGACGATGAAAACTCGCTGGGTTATGCACAGGGGGCAGGGGTACAGGTCCATTACATGTTCCATGTACATGCCCACCAGCATGAGGCCGGCGCATCCGAGAAATATGATCAGGAAGGTCAGGCGTGCAGAGGGAAGAGTCATATTTGCTCCGGTTAATAGTTGAGCGGTGTATTTCACCAAAAGCAACGAAGAGGTCGATTTCGACTATTCTCAGTTGAGACGGTGCGCATCGACGGCATTATGCCTCAGGCACGCACATGTGCCACAGTGACTGATGCGCGGTAAACGCCAGCAGGCGGCTATCTCGGGATACTAAACCCCTATTTCACAGTCAGATACGCTATGAAACGGATTACCGGCATTGCAATAATCACAGCGGCGTTATTATGCCAGCCCCAGCCAGCATTGGGGCAGGATGAGGCCGGGGGCCTGAAAATGCAGAGCGAAGCGCTCGATAGTCAGGTGACCACGGACGATCAGGCCCGGCCCGGTGCCATATATATTCCGCTGAAGCCGCCTTTTGTCGTGAACTACGGCGGGGCCGGGCGCCTGAAATTCATCAAGGCGGATTTGACCGTGCGCCTCGAAGACGCTGATGCCGCTAACGCACTACGGCATCACATGCCCTATGTTCGCAACAACATCGTGCTGTTACTGTCGGCGCAGACCGACGAAAGCATCTCATCACAGGAGGGCAAGGAAGCCCTGCGACAGGAAGCATTGCGAGAAGTCCGCGGCATTCTGCGCAGTGAAGAGGGACGGGATGGCGTTGTTGACCTGTATTTTACGGGTTTTGTTATCCAGAAATAAACGCGACTGTTTCCCGCTTTTGCCGGTGCCCGGGGGTCGTTGGCTCATACAGGCCTGCGGCTCCGACAGTCGAGGCTGTACTGGCGGTAGTAGGCAGCCAGATAATCCTCAAATGGCATCTGCGGTTGCCGTTCTTCGTCTGCCTGCAGAGCCAGTGATTCCTCCCCCATTTCCAGAAAACGACGTTTCTGTAATTCGGACAGCGGCTTGGCAGCCAGTGCGGCCTTGTGTTGATTGGCGTTATCCAGCGCCCAATCGGTATAAGACGCGCCGCTGGCCTGCACTGCCTGCAGGAGCATTGCAGAGGGCGTCAGGCCAGGATCCGCCACCCGGGCCCTCTGCGCCTGCAGGGCATTCCGATAGTGTGGGCGGCCAGACTTGTGCAGGCTGTCAAACAGTTCGGCCAGGGGTTGCATGGCGTCCAGCACCTCGTTTGCCCACTGCTGCATCGAAATGTCAAGCCCGTCGGTTCCGACGAGTTGCAGCCCCGGGCGTCGCCCTTCAAGCACGACACGCTTTTGATTGGCCTGAATGTTGTCAAATTCGCGACGATCGCAAACAGGGCTGTGCTTGAGTGCGCAGAAAAGCAGAAAAATATCGAGGAAGCGGGCCTGTTCCGCGGTAAAACCCAGTGGCGCAAACGGATTGATGTCCAGGCAGCGCACCTCCACATACTCCACCCCGCGGGAACACAATGCGGTGAGGGCGGTTTCACCGGCGAGCGCCGAGCGTTTGGGACGAATCGCACTGTAGAATTCATTCTCGATTTGCAGCATGCCGCAGTTGAGCTGCCGGCGCTCGCCGGCGGGGTCAAAAACGCCGAGCGATTCATACGCCGGGTAGGGAGTATCAATAGCATTGACCAGGGTTGAAACATAGCTGCTACGGGTGTTGTAGCAGACAAACAGCGATTCCTGCGCTTTGCTCTGATACCCCAGATCCCCCATGCGCAGAGAGGTGGCATAGGGCAAGTACAGCGTGTCCGGGTTGGTGCCCAGGCGCTGCAGCTGGTGTTCGCGACCTGCGACGAAGGTGTTGCTTACGACGGGAGACGCGCCGAAAAGATAAATAAGCAGCCAGTATAGTCGTCGGAAATTCCGGATCAGGTCAAAATATCGGCGGGTCGTGAAGCTGCGCAGGTCTTCCGTGACGATGGACTGCTGTTGCAGAAAAGCCCAAAAGGCGGTCGGCAGGGAGAAATTGAAATGCAGTCCGGCCACCGTCTGCATCACTCTTCCGTATCGGTGACCCAGGCCCTCACGGTAAATCATTTTCATTCGGGCACGGTTGGACGTGCCATATCTGGCCACCGGAATCTGGTTGGCCTCGCCAACCGTGCAGGGCATGCTGCAATTCCATAGGATCTCATCACCCAGTGCCCGGTGCGTGAAAATATGGATGTTCTCCAGCTGCTCCATCATGGCGGGCAGGCTGTGGGTCGGTGCGGTAATAAATTCCAGCAGCGCTTCACTGAAATCGGTGGTGATATGAGGGTGGGTCAACGCGGAACCCAGCGTCGAAGGGTGGGGCGTCTGCGCCATTCGACCGTCCGGTGTCACCCGTAGCCCCTCGCGTTCAATGCCCCGCAGAATGCCTTTCAACAGCGCAGCATTCTCCGGCTCCATTAATGATGCAGGCAGCTCATCGGCCTGCAGGCGCCAGTTATCGATCACAGCAGTGCTCCTTGTGGCAGGAAATTTGGACTTGCTGGTCAGACGATAAGAGGGTGCCAGCGGGACTATGGGGCGAATTGTAAACTATCCGGGTTCAGGGAGGGGAATGAAAACAAGGCGTTGGCCGCCGTGGGCCGCCGGTCCGGCCAGCCCGGGATCTTTTATGAGAGAATGCGTGGGCGACGGGCGCCGGTTCTGCCCGCGATTCCGCGGGTTATTGGGAATTCTCGTCAATTGAATCGGTATCGCCTGCGATGTAATCGAACGAATTGATCGCCGTTCGGTCTATGCTTTCGCTTATGGGAGATGAATGTATGTCGATCTCTGGTCGCCCTTTTTCATTTAATGTGCACGACACGATGCTCAAACGGAGAAGTGGATCACGCACGGACAGCTCGACTTTTGTGTTAATGGCTGCGTCTTGGTGTGGCGTCCTATATAGTAAGTTGGCGTCTTTTCCGTCGGACCATTCTCCCTGTTTGTCCAGGTAGAGGTTATACTGATTCTGTATGATATATGCGCGTGTCATGGTTAGCAGTATCGTTAGCGTGATAATGCTATAGAATACAAAGAGTCGTCATCGGGAACAAGAAGTCAGCCGGACGGGACAGGATGAGGAGCAGGCCCCAAAACGTGGAATTGACTGTCCTGCCAGCGTACAAAGTGTTTGCAGCTGCTCCGGAATTAAGAGATAGTGTAAAACACTAATAATAAACAGTTTATTAAGTTTTTCCCCGCGTCCATGAGGCAGCTGATCAGGATTGCACCCACAATTACAGTGTAAACACGGAGAACTTTGGTGGCACTGAAGAACGTCGCCGACACGCCATTTGTCGCTAACGTCAGCAATGAGCTGACGCGGGCGGGCGCACACCTGAAAAAAGTGCCACTCAATGTTTGGCGTTACGGCTTTATAGCGCTGGCGCTTATCTGGGTCTGTTTCAGTCTGGCGCAGCTGTTCTGGTATTTGATGCCACGTCCGGAAATGCCTGCACCGCCGGTTGTGGCCACACAGTCTCAGGGTTCTGCGCCCACGTCGGGCCGCAGTGTGGATATTGCCGGGCTGCAGGCGCTCGGGCTGTTTGGTGATTTCAATGCAGAAGCGGTCGCCCAGGCTGAAACCAGCCCCGAGGAGGCGCGGCCCATCACTTCGCTGAATCTGGAGTTGCAGGGCGTCATAGCCTCCAGCGAACCCAAAGATTCATGGGCGATCATCGGCAGGGCGGCCGGCGAGCAGAAACTTTATAAAATTGATGACGAGATCGACGGCATGCGTGGCGTCAAAGTCGCTGAAGTACTCGATCTCAAAGTGGTGCTCAATAACAATGGCCGCCTGGAAGATCTGTGGCTTTATGGCGAAGATGGCAAAAACTTCGCTACCGCAGCCGGGGGCTACACGCCGCCGCCACAGCAGTCGTCCCCACCGCCGCCAGCGCGGGCTTCGGTCAGTGAGCAGCAATTGCAGGAGGCGCGCAATATTGGCGACGTGGTGCGATTTGTTGTGGCGACCGAGAATGGCAAGATGATTGGTTACAAGGTCCGGCCGGGCCGAAAGCGTGCCCTGTTCGATCAGGTAGGCTTGAAGTCCGATGATGTTGTGGTATCGGTAAATGGCATTGAGGTCAACGAACCGCAAAAGATTCGGGAAGTTTACCAGGCGCTCAAAAATGCGAGCGAGGCCGAACTGCAGATAATGCGGGATGGTGCAACACAATCAATAACAATCTCCATGAGTTCCGAGGGGTAATCGTGCTTAAGAAGATAATGAGTCTCGGTGCAGTAGGTGTTCTGACACTTACCGTGGCAGCGAATACCTGGGCCGCCAAGACCTGGACAGTCAATTTCAAAGACTCGGATATCCAGGAGGTTATCAAGTTTGTGGCGGATGTCACCGGCCGCACCGTGGTCATTGATCCCAGGGTAAAAGGTCGCGTCAAAGTTATATCGGCCAGACCCGTCACCGAGGAAGAATTGATTGCACTGTTCCGCACCGTGCTGGAAGTTCACGATTTCTCGGTGGTGGAAGTCGGCGAGGTCCTGCGTATCATCCCCCTCAAGGACGCCCGCTCGTCCCCGGTGCCGGTGGTAAACCGGGGCTCGACCGAAAAAGGCTTCCTTACTCAGGTGATTCAGCTGCAGAACATCGCCGCAGCCAAAGTGCTCCCGTCCATTCGACCGCTGGTGCCTCAGCACTCCCATTTATCCGCTTACGATCCGTCCAACGCCATCATCATCACCGATACGGCGGAAAACATTGCCCGGATTCGCTCGCTGATCGAAATGCTCGACCAGTCGGCGACGCCCGTTACCGAGGTGCTGGATCTTAAGTATGCCGATGCGACCGATCTGGTGCAGGTACTGAACAGCCTGGAGAAAGAGGACAAGAGTCGTTCCCCCCAGAACAGCCTCAATCTTACCGCGGATAAACGAAACAACGCCATTCTGATTACCGGTGAGGATCTGCAGCGCCAGCGCATCAAGAACCTGATTGCCAAACTGGACCGGCCCAAGTCCCATTCCGGTAACGTACGCGTTATTTACCTGGAATATGCCAACGCCAAGACAGTGGCCGAGACACTGACCAAGGTCATGTCGAACCTGTCCAAGCTCACGCCGGGCGCCACAGCGGGAGACAAGGATTCGTCGGCAACAGTGGAGGCGGATGATGATACCAATGCGTTGCTGATAACCGCGTCCGGTGATCAGCTGGATACACTGATGCAGGTTATTGAGCGCTTGGATATTCGACGACGGCAGGTACTGATCGAGGCGATTATTGCCGAAGTCAGAGATACCGATGCCAGCGATCTGGGCGTGCAATGGCTGTTCCGTAACACGCAGAATGGTGTGCTGGGTAGCTCGTCGCTTGGCAATGGTACGCTTGCCGGCATTGGTGGTGGTGCGATCAGTGCAGCACCTTCGAACGACAGTGCTGAAGGGCTGACCAATCTGGCCGGAGCCCTGGCCAGTACTGCAGGGCAGGTGCTTGGGGTGATCGGCACCAATAACCGCGAGGATTTTTTCGGGCTTCTGACTGCACTGGAATCCGACCAGAAGGCGAATATCCTGTCGACGCCCACACTGCTGACCATGGATAATCACGAGGCAACCTTCACCGTAGGCCGCAATATTCCTATTCTTACCGGCGCCCAGCAGACCAATACCGGCAACTTCAGCCCATTCCAGACCTTCCAGCGTGAAGATGTCGGTATCAAACTGACACTGACACCTCAGATCAATGAAGGTGACACCATTTTGCTGGATATCGCACAGGAAAGCTCAGATGTCGACCAAAGTATCTCGGCTGCGCAGGGTATCGTAACCAGCAAACGATCAATTCAAACCCAGGTGCTGGCAGCCGACGGCGAAATTCTGGTGTTGGGCGGCCTGATCCAGAACGAAGTGTCGGACAGTGAACAAAGGGTGCCGGTGCTGGGCAAATTGCCGGTGTTGGGCGCTTTGTTCCGCAGTACCGGAAAATCCGTGACGCGCACGAATCATATGGTCTTCCTGAAGGTGAGCATTATCAAATCAGATGAAGATCTGGCTGGCGCGACCTCTGAAAAATACCAGCACATTCGCGACGAGCAGTTGAGGCAGCGTGAGGCAGGTTTTTTGAGAAGACGTAATAAGGATCTCAATCTGCTGCCGGATCTGACCTTCCAGGATATGGAGCGCCCGGCGCCGGCAGCAGACGTTATTATGACGCCGACTGCGCGGAAAATCGAAGAATCCGATGAGTAATCCGGTGGTATTATGAGCTACAACCTGGACGATGACACATTGATCCCCATGCCCGAAACCGAAGCGGAATTTGCCGCTCCGGTGCGGGGACGGTTGCCATTCTCCTTTGCAACCGCCAAGGGCGTGATGCTCGAGCGTGGAAGGCTGGTGCATACGCCGGGGTTGAGCCTGAATACCCTCACGGAAGTGCGACGATATATGTCGGGGCCGCTCGAACTGGAGCAAATCGAAGAAAAAGAATTCAAAATGCGGTTAACTGCCGCTTATCAGAGTTCGGATTCCGAAGCGCAGCAGGCGGCCGAAGACATGGGGGCCGAGTTTGACCTGACCGCCCTTGCCGACGACATCGATGATGGCGAACTGTTAAGCGGTGAAGGTGATGCACCGGTCATTCGCCTTATCAACGCCATTCTGTCCCAGGCGGTACAGGAAAAAGCGTCGGATATACATGTTGAACCCTACGAAGACCGCGTATCGGTGCGTTTTCGCATCGACGGCGTGTTGAAAGAAGTTCTGTCGCCCAAACCGGTGCTGGCGCCGGTGCTGGTATCGCGCTTAAAAGTTATGGCCCGTCTGGATATTGCCGAAAAACGCATTCCCCAGGATGGCCGTATTACGGTCAAGCTGGCTGGCCATGCCGTCGATTTGCGGGTTTCCACCATGCCTTCAGCGCACGGCGAGCGGGTCGTGTTGCGGATTCTGGACCAGTCGGCAGGTGCCATCTCTCTGGAACAGCTCAACATGCCGGCTCAGGTGCTGCGTGATTTCAAAGCGGCACTGGCCAAGCCGCACGGCATTATTCTGGTAACCGGGCCTACGGGGTCCGGTAAAACAACGTCGCTGTATTCGGGGCTGAGTTTCCTGAATACCCGCGCCCGCAACATCCTGACAGTGGAAGATCCAATTGAGTACGTGTTGCCCGGCATCGGTCAGACCCAGGTCAATACCAAGGTCGACATGACGTTTGCCCGTGGGCTGCGCGCTATTCTCCGGCAGGACCCGGATATCGTCATGATCGGTGAGATTCGTGACCGCGAAACTGCTGCAATTGCTGTACAGGCGAGTTTGACCGGTCACTTGCTGCTATCGACGCTTCACACCAATACGGCCATCGGCGCCATTTTGCGTCTGCAGGATCTGGGCATAGAGCCATTTCTGCTGTCTTCCAGCCTGGAGGCCCTGATGGCGCAACGGCTGGTAAGAAAGCTGTGCAACGAGTGCAAGGAGCCACATGAGGCTACCGAGTCTGAGAGCGAGCGCGTCAAGATCCCCGCGGGCAGCATGATCTTTCGGGCTGTCGGGTGCGATAAATGCCATCATTCAGGCTACCGCGGACGAACCGGTATCTATGAACTGATCCCTGTGGACGATGGTCTGCGCCAGTTAATTCACGAGGGGGTGGGTGAGCAGGCAATGCTGACCCACGCCCGAAAATTCTGTCATTCCATTGACGAAGACGGACGCGCCAAGGTGCTGGCCGGTATCACCAGTGTTGAGGAGCTGTTGCGGGTAACAGCAGCAGGGTAGTGTTATGGGTGCGTTTTCCTATCAGGCCATAGACGCCAAAGGCAAAACCGTTAAAGGTGTTATTGACGGCGATTCTGAACGTCACGTGCGTTCGTTATTGCGTCAGCGCCATCTGAAGCCACTGGCGGTCAAGAGCGCCAGCCAGCGCAAGAAGCCGGGCAGTGATACCGGTCAGAAGAAATTCTCATTCCGTAGCCGCGGTCCCCGCCTCAATTACAAAGACATCGCGCTGGTCACCCGTCAGCTGGCTTCCCTGCTGCAATCGGGATTGCCACTGGACGAAGTGCTGCATGCGGCCGCCAGTCAGTCGCGCAAACCTGCTATTAAAAGTCTGTTGCTGCAGGTACGCTCCCGTGTGCTTGAGGGCCTGTCACTGGCACAGGCCATGAGCGAATCTCCGCGGGCCTTCGATACGCTATACCGCGCCATGGTGAAGGCGGGCGAATCTGCCGGTTTTCTGGGCCCGGTACTGGAGCAGCTGGCGGAGTACACGGAGAATAGCCAGGAAACCCGGCAAAAAATCAAGATGGCCATGATGTACCCGGTTGTACTTCTCTGTGTGAGTCTGGGTGTGGTAATGGCGCTGATGGCATTTGTGGTGCCAAAACTGACGGGCATGTTTACCCAGACCAAACAGCAGCTGCCGGCGATTACGGAATTCTTGATTTTCGCCAGTGATTTTATTGTCAATTACGGTTTGTTTGTCGTTATTGCGCTGGTCGGCGCGGTGGTAATGTTCCGGCAGGCAATCAAGGCGCCGGAGCGGCGTCTCAAATGGCACAGGATCATGCTGAAGATGCCGCTGTTCGGTGAATTTATCCGGACGTCGGAGGCCGCGCGCTATGCCAACACGCTGGGCCTGCTGGTGAAGAGCGGTGTGCCCCTGCTGGAAGCTCTGCGCATCGCCTCCCAGGTCCTGACCAACCGGGTTATTCAGGATGCCGGGCTGGCCGTTGCGGTATCCGTACAGGAAGGCGGGAGCCTGCACAAGGCTCTGGACCAGAGCGGGGAGTTTCCTCCTTTGCTGGTACAGATGGCCGCCAGCGGTGAACAGAATGGCCAGTTAGCCGACCAGTTATTGCATGCGGCCCGGAACCAGGAGCGCGAACTCTCGTTTACCCTGGGCACCATGATGGGCCTGATGGAACCTGCCATGATTCTATTTATGGCGGGAATGGTCTTTTTTATTGTTATGGCGATTATGTTGCCAATATTCCAGATGAATGACATGGTGGGATAATTGGCGCCGTCCCGGGTGCGTTCCGGGGCACTAATCGGGTACAGTCGGGTTCTAAAAATAGCGGTTCAGCGTCCGTTTGCAGACGGGGCGGCCTTTCAGGTTCACAGGCGCGGCAGGCTCTTTGACAGTCTGCAGCCAACTCGGGCAGCTGCAGAACGTCAGCGAACAGAGGCTCGAGAGACTGCGGAACACGGTTGGCCACCAGCACTGCAACGCGGGCGCCGCTCTATATATAAACATGGGAGAAATTATGCACATCAAAAGTCAACAAGGGTTCAGTCTGATCGAGATCATGGTGGTCATCGTCATAATGGGGCTACTGCTCAGCGTGGTCGGGCCCCGTGTCTTTCAGAATGTCGAAGATGCGCAGCGGCAGACGGTCAAAGCGCACTTTGCGAATCTGAAAACCGCCCTGGATTCCTATCGACTGGACAATTTCCGATACCCGACATCTGAGCAGGGTCTGGAAGCGCTGGTATCCCAGCCGTCAGTCGATCCGGTCCCCAAAAAATGGCGCCAGTATATGGATAAACTGCCGAGAGATCCCTGGGACGGTGATTATCTTTACGTCAGCCCTGGTGAAGACGGCAAGCCGTTTGATATCTACACCCTTGGCGCCGACGGCACTCGGGGCGGTGAAGGTCAGGACAAAGATATCAGCTATTGGGACGATGCGGGACCTGCGGGGGGCTGAAACCAGTCATGAATAACGTCCGCCAATCCGGGTTCAGCCTGATAGAAATTCTGGCGGTCATATTTATCGTCGGCATCAGTCTGGGTATGGTCGGCCTGTCCGTCAACCGGGGTGGTGCGAGGGACGACGTGTGGAATGCCATTGAACAGTTTCTCGGAATCGCGAATGCCGCAGGCGAGCGTGCAATTTTGACCGGAGAATCAATGGGGCTGCTCCTGGAGCCACCGCATTGGCAGGTGCAACGTGGGCAGAATCCGGACGATGTTGGCTGGCGGTACCGATGGGTGACCGCGAGCAGTGAGGGCTGGCAACCGGTCGGTAACCTGCCGCCGGTGTCGCTGCCGCCGACCATACGGCTGATGATTGAAGTCGACGGCATGCCCTGGAATTATGAAGAGCAGCTCGACCGTACGACGCCCATAGCAGCCTATTACTCGAGCGGTGATATTACGCCGTTAAAAATCGAGTTCAGCGACGAACGGGAGTTGGGATTTACGCAGAATATCGAAGTCGATGAAAATGGTGAGCTGATATGGCTGGAGGCCCCAGAGCCACCGGAGGTGGGCGATGGCGCGTTTTGACCGTGGTTTTACGCTGGTAGAGGTATTGGTTGCCCTGGTGATCGTCGCCATGGCAATACCGGCGTTATTGATGCGCATTGGCAATATGGCCACCACGACCATGCACACTAAAGAAGTAGCGATCGCTTATTGGGTGGCCGAGAACCATCTGGCAGAAATCCACATTACCCGACAGCTGCAGCGAACAACGCCAACTGGCCGTATGGCGGATGACGTCAGAATGGCCGGTGAAGTGTGGGATCGCGTCGTTGAAACCGAACCAACGCCGTTGCCGGGCATGTTACGGCTGCGGGTGAGTGTGCGGGCGCAGGGGGGCGAGACTGATCTTGTCGAATTGTCAGGGTTTATTCTTGAACAGTAAGCGTGCCCAGGCCGCGTTCACCCTGCTTGAAGTCATGGTGGCGCTTGCCATTATGGCGATTATCGCGGCTTTGTCGGCCCAGGCGTTCCAGACAGCTGCCACCGGCGCGGCAGCGACACGGGAAGCCATGGATCGGTTTGCCCAGATTGACCGCACCTTCGTTCTGATTGAAAACGATCTGCGCAATGCCCTGCCGAAAGTTGTGCGTACCGACATGGGTCAGCCGTTGCCTCCCATGTTTGTGGCGATGAATGACGATTATTGGTTGACGGTGCTGCGAGGCGGTTTCGACAATTCACTGTTTCAACCGAGAACGGAAGAGGTTCGCATCGGTTATCGCTATATCGATGATACGATCTGGCGGGATACCTGGTACAACCCGGCCAACAACGAAGAAACCGAGGCGCGCAAACGCCGGCTGATGGATGGTGTTCGCACCATGAATCTGCGGATACTGCCACCGACTGCGACGTCGATTGCCGCCGGGCCCTGGCTCGATAGCTGGCCAACCAACCCGGCGGCCGAAGAGTTGCCGCTGGCGCTCGAGATAACGCTGGAGTTAGACGATTTGGGCGAGGTGACACGATTATTCACAATTTTGCCCGGCAGGGGCGGGCCGTCGGGTGAGCGGTCCCAGGTCGGCAACAGTCCTTATCGGGGTGTGCCTGATCCGAACCAGAACCAGAACCAGAACCAGAACCAGAACCAGAACCAGAACCAGGGGGGCGGCCAGTGACGTATCGGGCCTACCGCAAGCAAAAAGGTGTCGTACTGATTATGGCGCTTTTGATCGTAGCACTGGTGACGACGATTGCCGTTTCGGTCAGCTGGCGTTTTAATCTGAGTATGGCACGCAATGAAAATCGCTGGCATGGGTCGCAGGCGCGGGCCTATCTGGAAGGCGGAGAACAGCTGGCCCGGTTGATGCTCAGAGAGGATGCACAACAGGGAAATACCGATCATCTGGGTGAAATGTGGGCTCAACCCAGTGACCCAATGCCCACGGATGAAGGCTGGATTCGCGGAAGGATAGAAGATGCGCAGGGTCGCATCAACCTGAACCTGCTGGTCAAGACACCCGTCGGAAATCCGGGCGCTCCGGGTCAGAATCCGCCGGGCGCGGGTGGCGCCCCGCAAAGTGTCAACCCGAATGACCCGTCCGCCCGGTTCAGTCCGACGCAGCGGCGGTTTATCCGGCTGCTGCAGACCATTGAGCTGGAAGATGGGCCAGTCACCCTGCAGCAGGCGATTGCGCTGGTTGAGGCGATACAGGACTGGATCGATCCGGATGACCAGGTCTCGGGTGCGGAAGGTGCGGAACGGGCCTATTATGAAAGCGCGGGTATCGAGTATCCGATCGCCAACCGGCCGATGACCACCGTGAGCGAACTTATGGTGATCAGACATATGACACCGGAGCTGTTCAGGAAGCTGGAACCCTACATAATTGCACTGCCGCCGGATGCGCACATGAATATCAATACCATGCCGCCCGAGCTGCTGCGCATGTTCAATAACAAGGAATATCTGGAGCCTCTGGGCGAATCCGAATGGAACGCCCTGGTGCAGGAGCGCAACGCCACCATGATGACGGACGAAAACGGTGTCCCGCTGGGTGGTGGCTTCAGTAATGTTGCGGATTTCACCGGCAACGCGGTAGTGCAGAGCATATTGGGCGACCAGACCACGTTTGATGGAGGCGAACTGACGGTATCAAGCAACTACTTTCTCTATTTTGGCGAGACGCTGGTGGGTGAACAGGTAAGACGGGGTAAATCGCTGCTGTTCCGGAATGCCGGCGACGTGCAGGTGATCAGGCGCACAGACGCCAATTTTTGAGACGTGAAGTCCAGGTGAACAACAGTGGCTGAGAAAATACTGATAAGAAAGCTTGAACCCGGTTTGTGGCAATGGCGTGATGCCAACGCGCAGGGCGGATGGCGCACCAATTCTTTCTACACAGGCGACATCAATCTGTTGAAGGAGTCTGTCGAGGGCAAATCGGTGTGGCTGATCCTGAACGGACAGAACATTGTGACCCAGCAGGTGGTCACCGCCATCACCGATCGCCGGCAATTGATCAAGACGCTGCCTTACGAAGTTGAAGAAAATATTATCGACCCGGTCGAGGATATGCACTTCGCCTACGGCCCGCTGCACGATGGCTGCATCGCAACCGCCTATGGCGATGTCGCCTGGATGCAGTCCTGTGTCGACGAAGTGGAAGACGCCGGCGCTGAAGTGGATCGCTGTACGGTAGATTATGTGTTACTGCCGCGTCCGGACGACGGCTGGACGCTGCTGCTGGAAAATAACCTGCTGATGGCGCACGTCGCCGCCGGCGTCGGCTTCACAGTTGAAATACATTCTGCCGGTCTTTACCTGGCCGCGCTCGCTGGCGGCGGGCAGCCAGGTCAGATTCAGCTTTACGCAGACACCGAGGAGGGCCTGGATCAGTTACGAGATGTGCTGCCCCCGGAATGGCTGCAGGATGGCAATATCGTATTTGAGGAAGCCGAAGCGGGTTACTGGGATCTGGTGAATCCGGAATCGGGAGGGCCCTATGATTTTCGAAGTGGCAGGCTGGCTCGCAAACTGCCGCTGGCCAAATGGTGGCTGGACTGGCAAAAACCACTGATAGCGGTGGCAGCAGCCTTCCTGATCGCTGTTGGCGTGACCTGGGTTGGCCAGTTACAGGCCGACAAAAAACGACGCGTAATCACCCAGCAGACCGACAGCATTTATCGCCAGGTAGTCCCCACCGGGGCTATTTCGGATCCGGAGCGGCAGTTGCGGAGCCTGTTGGGCAAATCGGACAGTGATCTTGGGTCATCCAATGCCATCGCCATTCTGGTTGGGGTGGGGCCTGCCGTCGGCAGTTTCGATTCCGTCAAGATCCGCAACTTTCGATACAGCTCGGACAACGGCCAGCTGCAACTGAATATAGAGGCCGACAGCTTCTCGACCTTCGAGAACCTGCGGAACAGGATCGCCGAAGGCGGTTACAATGTTGAGATAAGAAGTGCCAATGTGCAGGGCAATGTCCACCTTGCACAGCTTCGGATTTCGGAGGCGGGCTGATGAACGAGCTAAAGCAGTGGTTTTTTGATCTGAGCCCCCGGGACCAGTTGATGTTGGTTGTGGGTGGTGGCCTGTTGCTGGTCTATATACTGGTGTTTCTGGTCTATTTCCCGATGAAAGACGGACTGGAGCAGACCCAGCGTCGCAATATCGCGGCCATGGAAGAGCAGCAGCGGGTGCGGGAGCTGGCCGGGCAGGTACTGGCAACGCGGGCTGCAGGTGGCGACCCGGCTGCTGGAGGCGGCAGCCTGAATGCTGCACTCAACAGCAGCCTGCGGGAACACGGACTGGCGATGGAAAATTTTCAGCCTTCAGGGTCCGGCGCACGGGTACGGCTGGGCACATCGGAATTCACTCGGGTGCTGGCATGGTTGCATGATCTCGAAGTCAAACGGGGTCTGCACATCAGGGATCTCACCATTACCGCCGATCCTTCACCTGGCGCTGTTGTGGTCAATTTGCAGTTGCAACAGGGGGAATAGTGCTGCGTCTTTTCAAGCTGGTCTTTATTATCGTTCTGGTCTTTCTGTTTCTGGGGCTGGTCATTGCCCGCACACCCGCCGAGTGGGGCGCCTGGGCAGTACATCGGGCGGCGCCCCAGGTCGTTCTCAGCGGTGTCACCGGCACCTTGTGGTCCGGCAGGGCGGCCAGCGCCGTGGTGAGAATCGAAGATCAGGCACTCGACCTCGGTACGTTGAGCTGGACACTGAAAAAAATGCCGCTGCTGACATCCAGGGCATGCATGACGCTGGGAAGCTTTCGTCTTAACGGCGATGTGTGCCACGGAATCTTCAGCGGCAATACGACAATCCGACAAATGACGCTGGATGAAATCCCGGCAAGCCTGCTGGACAAACATGTTTATGCGCAAATGGCAGGTACCGCCAGCCTGACACTGCAAAAAGCCGTCATTAACGCTCAGGGCAGTGTTCGCGAGCTGGACGGGAATCTCGTCTGGCTGGGCGCCAGAGTCAATTACGGTGAGGGCTGGTTGAATATGGGCAGCTACACCGCGGAATTTACCGAAAACAACAATGGCGGCGCCCGGGTGGTATTCACCGATACCGACGGCGACTTTGAAGTGAATCTGACCGGGGATTACACACCCGGCGGCGATCCTACCGTTCAGGGTTATGTGAAGCCGCGGCCCACAGCCGCCGCCATGATAGTCAATGCACTGTCTTTTATGGCCGAAGCGGACGACTCCGGTGCATACCGACTGACATGGCCTATGGAAGGCTGAATATGAAATTGCCGTTGTGGCTGCTGCTGGCCGTCGGGCTGGCGATGCCGGTACGGGCGGAATGGTTCAGCGATACCCAGAGCGCGATGGGAACCGAAATCCGGGTGACATTATGGATGGACAAAGCCTCACGAGCGCGCACCGCTATTGCCGAAGTCATGGCCGAGATGCAGCGCATAGACCGTACGCTATCACCATGGATCGAAAGCAGTGACCTGGCCCGGCTCAATGCCACCGCCGCGCGACGGCCCTATCCACTGTCCCCGGAATTCGCCTATCTGATTGATCGCTCGCTGTATTACAGTCGTATTAGCGAGGGTGCGTTTGATATCACTTTCGCGTCGGTCGGCTGGTTTTACGATTATCGGAGCCAGAAAAAGCCGGATACTGAAACCCGGGCCCGACTGCTCCCTGCCATCAATTACCGCTGGCTGACCTTTGATGCATCGGTGCCCTCCCTGGGCTTTGCGCACCGGAATGTTCGCATAGATTTGGGCGGAATCGCCAAGGGCTACGCAGTGGACCAGGCAATTGAATTGCTGGCAGCCCAGGGGGTAACACAGGCAACCGTCAGCGCCGGCGGCGATAGCCGGGTGCTCGGCAGCAAGCAGGGCTCCCCCTGGATTATCGGGATTAAAAATCCCCGACAGCAACCCGCCGACGAGCGGGAAGTGGTATTGAATTTGCCATTGGTTGATACAGCCATCAGTACTTCCGGGGATTACGAACGCTTTTTTATCGATGAAGAAACCGGCGAACGGGTCCATCACATACTGAATCCACAAACCGGTCAATCCGCGCAGGAGGTCATGAGCGTAACCGTCCTGGGCCCCCGGGCCATTGATACAGACGCGCTTTCAACCACGCTATTTGTGTTGGGGGTGGAAAAGGGCATGGCTCTGATCAACCGGATGGAAGCGTTTGATGCCATAATCATCGATGCAAAAGGCCGGGTTCGATATAGTGACGGCCTGACAACACCCGACGGAAAGTGACAAGTTGTGGATGTATGACAGACTTTCGTCACATTAATGGGCAATAGCCGCCGCCGGGGCCGACCGCCCGCTGCAGCCGACGTGTAAAATTGGGTGTCGCACGGTCGCTATATATGGTTCGATCCAAACATGAATCTGGAGGTTGGTTGTGAATACCATCATTTGGCGCACTGCGTTTTTGGGCTGTTGCCTGGCTTTTTTCAGCAGCCTCGCTTCAACGCAGGAGTTACCGGATGCTCCGGAGGAGCTGCCGCGGGAACTGGAGCCGGCAGCGCCGAGCCCCGTTTCGGAGATGACCCAACGAGTGGAGGATCTCAAGATCATCAAGCCCGGTGGTATTAACCCGGTGCCCGCAACCGAAGCCAATACGTCGCCGCTGAGCCAGCAGGTCGAGGATCTGAAACAGGCGGCGCTGGAACTCAATCGGGATCTGCTGTTATTGGAAGAAGACCTGCTGTTCCCGGCCAGCACACAGATCGCAGTATATGTTTCCGTGGATGTCGGCGACTATTTTCAGCTCGACGCGGTAAAGCTCAAAGTTGGTGACCAAATGGTTGCCACCCATATTTATAACGAAAAGCAGAACAGTGCTCTGACGCGCGGCGGCATCCAGCGTCTGTACCTCGGCAATCTTAAAACCGGCACTCATGAGGTCACCGCGTTTTTCCACGGTTACGGGCCGCAGAACAGGGAATACAAGCGCGCCGCCACCTACAGCCTGAGAAAGGACCAGAACCCCACAATGCTGGAGCTGCGCATTATGGATTCCTCCGCCCGCATGCAGCCGGAATTTGATTTTAAAGAATGGCAGCTATAGGGACAGTTGAACCTTTATCCACGCACCTGCTGGGTCTGAATTTGCGCCAATCCTGTGATGCAGTATCCCGACGCGAGGAATGTCGTTTGGCAAATCCAAATGAGCGACGAACAATGACCGGCGGCACCAATTCAGCCCTGTCGCGTTGGGCTGGCAGCGTCCTTTCGGTTAGCGGCCCTGTCTGCAACTTTGACAGGGTAACCGCATTGCAGGCGGGTCGTCTTGCCGGGCTGAAAAGCGGCTTTCGGCGGGGCCGTGTATGAAAATTCAACGACCGCTGAAAAGACTTTACGGCCTTGCTGCGGTTTGTCTCGCATCCAGCGTCCTGACACTTCACGCTTACACCCATGATTACGCCGGGCCGGAAGATGAACCGCTCACGTCCGTGGCAGACCTGCGTTTCGGCGTTGCACTGTATCACTATTATCAGGGCAAGAATCTTGAAGCGCTAAGTGAGCTACTGGTCGCCGAGAAAAAAGGCGGCATTCACGGCCACGGCGATAACCCGGAGATCATGGAGGGTGGATTTTATCTCGCGTATGGTATGGAGCGCACCGCCAGCGACATTTTTACCCGCCTTCTGCAAGACAACCGCCCTCTGACCACCCGCGATGCGGCCTGGTTATACCTGGCCAGGTTACGGTATTTGCGTGCGGATTACGACGCCGCGGCTGACGCGCTCGAGAAAATCAGCGTTGAGGCGCCGGACCGGCTTCAGGAGGAAAAGCAGGTCATCCGTATCAATTCCGCTTTGCGCACCGGCGATCTGGCACGCGCGGAGCAATTGTTCGGAGAATTCCATTTTCGCCGGTCGAGCTGGTTGCCCTATCTGAACTTCAATATGGGTGCAGCTTTTGCGAGAGCCGGCGATTTTACTCGCGCAGCGGATTACTTTCAGCGACTGTTGACGCTGCAAAACCCCGACGAGAGTGAACTGGCACTCATGGACCGGGCGCTGACCGGCGCAGGGTACGCCTTTCTGCTCAATGGCCAGTATGCTGAAGCCCTGGACGCATTCAGCAAGGTGCGACTGCTCAGCCCCATGTCCAGTCGGGCGTTACTCGGCTATGGCTGGAGCGCGGTGGAGCTGGGTGACTATGCCACAGCACTCTCACCCTGGCGGGTGCTGGCAAGCCGGTCCGTAACGGACGAAAACACCCAGGAAGTCCTGGTGGCTCTGCCGTATGCCTATGAAAAGATGGGCTTGGGCGGACGTGCCCTGCAGAGTTTTCGGCGGGCAGAAGCCCGCTACGAAGAGGAAATAGCGTTGCTGGAGCAGGTGGTAACCGGCATCCAGGGCCATTCCCTGCGTACCACCCTGAATATCGAGCGCAGCACGGATGTCAATTGGCTCGATTACGCCCGCGATAACCAGCTTGCTCCACAGCTCAGTTACCTGATTGAGCTGTTCTCGCAGGATGAATTTCTCGGACTGGTACAGGAGCTGCGCGATCTCCTGGCCATTCAAGAAAACTTCCGCGGGTGGCAGGAGAAGCTGACACTCTACGCGGAAATGCTCGACGAGCGCGATACCAACCGCGATCGAGAGCTTAACTATTTGCAGGAAAAGAATACCGTTGAGCAGGTCCTGCAACTTCTGCAGGCACGTGACAGTTACGCGCTGAAAATTGCGGAGGCAGAACTGGGTACGGATTTCATGACCCTGTTCGACCCCGAAGACAGTGCGCGCTACGAACGCATACAGCGCGCGGAGCGCAACCTGGCCATGTTGTTGCGAGCATCGCATGCCGGCCGGCCCGTGATGCCAGCCGAAGAGTTGAGCGAACTACAGGAGTCGCTGCGACGGCAGAAAGGCTTTCTCATCTGGCGGTCGGCCGATCATTTTGATGAACGCCTGGCACGTGCACGCTTCCTGCTCGCAGAAGCCAACGTGGCGCTGGATGCGGCGCGTCGAAGCTATGGAAGAGTAAAGGATATCGCCGAGAAAGGTCAGGACCTGCAACCCTATCGGGAAGAAATCGTCGAGGCCCAGGTCAAACTGCGGGCGCAAAGCGCCGTGCTGGACGATGCGATAACCCGGGCAGAGGCCGGGGTGCGTGACCGTATCATGATCGTCCTGATGCAACAGCGGGCGCGCCTGCAATATTATCTGGCCAACACCCGGCTGGCGATAGCGCGCATGCTCGATGGCGAAGCGAGCGAGATCTTTGACGATAATCCGCAGGCGAATGGGCCGGAGGCGGCGTCAGCGAACGCTGACGAGCCGGCGCGGGACGACAGACTGGAGCAGCAGGCTGGCGGTGGTTCACCATGACGTCAATTTACGTTCGTCTGATCACCGGCGCCGGGTTGGCCGTCATGCTCAGTGGTTGCGGCCTGCTGCAGAGCAATGTCGCGAATCGCGGGCCGACGCTGGGCGACCTGCAACCAGTACGTATTACCGCCGAAGCGGAAGAGCCGGTGCCAACCGTGTCGTTGCGGGAGATCGAACAGAGCTACCGCGCTGCGCTGGAGGTTGCGGCCGACCCGGTATTGCGGCAGCGCATACTGGTCAGGCTGGCAGACCTGCAGATGGCGCGCAGCGAGAATCGGCAACTGTCGCAAGTGGATCAGGATGAGCATTTCGCCGAGGCGATTGCCCTGTACGACGATCTGCTGACGCGCGCCGAAGCACCCATTGATGAAAAAACCGACGAGCGTTTGCTGTATCGTTTGTCCAAGGCCTATGCATTGGATGGCCGCATGGAGGAATCCAATGCAGCGCTGGAGCGCATGCTCGCGCAGCATCCGGAATCCGCCTACTCGGCCGAAGCCAATTTCAGGCGCGCTGAACTGGCTTTCAGTCAGGGCCGTTACCGCGACGCTGAAGCACTGTATGCGCAGGTGCTGTCTGCCGGAGAAAATACGGCCTTTTTTCTGAACAGCCTGTACATGCACGGCTGGTCGCTGTTCAAGGATAACCGCTTTGAGGAAAGCCTGTTCTCATTTACACAGTTGCTGGACCGGACTCTTACCGAAGAAGCAACGCTGGAGTCGCTCGACGAAAATCGTAAAGGTCTGATTGCCGATACACTGCGGGTTATGGCGATCACCTTTTCCTACCTCGAAGGTGCGCAGTCCATTACCGATACCTATACCGCACAGGGCACCCGACACTATCAGCACCTGCTGTATCGCCGGCTGGGGCAGCTGTATCTTGAAAAAGAACTCTATCAGGAAGCCGCCGGCACCTATGAGCATTTTATCGAACAGTTTCCCCAGTCGGACCTGAGTCCGGGTTTTGCGGTGCAGGTGATCGATGTGTACACACAAGGCGGACTGGCTGAGCTGGTGTTGCCGGCCAAGGAAGCATTCGTCCAAAACTATGGCGTAAATAGCCGTTACTGGGCCGAACACAGTGAAGAACAGCGTCGCACAGCCATTTTGCCTTATCTGGAAATCTACCTTGATGAGCTGTCCAGCTTCTACCACGCCGAGGCCCAGAAACTCAAAGTCGTTAACGAGCGCTACGAGGCAGCCGTCGCCCGTGGTGGCAAGCCCGGGCCGGAACCGGAGCGCGCAACGCCGGCGTTTGTGAATGCCGCGGAATACTACGACCAGTTTCGTCAGACATTTCCGCAAAGTGAACGGCTGCCGGAAATTACGTTCCTGATGGGTGAGGCCTACTTCGACGCCGAAGCCTTTCCGTTCGCCGTAGACGCCTACGAGCAGGTTGCGTTTGATTTTATCGATTCGCAATATGGCGCCGAGGCGGGCTATTCCGCCATCCTGGCGCTGCAGGCACTGATGGAGCGGTCGGTTGCTGAGCAGCAGACACGCTGGCAGCAGAGAAAAGCGCAAACCGCGGCGCGCTTTGCGGAATACTATCCGGGCGATCAACGTGCCATCGTGGTGCTGACCGAAGCCGCACAGACGTTTTTTGAAAGTGGAGACAGCGAACAGGCAATGCGTCTGGCCCGGCAGGTCACCGAATGGCAACCGGCCCCGGCTGATGAACTTCAAAAAACCGCCTGGCTCATCATTGCACATACGCAGTTCGATGCCGATGATTTTAATACCGCTGAACAGTCATACCGGCAAGTTTTGGCCCGCCTCCCGGCTGACAGTGCCGAGCGGACACCCATACAGGAGCGCATTGCAGCGAGCATGTTCAAATCCGCCGAACAGCTGGCGGCCGGTCAGAATCTTGAGCAGGCTGTCGAGCGCCTGCTGCGGATTGATGCCAGTGCGCCCGGCACGGATATTGCGATCAATGCCCAATATGATGCCGGTAATTACCTGATGGAGATGCAGAACTGGACCCGGGCAGAACAGGTATTTACGGATTTTGCGCGGCGTTTCCCTGCTCATGAACTCGCGCCAACCATCACTCCCAAGCTGGCCGTCATTTATCAGGAGAGCGAACAGTGGGATAAAGCGGCGGGTGCATTGGCGCTGTTGGCGAAGCAATCAGACGATCCCGAGGCACGGCGCCAGTCCATGTACCTGTCCGCCGAGCTTTATCAGCGATCGGGTCGCACGGCGGATGCGGCGAGCCAGTATGAAGCGTACATCAAGACCTACCCGCAGCCATTCGACCTGGCGACCGAAGCGCGTTATCAGCTGGTCCAGCTGGCGCAGATCACCAATGATCGCAAAGCCCACGACCGCTGGCTGCGTGAGCTGGTCAGTGCACACGATCGCGCCGGCAGTGCGGCAACCGATCGCTCCCGGTATCTGGCTGCATTTGCCGCCAATGAATTTGCGGCGGATGCCTACAGCCGATTTGCCGGCATTCGCTTGAACCTCCCGATACGCAATAGCCTCAAGGCCAAACAGAAAGCCCTGGAAGAAACCCTCGCCGCCTATCGCAAAGTGATGGATTACGGTGTTGCCGAGTTCGCCACCGAAGCCAACCATCGCATTGGCAACGTGTATGCCCAACTCAGCCGCGATCTGATGGATTCCGAGCGTCCCGGCGGTCTGGATGACCTGGCCATGGAACAATATGAAATTCTGCTCGAAGAGCAGGCCTGGCCATTCGAGGAGAAGGCGGTTGAACTCCTGGAAGCGAATTCACAGCGGGCCTGGGATGGACTTTACGACAAATGGGTACGACAAAGCTTTGCGGAGCTGGCGAGACTGTTGCCCGCCCGTTATGGTAAGCAAGAGACAATGATCGAGGCGAGCCATGGTATTTATTGATGCGGGCAGAACCCTGTTAACCACGCTGCGCTCTGGATGCCAGCTGGCTGGCTTGTGTGTCTTGCTGCTGCTGGCTGGCTGCGCGGGCCTGACGGAGCGCATCAATGATATGCGTGCACGCCCCGCGGCAGCCTTGGCACCAGAAGGCGAAATGGCAATAGACGGCGAACCGGCGCCGATCATCCGGATCCCTGACCCTTATCTCGCCCTGAATGTGACGGTTCCGACGGAAGCGCAACAACTGTTTCGACAGGCGGTGGCTGCCCTGGAGAGCGAGGACTATCGCACCGCCGAGCGCGTTTGCCGACAAATGCTCGAGGCCTATCCGACCCTGTCCGGCGCCTACGTCAATCTGGGTATTGCACTGTGGCGGCAGTCCCGGATCGAGCCGGCCGCAGACGCGTTCAGGCAGGCCATCAAAGTGAATAAAGTCAATACTGACGCCTACAATCAATATGGCATTATGCTGCGCGAGCAGGGGCAATTCGAAGAGGCTGAAAAGATCTACCGGCAAGCATTGGACGTATGGCCACACAGCCCGGCGGCGTTACGCAACCTGGGCATTCTTTACGACCTTTACATGGGACGTCACGATCAGGCTTTGCAGCATTACGAATTACTGCAGCGGGTCCTGCCCGAACCCAGTCGCGAAATTGAGGGCTGGATAATCGATCTCAAACGCCGTATATCGGAAACTGCCGCCTGACGGCCGGACATTGCCCATGAATAGACTAAAACTTCTGAAGGCCGCTGGATTAACACTCGCCATGCTTTGGTCATCAGCGACCGTATTCGCGCAGGAGGGTGCGGTGATTGAGCTGAGCGATACGGTGACCGGGAACCAGGAGCAGCCGCAGGTACTTTATATTGTGCCGTGGCAATCCGCAGACGATACCAGTATTATCTTTCACCCCGTGCATACCAAGCTCGGACGTGATGTGTTCAAGCACGTCGAAAGACCGGAGCATATTCGCACACTGGAATACCTGAAACAGTTGCATCAGACGCAGCAGTCTGCCGCAACGCCGTAAAGCTGAGCGGTTCCGGCGGCGTTCCGAAAGGTTCACCATTTACCGATCCCTCTTGTACCGCGGATCCGTCGACGGTCTTATCGACTTAACAGTGGATATTAAGTCGACAGACCCCGACAGGCAGTAACCCTCCGGGTGGCAGTCGTCGCAGTCCGGAGTGAATTGAACTTCTGTACTTACCTGTATTTTTTGGAGGCATACACACCATGGGTTTTATCGACACCGCAGTGAATTTTTTTCAGAAGGGTGGCCCATTCATGTACCCGATCGGCATCGTTCTGGTCATCGGACTGGCAATTGCCATTGAACGCTGGGTGTTCCTGTCCGCAGCCCGCTCGACCAATCGACGTGCCTTCGATCGAATCATGCCTCTGTTGCAGCGTCGTGATTTTGGCACGGTACTGGAGATGGGGCGCAACGCAAAAGCGCCGGTTGCACGCATTGTTGCATCCGGCATTGCGCGCATGCAGCAAACCGCCGACCGCGACGAAATCGAATACGCGATGGAGGAAGGGGTGATGGAAGCCGTGCCGCGACTCGAAAAGCGCACAACCTACATCGCCACGCTCGCCAACATTGCGACCCTGCTGGGTCTGCTGGGTACCATTATGGGCCTTATCAATGCGTTCACTGCGGTTGCCCATGCGGAACCCGCCCAGAAAGCGACTTTGCTTTCCGAAAGTATTTCGGTCGCCATGAACACCACCGCCTTTGGTCTGATGGCGGCGATACCGCTACTGCTGTTGCACACCACCATCCAGAACAAAACGACCGAAATCGTCGACAGTCTCGAAATGGCCGGTGTTAAATGCCTGAATATTCTGTCATCGGTTGGTGCATTCGAGCGCAAAAAACCTGCCGCCGCATCCGCCAGCGCCAGCAAATCAGTCTAGCGATCAACCGGACGACAGGCTATTCCAATGCGAGTCAAACGACGTAACCGCGAAGAGGCAGAGCTCAACATAACCTCTTTCATGAACCTTATGATAGTTCTGGTTCCGGTATTGCTGATGAGCATGGTGTTTTCCCAAATCACTGTGCTGGACCTGAAACTGCCCGATATGGCAGCAGACAGCAGTGCCCTGGAAGAAGAAGAGGATCCGGCCACGCAGATGCTTGAGCTGGTGATCCACGATGATCGGCTGGTGGTGAATTACCCGGCGGGGACGCCGTTGAAAACGCTGCCCAATGTCGATGGGGAGCACGATTTTACCCTGTTGTCCGATGTGCTGCAGGAAGTAAAACGCCAATTGCGGGAGCGCGATATCGAGAAACGCGATATCTTTATCCTGGCGCAGCCGGATACCGATTATCAAACCCTGGTTACTGCGATGGATACCGTGCGGTCATTCAAGGCCGTCGTGGCGGCGTCAGTCGTGGATGCGGAACTGTTTCCTGACGTATCACTGGGTGATGCGCCGCTGGATAATGCCGAAGGAGGTGCACAGTGAAGCAGTCAATGCATGCGCGGCGTATGGAGCGGCGACACAAGCGCGGAGGCGCCTCATCCAGGCTGAACCTTGTCTCCCTGATGGATATATTCACCATCCTGGTGTTCTTCCTGCTGGTTAACTCGTCCGATGTGGAAGTGCTGCAGGCCAACAAGGATATCAAGCTGCCAGAGTCCGTGGCGGAGAAAAAACCCGATACCACCCTGATTGTCATGGTCGGTCCCGAAAACATCATGATCAATGGCCGTGTCATTGTCGATACCAAAACTGCCATTGACACAGAAGGTGACAACATCGAACCCCTGCAACGGGAACTGCTGCATCAGGCGGGCCGCGCGCCCTATGCGTCGGATGCGGCGCGTGAAAAAGGCCGTGACGTGACCATTATGGGCGACGCCGGTACGCCTTACAGTCTCATGAAAAAAATCATGACGACCTGCGCCCAATCGGAGTACCGCAATATTTCACTGGCGGTCAACCAGACTCTGGTGGACGAACCCGCCGTGGAAACAGGGGGTTAAGCGTGGCAATTGCAGCACCGAGTTTATTATTGCCCTGGAGTAGCTCCACCCTCGATAACCGGCGTTTTTACCGAATACTGTGGGTCCTGCTGGGTATCTTCTTTCTGCTCGGCCTGATTATTCCCCTTATCCACGTACCCGAACCACCGCGCGAGGATCTGGAGCGGGTGCCGCCGCAACTGGCCCGTGTATTGATGGAAGAAAAAACGCTGCCACCACCACCTCCGCCTCCGCCGCCGCCACCCCGGGAAGAACCGAAACCGGAACCAAAACCGGAGGAACCGAAGCCCGAGCCAAAACCCGAGCCCAGGCCGGAACCGAAACCCGAGCCTGAGCCGGTCAAACTGAAGCAGGCGCAGGAACAGGCCAAAAAAAGCGGCGTCTTGCAGTTTGCCGACGATCTGGCCGCCATGCGTGATGCCATGGATGTGAGTGAGGTCAGGCCGGACAACGCCAGTCTGACCCGCGCAACCGGTGAAGCGGCGCAGGTGGATCGCAGTATCGTGACCAGCGGTGCCAGGGCCAAAAGCGGTGGCGTCAATACCGCCGCACTCAGCCGTGACACCGGCGGGGTCGCGCTGTCAGGTCGCGAAGCGACGACCGTAGAGAGCAAGATGGAAGAAGTCAGCGCCGCAACCAGTCGTGCACGGGAAGCCTCGGCCAGTGGCGATGTCGAATACCGTCCCACCGACGGTGTACGGCAAAAGCTGGATGCCGCCAAGGGACGCATCTACAACATCTATGCCCGCGCACTGCGTCAGAATCCGGCGCTGCGTGGCAAGGTGGAGTTCAAGCTGGTTATCGAACCGGATGGGTCGGTGTCGGATGCGCAGATCGTGTCGAGCGCGCTTAATGATGATGACCTGGAGCGCAAGCTGCTGGCCGCCATCCGCTTTATCGATTTTGGTGCCGCCAACGTTCTGCAAACCACCCTGAACTATACCTACGACTTCTTGCCAAACTAATCGGCAGTATCCGGGAGCGGTACCTGCAGCCGTTTTTCCGGATACCCACTCACAGTTGTACAGTCAGCCGTAACCAGCTCGCGGTAAACAGACCGAAACAGACATGGCATAATCCATTACATCCGGTACATTCGCTGCCGGGAGGCCGGAGAGTGGGAGTGAAATTCAATAATCGCCAGAATGAATGCATCCGGACTGATGATGGTCGGGAATTATGGGTGTCGCGGAGTGTAGCCGTGGTTGTGTGCGTCCTGGCCGTAGTCAGCCAGCAACCTTATATTCTGATCAATCGGCGCGGTACCGGCGTACCTGATTTCCAGGGGTTCTGGAATCTGCCCTGTGGCTATCTCGATTATGATGAAAACACCAGCCAGGCCGCTGTTCGGGAAGTATGGGAAGAGTGCGGTGTAAACCTGCTGGCGTTGCTGCCGGGTGCCAGTGTGGCTTTTTTCGACAGCCCGTGGGATGTCAATTCCGAGCCCAACTTTAATCAGAACGTGACCATTCATCATGGTTTGGTCATCGAAATGGCGGCATTGCCCACTTTATCCAACGCCAATAACGAACCCAATGAAACCATGGAAATCTGCTGGCAGCCGCTGGACCGGATTCATGATCTGGAATTTGCGTTCAATCACGGAGCCCGTATCGTAAAATTTATTAACCATGTGCAGGCAGTCGCCGGGCTCGATTACCGACAGCATTTGCCGTTAAACTTTCATACCTGATTCGGCGTTTTCGTTCCAACCGTCGGCTTCAGGCCGTGACCTTGAAGGATGCATACATGTTTCGCAAAATCAGCAGACGCAATATTTTGACCGCAGCCGGTGGACTGGCGCTGGCCCACGGTTTTCCGGGGCACGTACTCGCAAATCCGCCACACAAAAAGATCGGCATCGCACTGGTCGGCCTCGGCGGTTACAGCACCAACCAACTGGCACCAGCGCTGCAGCTTGCGCAGCATTGTGAACTGCGAGGCATAGTCACCGGCTCGCCATCCAAGATACCCCTGTGGACGGAAAAGTACGGCATCAAGGATCGAAATGTCTATTCCTACGAAAACATGCACACAATTGCCGATAACACGGATATTGATGTTGTATACATCGTACTGCCGACGTTTTTGCATGCAAAATACAGCATCATTGCCGCCAGCGCGGGCAAACATGTGTGGTGCGAAAAGCCCATGGCCATGACGGTCAGCGAATGCCGTTCAATCATCAAGGCCTGTGAGAAAAACAAAATCAGACTGAGTATTGGCTACCGGCTGCAGCATGAACCCAATCATCGGACGGTCATCCAGTGGGCGCAGAGCAAACCCTACGGTGCCCAGCAGAAGGTCATTGCCAAAGCGGGTTATGCCGGCTCGGGGGCTGCGCAGGACGATTGGCGCATGGACCGAAGCAAGGGCGGGGGTGCGCTGTATGACATGGGTGTTTACACCATTAATGTCGCCCGTTATGCCACGGGCATGGAACCCGTCGCGGTTACCGCCAGACATATCATTGACCGGCCCGAACTCTTCAAAAACGCCGATGAAACGACCGAGCTGCAGCTGGAATTCGGTAACGGCCTGGTAGCCGATTGTGCCACCAGCGTCGGCCGCAGCTATAACAGGCTGCGGGTGGACTGCGAGAAGGGCTGGTATGCGCTGGAACCCATGCAAACCTACGATGGTGTCATCGGTAAAACCAGCGACGGCAAACCCCTCAACAAAACCGTGGTGAACCAGCAGACCGCGCAAATGGATAACGAGGCGCTGGCAATTATCAATAACACACCGGTGATCGTCCCCGGAAGCGACGGGCTCAATGACATCCGTGTGGTGGAGGCTGCACTGAAATCAGCGGCCAGTGGTAAACGGGCCAAAATTTAAATCACGCATGGCGCTTTCTGTCGGTCCTTATAGACGACAATTTTAGAGCGGACAGTCTGTTCCCGATATAACATGGCGCTGCGCGAGAGGTGGTTTCCACCTTGTACGCACGCCGCCACGAACGCTTGCGGTTGTGGCAATGTTGTGTCGACAGGACGCTTTGCGGGTGAAACCAACTATAATTCAGGCAGCTTCAACCGTCGTAGGGGCTGCCCACAGGTCATATCGGTTACCGGTCGCCACTGGGCGACCTCGCGCATTGCATTGTGACTGAACGCAAGCCGGCCCAGTATGCTTCGCTGAAAAGAAACGCATCAACACAAAGGAGCGGTTATGCGCGTAATAAAAATAATAATTTTCATTAGTCTGGTTGTTTCTGCACATGTCCATGCCCGTCCATACGTCCCGCCCGAGCTGGAAGCGTGGCAACCCTGGGTTCTGCACAATCAGGAACGGGTACAATGCCCCTTCCTGTACAACAAGGCGGAGCATCAGTGTGTCTGGCCCGACCAGCTTGTGCTGGATGTAGACAGCCGTATCGGCCGGTTTCAGTTGCAGGCGGACCTGTTTGCCCAGGCCTGGATAACCTTGCCGGGGGACGATCTGAATTGGCCAGTACGCGTGACTGCCAATCAACAGCCGGTGCAGGTCAGTCGGCGCAACGGTCGACCTGCGGTTTACCTGCCCGCCGGGCAGTACGACATTCATGGCGAATGGGCCTGGCCGGCTCCGCCCCGCACCCTTGCCATTCCCGAGCAGACAGGTTTGCTCAAACTGGTTATGCAGGGGCAGGAAGTGAGTGATCCCAACCTGTCGAACGCCGGTACGCTGTTATTGGCCCGGGAAGACAGCAAAGCCGCCGTACCCACCGAACGCGACTCGGTGTCCCTGCAGGTATTTCGCAAACTCACCGACCGTGTGCCGTTGACGCTGGAAACCCATTTGCAACTGACAGTCAGCGGAAGCGAGCGTGAACTGCAGACAGGTCCCGCACTGTTACCCGGCTTCAAACCGGTGGCGCTGGACAGTCCGCTGCCAGCCCGAATCGAACCGGACGGGCAGTTACGACTGCAGTTGCAACCGGGTCGCTGGACCATACGTCTGCGCGCACATCACCTGCAGGATGTCACCCGGTTCGCCATCGCTTCGCCATCCCCGGACTGGCCGGCACAGGAAATCTGGGTATTCGACGCGCAGCCCGCGCTGCGTACGGCGCTGGTGGAAGGCGTGTCACTGATTGACGGCAGCCAGACACAGCTGCCGCCCGAATGGCAGGGCCTGCCCGCCTATCTGATGGCGGCGGACAGCGAAATGCAGTTGAATGTTCTGCACCGCGGTGACCCCAATCCGGCGGCCAACCAGCTTACTCTGCAAAAAAATCTGTGGCTGGATTTTGCAGGAAACGGCGGCACAGTCAAGGACACGATCAATGGCAGTCTGTTTGACAGCTGGCGCCTGCAAACACATCCAGCCTATCAACTGGGCCGCGTCGAGCTGAATGGTGTTCCCCAGCTAATTACCCGACTGGAAGACGGCCGGGACACTGCCGGTGTTGAACTGCGTACTCAGGCCATTCAGCTGACGGCGGTCAGTCGGGTGGAGCAGTTGCAAAACCTGCCGGTCAGCGGTTGGCAGGCGTCGTTTGAAAGCGTCAATCAAAACCTGCACCTGCCGCCTGGCTGGTCCGTGCTGCATGCCAGCGGGGCGGACAGGGTGAGTGGCACATGGCTCAGTGCCTGGAATCTGTGGGACATGTTTATCGTGCTGATTATCAGCGTCGCACTGGCCAAAGTGGTTGGCACCCCCTGTGGCATACTGGCGCTTTTGACCCTGCTGTTTACCTATCAACGCGATCAGGCGCCGCTGATCAGTTGGCTGATCGTGTTGGTGGGTCTCACATTGTTACCGCATATAGAAGGCAAAGTTGCGCGCTGGGTGAGGGGCTTTACTGTAGTGGGCTTTGTGGCTCTGCTGCTGGTATTGTTGCCCTACCTTGTGCAGCAGGCGAGGCAAGTGATTTATCCGCAGCTGACATCCCATGCGACCCCGTCGCAGTTCTATTCGGCAGCGCCGGATATGGCTGTAAGTCGCGCGCAGCCGCCGGAAGCCGCCGTCATGACGGACATGGAGCCACCAACAGCGGGGATGCGTATGAGTTCAACAAGGCTGAAGCAGGAGAGCCTTGCCTACAACGTACCGGATTATGATCCGACACAGAAAGTCCAGGTCGGGCCAGGTTTGCCGGATTGGCAATGGCGTCAGGCCAGTGCCTGGTGGAGCGGTCCGGTGGAAGCCGAGGAATCCGCCCGCTGGTGGCTGGTTTCTCCGCTTTGGAACCGGCTAGGCGATTTGATCAGTTTATTGTTGCCCTGTCTGCTCGCCCTGTGGCTGGCACGACGATTCCGGCAACTCTCCCCCGACAAGGGCTCCTTCAGTTGGCGGGTTCCGGGTTCCACCGCGGCGGTGGCGCTGGTGATGGTTTGTGGATTGCCGTCACAGCAGGTCGAGGCTAACGTGCTGATCGATAACGAACTGCTCAGAACGCTGGAGCAACGGCTGACCGAACCGGCCCGTTGCCTGCCGGACTGCGCCGGTATCGAAGCTGTGCAGCTTGGGGTCGCAGACGATGTTCTGTCGCTTACCATTCGTTTGCACGCGCTGCAGGATATTGCTTTTCCCATGCCTGCCCGAATCCATCATTGGCAACCGCAGACGGTATTGGTGGATGGCCAGCGCACGCCGGTCTACCGGGATGCACAGGGGCAATTGCTGGCACTGGTCAAAAAAGGCACACACGATCTGCGTCTCAGTGGCACGATCACGGACAAGACCACGATCGACCTGGATTTTTCCACCCCCATCCACAATTTGACGCACTCCCTGCAGGGCTGGAAGCTCACTGGCATTCCCACCGACCGGCAAACCAGCCAGATTCTGCAATTGCAGCGGCAGGTGGTTGCGGGGGAAAGTCGCACCACCAGCCGGCTGCTGGCCGACCCCATGCCGGCCCACGTCACGGTAACCCGCCGTATTCATCTGGGGCTGGAATGGACGGTACATACCGAGGTCCGCCGGGTAGCCCCTGGTAATGGCGTGATTCAGCTGACGATACCGCTGCTGGACGGTGAAGCGCCCAGCAGCGGGCAGCTGACCGCCGACGGACAGATGGATGTACGCCTGTCAGCGCAACAACAACAGGTACGCTGGGAATCCATGCTGGCCATTCAGCCGGAGCTGCACCTCACCGCACCGGAGTCCGTCCCCTGGCATGAAGTCTGGAGCCTGCAAACCGGCGCCATGTGGCATAGCCAGGCCAGCGGAATTCCGCCGGTGCAGCAATCCGGTGACCAGCACAATTCGGTCTGGCAGCCCTGGCCCGGTGAAAGCGTACTCGTGAGCATCGACCGGCCCACGCCGGTCGAAGGCCGCGAGCTGGCCCTGGACAAAGTCGAAGTGACGCAGAGCTTTGGCCGGCGGGCGACCGACTATCAGCTCGAACTGATGCTGCGTGCTACGTACGGCGGTCAATTTACGCTGCCTTTACCCGACGGCATCGAACCCAAAAGACTCCTGATCAATGGCACCGAGTCACCCATCAGCTACAGCAACAACCGTATTCAGATACCCGTCAAGCCGGGGGAACAAACGGTGCGGTTGGAATGGCAAGCGCCGCAGGCCATGCAATTGAAAACCGCAAGCCCGGCCATCGAACTGCCGCACCCGTCCACCAATATCCATCTGACCATGCACCTGCCCAACGACCGCTGGACTCTGCTGGCCGGCGGTCCGTCCCTGGGCCCGGCAATCCTTTTCTGGGGCGTTTTTGCCGTTGTCTTTCTGATTGCGCTCGGGCTGGGCAGGAGCGCGCTGACCCCACTCAAGCCCTATGAATGGCTCTTGCTAAGCATGGGTGTGGCGACCATTAACGTCTACGCACTGGTCGTCATCATCGCCTGGTTCATCATCATGCAACTGCGCGGCCGCTCAACCCGCGTCATGCAGACCAGCTGGTTCAACACCATGCAGTTAGGCCTGATGGTGTTTTCCGTCATCGCACTGTTCGTCATGATCAGCGGTATACCGCTTTCACTGCTGGCATCCCCCGAAATGTACATCACGGGCAACGGCTCCAGCGCCCATACCCTGCGCTGGTACCACGACCAGTCCAGCGGACCCTTACCACAGGCCTGGGTAATCAGTCTGCCATTGCTGGCCTATCGGATTGTGATGCTGCTGTGGTCACTGTGGCTGGCATTTGCACTGATTCGCTGGATACGCTGGGGCTGGATGCAGTTGGGGGTGCAGGGATACTGGTATCGGAAGGCGGTGGAGGAGACCGATGCGAAAAACGAGTGATTATCAATAATAAGTTTCAGCTTATTAGTCGATGCCTGGATGGGGGCCAGTCAGGAGATGGATGCCATACTTGGATTCCAGCAAAAGAGGTAGTGTAGACATCCTGACAGGCAAAATAGAACACGATATTCCCAACACCATGCTGTATGTGGGAGCTATGTATAACTACAGGAGATTCGACACGTCTGGGCATGATATCCCGAGCGACAATGACCGGGGTGAAACTATAGGACTGGCGCCTATTGATGGCCTGCTCATTCACACCGAGTATTTTGATGAGGCCGGCTACGATCCTAATGTTCAAGCCCGGTATGTGATTAATCTCCTGGGAGAAAACGCTATCCGGCTGGAGCTGGCAGTACTGGTACATTAGGCGCTCGGGGAGTGTCTGAATGTCTTGGCTCGCGGCGGTCTTGTTGCGGGCAGTTCCCGATATCGGCCCAGTGCTGGCAGCAACCAGGCAACCCGGTCGGATCACGACCAGAAATTTGCCGAACAGACCCCGGCTGCCCATGCCGCCTACCGCAGGACTGTCGCCGTCATTCAGCACCGGGCCCTTGAGCAATAGCACGGTGGTGTTGGCTGGTCAGGCACCGGGCGGTAGACTGCGTACGGCAGAAAAGCTGCGGGCGGGTTGGAAAAATCCGACTGCAGCTACGGCAAATACCCCTGCGAGCGCGGATTGTTGGCGTTATCTGCCCTGTGCTGGTGGTTCACCGATAACCTTCAGACATTCTGGATTTCCGATTTCTCTCACAGATTGCTGCCTGGCAGATCTGTTACGGCGGCGTGCCCGTTTTCCTCCTTTTTGTGGACCATTGCAAAACGGCATTATTCACGTTCCGAGCGGTAATTGTTCACATGGTAAGGGGCTTAATGAGCATAGGATGGATTCAATGTCTGCTTGTGCAGAATAATTGCAATGTTATTTTACTGCGATTGCCTGGCGGATGCCGTGGATTTTTTATGGAGGTACTAGATTATGGCAATTCAGGTTCTTATTGTTCTTGATGGCGCCTATCGTTTTGCGGAGCCGGCAGCAGTCCCGGACTTCACCTATACCACCTTGGTGAATACGCTCACTAATGCAGGTATGCAGGTAACGCGTGCACACCGCAACGCTGCCGGTGATGGCGATATCCCCGATTTTAATTTTGCTACCAGCGCCAATCTGCTCGATTATGATGTTATCTGGCTGTTCGGCTATGAGGGACGCAACCAGTTTCCCGGTTCCACCGTATCGAGTGGTAACAATTTGCTGGAAGCCGCCGAAATGGGCGCTATTGCTGCGTTTATGGACGCCGGTGGTGGTGTGTTTGCGACAGGGGACCACGACAGTATAGGCGCGGATATGTGTGGTCATATCCCGCGGGTAAGAGCGATGCGTGCCTGGTTCGGCGAAGGTGACGGCGCTTCTCCCATGCCCGGTGACTTCCCGCGGAACTTCCCGGTCATATCAGCGGGCCGCGCCGATACGGTGCAAAAAAATCCGCTTGGGGATTATGACCTCAATAACGATGGTACGGACGATGGTCACGTTTATTTCGAGAATCAATCTGATTCAATACCTCAACCAATTGTACCGAGCACATCCCCCGCGCATCCCATTCTGCGACGCGATGGCGAGGACATAACCCTTTATCCGGATCATATGCACGAAGGGCAGACGGTGGGCGATGCCGAGCTGCTTGAACATCACTACACACATACGCTGCCGGCAGGACTGCCTCCGGGTTTTGTAGAATTTCCGGTTATCGATGGCAACCGGGAGCCCCCAAAGGTTATTGCCACAGGACAAGTGCTTGAGCAGTCGCAAAGGTATGCCTTCAGTAACAACGTCATCGACAACACATTGGCTACACCTAAAACAGTAAACACGTTCTGCGCTTACGATGGTCGAAAGGTGGGTGTCGGTCGGGTAGTGACCGGCGCGACGTTTCATCACTATATCGACATCAACCTCACGGGTGATTCCCGAATCGACACCGATGAAAAGAAAGCGAAGGCCGGTCCGGATGCGGAAAAAGGCCAGGGTTTTAATTACGCCGGGGCCGAGCAGACCTTTGCCGACATTAAGGCCACGTTTGTCAATATTACCCGCTGGTTGGCCCGGCCGCGCCCGGCCATTGGTTTGATTTTGGAGCGCAGTACGTTCAGCGAAGACGAAGTGAGCGCCGGCTCGTCTTTCGACGGTGCCATTCTGGTCACGGTAGACGGGTTAAAGCCCGGCCAGCTTCCGGGCGGACCGGTCGACACGCTGTCACCGTCCATGTCTGATCTGAATAACTGGGCGCCGAATGTCGTCCCGGTTGATGCAGACGGTATAACAATCACCCCCATCGCGGTTGATAGCGATGCACCGTCTCTGCCGGACCGGATCCAGCGCTTCACCTTTACCTATCGATTGCATTTTTCCAACGAGAACGCTTTCAGCTTCATGGGGGAACAAAAAAACTATCGGGTAAATGCAACCTTGTCGTCCAGCGCCACAGCAATGCCCCTGACGGATTCGGCCTGGATTCAACTGGTGAAATCCGCGAACCCGTTTATGCTGGATCTGGCTAATGGCAATGCGAAAACCTGGCTGAGTTCCGACTTGCGCGTTTTCCGCGTGGTAGAAGGAGAATCTGTTTTTGGTACGACCTTGCCGGCGGGCGCATCCAAAGCGCAGGCCTATGACTTTATTCGGGCTCTGATGTCTTCAATCAGCGTCTCGCAGTTTGAGAGCTTGAGCCTGCTGCAGGCGGATTCTGCGTTAAGTCCGTTTCCCACAACGTCGGAGACGGGCAAAAACGTGTACAATTTTGCAATCGCGCGTGTCCGGTTGAACGGAGAGTCCGTGGCGGCGGATCAGGTCCGCGTATTTTTTCGCATCTTTACCTCGCAGACCACGGCGGCCCTGACATATCGCAATCCGACCGGCAGCGAGCCGCTGGCAGGTTATAAAATGACGCCCGGTGCCAATCCAATTGCATTGCCCGGAGTGACATCAAACGGTGACGAGTGGCTGTCCTTTCCCTGCTTTTCACAGAACCGCAGCGCGACACCCGCCGCACAAACCGACAGTGCCAACGTACAATCCATTGCGCCCATTCCCGACAGCGAAACGAACACGTTCTTCGGGGCGCTGATCGATAATAATCTGAACGAGCCCTATCTGCCGGTTACGCCAATGGGTGGCGGCGCGCCAGTGAGCCTGTCCACCCATCTGATGGGCGAACATCAATGCCTGGTTGCGCAAATCGAATTTGCCGGCACACCGATACCGGATGGTGCCAAGCCGTCGACGTCCGACAAGCTGGCGCAACGCAATATAGCCCTGAGCGAAGTGGCCAATCCCGGCCTTGATGCGTCACGTATGGCGCTGCACACCTTCGAAATCGAGGCTACGCCCGCTCCAATCTCTGACTCGCGGATATCCGATGAGCTATTGCTGGAATGGCACGGTGCCGTTCCCGACGGAACCTATACCAGCATCCATATACCGACCTGGCGTGCCCACGATGTCGTCGAACTCGCCGACAGGCTCTATCCCTATCACGAAATTCGGGTCGAAGACGAGCATACCGTCATCCTGCCGGCTGGTGGCGTGCGCTATATTCCCGTGCCTCGAAGCCTGCATCGCCAGACCGGCGTGATAACGGCAGCGTTTCCCCTCGGCATAAAAAAGGGCCAACGCTTTGATCTGTCCGTGCGACAGATTACCCACCGTAGCAGAGCGGCCGAAATAAAACCGCCCAGGGTCGAGCGGATTACTGGAAAGGAAGCACAAAAGATTATTGCAGCGCTGAAAAGTCATACCGGAAACGACGCCGACCTTGCGAACAGTGGCCGCGCAAGAAAGGGTGAAGCGCGCAAGCAGCGACACGTGTACGATCTGGGTGACAATCGGCGCCTGATAACGGACCTTTCAGTGTTCGACATGGTGGGCGATGGTGCCATCATTCTGCATGACCCCGATCCGGCGGAGATTGCAATAGCCAGCCGTCAGGCAGGCGACTGGCGAGAGACTATCGGCGGCTTTCAGCTCGGCGTGCCTGTCTCTACCGGGAAGGCCATGCTCATTCACCACCTGCGGCTTCTTTCCGTTCTCCGCTGGCGTGCCGAAGCGTTGCGCAGGGACAGCCGCTGGTATAAAACTTTTCTTTACTACATCGAACTCATGACCAAAAAAGTACAGGCACTGGGCGGCAATCCATTTGGCATTCCGTCCACGCCAGACGGCAACATCGGCAAACTCCCGATGGGAGATGATGAGCTAATCCACAATGGAAATGATAAGTTGCCGGGCAGTGCCACTGAGGCAGATAACCCCTGGTTTGAACCGGGCGAGGACGATTGGCTTGACGATACGAATGGCCTCGCTGATCCTGAAAGAGTGAAACCGGGTATCACATCTGGCAAGGTCAGCGGTATTTTGTTCGACCATTTTGGCGATTTTGAAGGGTTTACTTTGGAATCCTTCAGCGGACAACACGTCCGCTTTTTCAGTCGCGAAGCGGCCATCCAGGAGATCATTGGTGAGGCATGGCGCGCGCGATACGTCGTCACAGTCATCACGGTGTCCGGTTTAAACAGGCACGTACGGCGGGTTTTGGTGCGGGGGTACCCGGGCGGAAACTGATCCCCGGGAGTATCTGCAGGCCGGAGGAAAAGTTTGAGTATCCAGTCTTCCGGTCTGGTACTGTGCGTGGGGCGAGTCACAAGATGCCGCTTAGCGTTAGATATTCGGTCATGCCGTCTGGAACACGGCTTTTAATCGACCGGGATTCTGTCCGTCGTACTATTGTGCGAGCGGCCAGATGCCAATACCACCCGAGCCGCTATCACCCATTCTGGCCGTAGGGTCTGTTGACGTTTCATCGGCACAACTGCCGGAGGCCATTTTTTCAGCCAAAAAGGCGGAGGAAGCGTCGTGTGGTTGTTCTACCTGAACGACCGACAACGCCGTTGGCTGGATGCAATGCGTACATCAAATTCTCAACACCCCTTGGTCCATCCGACACACTCCTGTATATTAAGCCAGCATTTCAACCGGACTCCATCCCTCCATGACCCACGAACATATCAGCATCCGCGGCGCACGTCAGAACAACCTCAAGAACCTGGATCTCGACATCCCCCTGGGCGAACTGGTGGTAGTTACCGGTGTCAGCGGCTCGGGCAAGTCCACTCTGGCTTTTGACACCATCTACGCCGAAGGTCAGCGCCGCTACGTGGAAACTTTTTCCGCCTACGCCCGCCAGTTTCTCGACCGGATGGACAAGCCGGCGGTGGACAGCATCGACGGCATTCCACCGGCGATCGCCATCGAACAGAGCAACACGGTGCGCACCTCACGTTCCACCGTAGGCACCATGACCGAGCTTAACGATTACCTGAAACTGCTGTTCGCCCGAGTGGCGCGACTGTACTGTCAGGGCTGCGGGCGCGAAGTGGTGAGTGATACCGCGCAAAGTGTGGCGGCGGCGCTCTACCGGGATTGGCCGGATGGTCAGCGGCTGATGATCTGTCTGCCCATCAATGTGCCGGAAACGCTCAGCGACGCCGACGTATTGCAGCTGCTTAATCAGCAGGGCTATGCCCGCGTGCACAGGCGCGAAGGCAACCGGGTTGAGGTGGTGCAGGACCGGCTGCGATTGACGGAAGATAACCGCAGTCGTCTGACCGAAGCGCTGGAAGTGGCGTTGCACCTTGGCAAAGGCCATGTGTTGATATATCCGTTGAGTGAAGACTCACAAACCCGGGCGTCGTCACCGGGGGAGCCCGCCCGTTTTTCCAGCCATCACCATTGCCCTGCCTGCGACATCGACTACCCCGATCCCAGCGCCAGCCAGTTCTCCTTTAACTCGCCCATTGGCGCCTGCGAAAGCTGTCGCGGTTTTGGCAGAATTATTGGTGTGGACTATGACCTGGTGGTGCCGGATGCGCGCAAAAGCCTCAAAGCCGGCGCCATCAAACCGATTCAGACGCCGAGTTACAACGAGATTCAGGTCGAACTGCTGAAGTTCGCAAAACGTCGCGGTATACCCGTTGATACACCCTGGTCCGATTTGACCGAGGCGCAGCGCCAGTGGGTGCTGGAAGGCGAGGGCGACTGGGACGAGGGTGTCTGGTATGGCGTGCGTCGCTTTTTCGACTGGCTGGAAAGCAAAGCCTACAAAATGCATATCCGCGTACTGCTCTCCAAATACCGCGCCTATACACCCTGCCAGACCTGCGGTGGTGCACGACTGAAGCCGGCGTCGTTGTGGTGGCGGGTCGGTTCCGTCGATGCCGCCGAGCAGGCGCTGGCCGGACGCACTCGCTTCGTGCCAGTGGGCGCAACCTTGCCAGCCGAGCGCTTTGAGCAACTGCCGGGACTCAATATTCAGGATGTTATGCAGTTGCCCCTCGCTCGCTGTGGCGAGTTTTTTAAAAATTTGCGTGGCGGCGAACTTTTTCAGGCAGCAGGCAAGGATGAGGATGATGCAAGGGTCGACGAGGCTGGCCAGCTGCTACTGGACGAAATCCGCGCACGCCTGCGCTACCTGTGCGAAGTCGGGCTGGACTACCTGACACTGGATCGTCAGTCGCGCACCCTGAGCGGCGGCGAAGTGCAGCGGATCAACCTGACCACTGCGCTGGGTACGTCACTGGTCAATACCCTGTTTGTTCTGGATGAACCCAGCACCGGTTTACACCCGCGCGATATTCAGCGGCTGGTGGCCGTGCTGCAACGTTTGCGGGATGCCGGTAACTCCCTGTTGGTGGTCGAGCATGATCCGCAGGTCATTCTGGCCGCAGACCGCATTTTGGATATCGGCCCCGGGCCGGGTCGCATGGGTGGTGAAATCGAATTTTTCGGCACGCCGGCCGCCTTGCTGAAACGCCGCAACAACCTGACCGCCCGGTATTTGAGTGGTAGTGAGCAGGTGAGTGCGCCTGCGCTTGCCGTTATTAACAGAAATACCATTGCCGAAGTGTCGCCCCGCTTTCTCAGTAGTGCGGCGTCGGCTATGCAATCACCACCAGATATCGCCATTACCATTCGGGGTGCGAGTGAGCACAATCTCAAAAACCTTGACGTAACCATCCCCCTGCGGCAGCTGGTATGCCTGACCGGGGTGAGCGGTTCGGGCAAGTCTACTCTGATGCGGCAGGTGCTGTACCCCGCACTGCGCAAGCACCTGGGCCAACCCACCGACGCCCCTGGTGCTCATCAGAACATTGAAGGGCTGCAGCATATCGATCAGGTGGTAATGGTCGACCAGAGCCCCATCGGCAAGACCACCCGCTCAACCCCGGCCACCTATGTCGGCGCCTTCGACGCCATCCGTAAGTTGTTTGTCGCCACCCCGGCGGCGAAAGAGCGCGGCTATACCCCCGGCACCTTCAGCTTCAATTCTGGCAACGGCCGCTGCCCCACCTGTCAGGGTAACGGTTTTGAGCATGTGGAAATGCAATTTCTCAGCGATGTGTACCTGCGCTGTCCGGATTGCGATGGTCAACGGTTCCGGGCTGAAATTCTGGAGATCAAGCTGCTGCATGATCCCGGTGATGGCGGCAAGCCGAGCGCAGTGTCCATCGCTGATGTGCTGGGTATGACGGTTGCCGAGGCGTTGGCATTTTTTATTGATAAACCGGACGTACAACGCAGCCTGCAACCGCTGGCGGATGTTGGCCTCGATTATGTACAGCTGGGCCAGGCAGTGCCGACCCTCAGCGGTGGTGAAGCCCAACGCCTGAAGCTGGCCGGGCATCTGGCGGTAACGCGTTCGAAAGAGCGGGACCACATACTGTTTCTGTTGGACGAGCCCACAACCGGCCTGCACTTTGCGGATATTGCCACCCTGCTGGGCGCACTGCGTCAACTACAGGCCGCCGGTCATTCGCTGCTGGTGATTGAACATAACCTCGATGTTATGCTCGCCGCCGACTGGTTGATTGATATCGGACCGGAGGGCGGGGACGCGGGTGGTGAATTACTGGCTGCGGGCACACCAGCGCAGATCGTCGATGGGCAGAATAGCCACACCGCACGTGCCCTGCGGGAATACCAGCAGTCGAAGGCCCGAAAGGCACTGCCGTCGACGGCCACCAGAAAGCGCAAGAACAAAGCAGAACGGGTTATCAGCGTGCATAAAGCGCGCGAACACAACCTCAAGAATATCGACGTCACCCTGCCGCGGGACAAGCTCACGGTCATCACCGGCGTCAGCGGCAGCGGCAAAAGCACACTGGCGTTCGACCTGATTTTTGGCGAAGGTCAGCGCCGCTATCTGGAATCTCTTAACGCCTACGCACGCCAGTTTGTACAGCCGGCGTCGCGCCCCGATGTGGATGCCATCTACGGCATACCACCGGCGGTAGCGATCGAACAACGCACCAGTCGGGGTGGCCGCAAAAGTACTGTGGCTACGCTCACCGAAATCTACCATTACCTGCGCCTGCTCTACGTCAAACTCGGCACGCAACACTGCCCCGATTGCCAGGTACCCATCGAACCACAAACGCTGGCAGCTATTCTGGCACGGGTCCAAAAAGACTACCGCTATCGCGAAGTGACGCTGCTGGCACCCATGGTGGTGGCACGTAAGGGCATCTATCGTGAGTTGGCGCAGTGGGCGGCCGAGCGTGGCTACACCCAGCTGCGGGTGGACGGCGAATACCTGCCCACCGATCCCTGGCCGCAACTGGATCGTTACCGGGAACACAGTATCGAATTACCCCTGCGGCAATTGCAGGTATCTCCCGACAACGAACGCCAACTGATCGAGGGCCTGGAGCAGGCGCTGGCGCTGGGTAACGGGGTGGTCATCGTAACACCAGCCGGCAGAGCAACCAAAAGCAAGACGAAGTCGCAGAAAGTTAACAGCAAGCGAAATACCGACGGTAACCAGCCGGGCGGTGAGCGTCTGTTTTCCACCCAACGCGCCTGCCCCTGCTGTGGCAACGGCTTTGACGAGCTGGACCCGCGTTTGTTTTCCTACAACTCCAAGCACGGTTGGTGTAGCAGTTGTTACGGCACCGGCACAGCACTGGCAGGTTTCGACGAAGCGCAAACCGGTGAAGAAAACAACTGGCTGCCGGAGGAGGGCGACGCCATCGTTGAACGAACCTGTCCATCCTGTGAGGGCCGCCGCCTCAATCCAACTGCCCTGGCTGTCCGCTTCCGCGAGCGCTCCATTGCCGAACTGGCCGCCCTGCCGGTAGACAGTGCCGAACGCTGGTTTGCCAAATTAAAGCTCAAAGCCAACGAACAGGCTATCGCCCGCGATCTGTTGGCGGAGATGCACAGCCGCCTGCAGTTCCTGCAGAAGGTGGGTCTCAACTACCTGAGCCTGGACCGCGCCGCCCCCACATTGAGTGGCGGCGAAGCCCAGCGCATCCGCCTGGCCGCCCAGCTCGGCTCCAACCTGCAGGGCGTGTGTTACGTACTGGATGAGCCCACCATTGGCCTGCATACCCGCGACAACCGCCGACTGATTGAGACATTGCGCGAACTGCAACAGCAGGGCAATACCGTCGTGGTCGTGGAGCACGATGAAGACACCATGCGCGAGGCGGACCACCTGATCGACATGGGCCCGCGCGCCGGTGTCAATGGGGGTGAGGTAGTCGCCTGCGGCAGCCTCGCACAACTTATGCGCAGCAAAGACTCGCTCACCGGACAAATGTTGTCCCAGCCTCTGCGACATCCCATGGCGGATATTCGCAACGTCGATATGCGTGCACTGTGGTCGCAGGAGAAGTTGTGTATTGAAGGTGCGAGCCAGAACAACCTGACCGGGGTCGATTTGACGATACCGCTGCGACAACTGGTTGCCATCACCGGCGTCAGTGGCAGTGGCAAAAGCACCCTGATTCGCAGTGTGCTCTACCCCAACCTGAAAATGGCTATCGCCAACAAACGCAAGAAAAAACACGCGTGGATCAGCGCCACTAACGTCACCGGCTGGGAAGCGATCGACCGCATTCTGGAAGTGGATCAAACGCCGATCGGCAAAACGCCCCGCTCCTGCCCAGCCACCTATATCGGCATCTGGGACACCATCCGCAAACTCTTCGCCGGCACCGTCGATGCGCGTTTACGTGGCTATACGCCAGCGCGTTTTTCCTTTAACGCGGGTGATGGTCGCTGCGATGCCTGCGGTGGACACGGCATGCAAAAAATCGAGATGAACTTCCTGCCCGACGTACGCGTACCCTGCGAGGTCTGCCGCGGCTGGCGCTTCAACGACGAAACCCTCAGCGTCCGTTACAAAGACAAACACATCGGCGACGTACTCGCCATGAACATCGACGAAGCCGCCACCTTTTTCGAGCCCATCACCAAACTGCATCACGCCCTGTGCCTGCTGCAGGACGTTGGCCTTGGCTATCTGACGCTTGGCCAGCAAAGCCCGACCTTGAGCGGCGGCGAAGCCCAGCGCATCAAACTGGTGGCAGAACTGGCCAAAGCCCATATGACCCCGGAAGACGCCCGGGGCCGCACCGCCCAACACAATCTCTACGTGCTGGACGAACCCACCGTGGGCCTGCATATGGCCGACGTGGAAAAACTGCTGCGGGTACTACACCGGTTAGTGGATGCGGGTAACACAGTATTGGTGATTGAGCACAATCTGGATGTTGTTGCCGAGGCGGATTGGGTTATTGATATGGGGCCGGAAGGCGGACAGGGCGGTGGACGGATTGTAGCGCAGGGGCCGCCTGGTACTATTGTGAAGCGGAAGCGGTCGCATACGGGGCGGTATTTGGGGGAGTTATTGGGTGGTTGATGGCGGTGGCTCAGGGGCGGGGGTTCGTCCGCAGGGAAAAGCGCTGCGTCATTGAAAAAGTTTCGAGCGAGCCACTTTGCCTTCGCGCTCGAGACCGTATTTGTTCTCGTATACAACGCCTTGATTCAACCAATAAGTGCATAGGTTGGTGGATTTGGCATTCTGCAGACCGGTATGTGAGATGGAAAAATGTGAGCGCCAATAAATCCGCCACTATTTATCCGAAACCAACGCCAAGCACTGCTTTCCGACATTTCTGTGACACGAAGAGCGGCATGACAGCCCGAGAAGCCCGAATGACGCGCCGCCCAATCAGTACGAATGATTAATAAGGTAAATAAGGGCGCTCGCACGAATAGACAAAAAGCTCTCCTATTGAGTATGTTGAACAAATGACGGGACAGGCATTCGATCTATCAATGGCGTAGTGTCTGTCCTTGGTCTGGGTTATCGAGACATTCACTCGTTCCGATCGCCATTTCGGTCCGCTAATTTATTGGCCGGTCGAATGGGTGTCAAAATTGACTGGCTACCTTTGGCTCCTCACACTTGATCAATTCGAGATGAATCCTATCCATCGTAAACAGCTTCAGATTGGAAGTATCGTAGCCTGCGGTCTGTGCCCGTTTGGCTGTGTACATATAGGCTACCGTAGGTGCGCCGAGATACCAGATACTCAATAGCACCAGTATAATTGCATGGGCTCGGGTGGATTTAAAAAACGCTACGATTATCAAGCCACTAATTGCCAGAAAACCGATAAACCAGAAAGAGCTCGGCTCTATGGCAATAACGTCCTGACATTGCGCAATGGCCACTACCCAGGATGACAGGTCCCGATATCCCCAGATCACACAAAGAAGTGCGCCTGTAGAAATAAGCCCTAAATACACTAATGCAGAATTTCGCTTCATTGATATTGAGTCGCGTAATTAACCGCCTGGTTGATAAAATTACGCTCCCATTGCAGTGATTGCCGGGCGACTGAATTAAACGGTTCCTTCGCTTTAATCATCGCTTTTTCGAGATGTCGTGCCAGTCGTTCGGAAAGCCCGAACTCGTTGTCAATTCGACTGAGGATTATGGATGTGCCAATGCCCACAAAAATTGCGGCTATCAGCGGGCCTGCCGCCAATGTGGAGACGGCACCAAATACTGCTCCGGCAATAAAGCCCGCTGTTGCGGCAATGGAAAATTTAATTATATCGCTACCTATTTGACCCAGGAGATCTACGAAACGCGTATCTTCATCTCGGAATACGCTTTCAACCACCCTGAGCGCCGTGTATGCGACCACCGCGATACTTGTCATTCTCACGGCACTCGCAGCAAGCGCTCTGGCGCCGACAGTGATGTGGGCGATCAATGGATTTGAAGATAGATAGCGAGTGCCGGTCAATACAGGCCTGCGACCAGGATTGCCTTTCAATATCAAATAGTGCTTCCCTTTAACTTCTTTTACGTAAGCCCTGCCTTTGATGCCAAGACTGCGGGTGACTTTAATGGCTCCGGCAGAATCAACACCGGTTGTTGCCGCGCTGACGAGGTCGACTCCGGTGGCAGTTTCAAGATCTTTGTTTATTTCGATGACATAGAGTAACGCTTGCGAAATATCTACCGTTCGCTTATCTGTTTTTATGCTGTAATTCCCGGATTTGAAGTCGTGACTCATTAGTGATAAATCTCCTTTGGTCCTTGTATCGGCAATGTAAAAAGCCATGCAGAATGACTCTGCTTCCGTGTCCATAGCCTGTGAGGAGGTATGATCTTAAACTGAAACTGACGTAGAGTAAATGAGAAATCCGGGCAATTTAGTGGCATGGATTCAACCAATAAAGGCATAGCATGGTGGACATGGCATTTTGCAGATCGGTCTGTGAGATGGGAAAATGTGAACGCCAATAAATCCGCCACTGTTTATCCGCAACGAACGCCAAGCACTGTTTTCCGATATCGCTGTGATACGAAGAACGGCATGACAGCCGGAGAAGCCCCACGCAATACGCTTGCTCAATCACTACGAATGATTAATCAGATAAATAAGATTGTCCGCCCGCGCAAATAGAAAAAGAGCGCTTCTGTTGAGCATATTGTGATCGCCTGCGGTACAAAATAAATTAGACAGCCAGAATAAGCGACGTTTTCATTAAGCTGCCGGCATCCCCATTTTGCCATTATCTTTGTGCGGAATTTGCGAATGAGTCCTCCTGCGCGCAGACTATCCGCGACCTGAGTCACACCAAACGAGACCTGATTGATATAAAATCGATCCATTAATTATCATAATATTATAATGACCATCAGCGTTCGTCAGATTCATCGAGACAAGCAATTCTAATAAAAAAGTAAGTGGATACATGATGAGCGGCAAATCCATTTTAAGTGGGTAGATGGGGAATTTGCCTCTGGCGTTAGCCTGCATTCAGCGCACTGTGATCTCGCAGGTTGGGGCGCAGACACTTACCTGGAGCGGCGTCGGCACACTCAACGGCTTCTACCCCGTTCTGGAAGCAACACAACGACAGTAACGTCCAGCTTACCCCTGGGTCGGCTGAAATTTACCTTATGGGTAGTGTGTCGGTTTTTAGCTTAATTATGTTTAAACACAACTTCGGAGACCAGATAGTGAATTTATTAAATAAACTAACGCTCAAAAGCGCAATTGCTGCAGCAGCATGCGTTGCTGCGATGAGCTTTTCCACAGCGAACGCCTGTACCGGCGTACTTAACAGCAATACCAATGCTGTAGGTACACACAACGGTTTTTATTACTCCTTCTGGAGGCAAACCAGCGGCAGCCGTGTGAATATTACCTGTGGAGAAGCCGGCTATTATAAGACTGATTGGAGTGGCGTATTCAATTGGGTCGGCGGAATGGGCTGGAATCCAGGTGGGGCGAGAATCGTTAATTACCGCGGCACATTCAACAGTGGCCGCCAGCGAAACCAGTCAAACTCCTATCTTGCGCTTTACGGGTGGACTCGAGTCCCAACAGAAGTTGAGTATTACGTAGTCGAGAGTTACGGTACCTACAATCCCGCAAACTGCGGCGGTGGCGGCGGTGTTGCTGGCGGTGGCGGTGGCGGGGATGGCCCAAAAGGATCCGTTGTGATCAACGGCGTGGGTTACGACTTGACGCAGTGCACACGAACGAACCAGCCCTCTATTTCTGGAACTTCCACATTTAAGCAGTTTTTCAGCGTACGCAGTAACCCCCTGCCCTGGGGCCAGGTCGAAGGCTCCATCGACGTGGGTGCCCACTTCCAGGCCTGGGCTAATGCCGGCATGCAACTTGGCAATGATCATTTTTACATGGTGCTCGCCAGTGAGGGTTATGATGGTGGGAATAACTCCTCTGGTAACTCCGAGCTGTGGATATCTGAGGGGTCTGGCGGTGGCGGTACAGTTACTCCGCCGCCCCCAGTGGGCTGTGGCACGCAGGGCGGCACACCAGTGTGCTGCCACATCCAGGCAGATCCCAATGGGGACGGCATGGGTGAGGAGAACGGCGAGATGTGCGTAGTCACAGACGACACCCAGGGCTCGCACCCGGCTAACCCGAGCAACGTGATCGCTGCCATCAACGTCGGTGGTACAGGCGATGCCATCGCCATCGGGAATATCTGGTATGAACCCAACAGCTTCGTCGAAGGTGGTATGGCGAATTCAGTGACTCAAGCTATCCAGGGCTCGAACAGTGCAATCCACCAGTCCGAGATGTACGGTGATCTTTCGATCGAAATTCCGATGAGCAACCAGACGGTATCGGTTGATCTCGGCTTTGTGGAAATGTACAGCGAGAACAACGGGCCGGGCGCTCGTGTCTTCAACGTCGTTATCGAAGGGCAGACCGTTCTCACAAACGTAGACATCTTCTCTGAAGTCGGTCAGTACGCGTTGTGGGAGCCAGGTCCATTCGAAGTAACAGTTCGTGATGGCAGCCTGTCCATTGAGCTGGAAACCAATGTCGAGAACCCGACTCTGAGTTCGATTCTGGTTCGTGAAGGCGGCGTGGCCAGCTCCAGCTCATCGAGCAGCTCATCTAGCTCTTCTAGCAGCTCATCAAGCAGTTCATCAAGTTCGTCCAGCAGCTCATCGAGCTCATCGAGCTCGTCTAGCAGCACATCTTCAAGCTCATCTTCAGGCTCATCTTCTGGTGGCGGTAGCGTGGGAAGTTGGTTGCTGATGCTGCTTGCGGGTTGCTTTGCACTGCGTCGCCGACGTGCCTGAAACGCGCGCTAAGCGGTTGAACTGAAAACGGCCCCAACGGGGCCGTTTTTTTGTGGCAGTTTCGCTGTTGTTTGCTTTCATGCAGGTCGTTATACGATTGACTACTTGAGTAGGGACGTGCAAACAAGCCCAGTGCGGGCTGCCTTTTTTAGCGTCTGCCATTCAGTCTTGCCACACAGCCTCAACCTCGTTGCAAAACAGGCAGGCCCGGATTAAACAGCGTCGGATATCATTCGTCTTCGTTCTTTCCGCAAGTTGTTACCTCGGCTTCCAAAACGTCACCCACCGCCACAGCCCCGTCCGCTGCATCCTTCAAGAAAAATTCAACTTTATGGCCGGCGCCCGCCTCGAATCCCTCAACGCCATTCAGTGACATGATGCTCGCCTTCGCTTCGTAAACGACCTTTCCTTCTCGCTTGACGACGAAAGCATCGTGGTTGGCGATGCACCCCTGTGCGACGGTGCCGCCCACGCCGAGGCCATTGAGCACAAAGCCGCGCATCGATTGCACATTATCTACCGTCATCTGGAACTGCTCCGGGCCGCGATCACAGGCGCTGATAGACAGAATGGTCAGGAGGGCGGCCGAAGCGTTTCTTATGGACGACATTGTAAACTCCGTACTGTTGGACGCTATGGGAGGGCGCCCCATCTGCGTCAAAAATGGCTTTGTATTCTAACAATTTTAGGGTTTCCAAGACAGCGTATTATCAGGGGCAAATATATACACGGCACCCAATCCAGCAAGACATGTTTTTGGAGCACCCAATCTAACGGATGACCAGGATTGCATCGGATGATCAAATTGCACTCATATCCGGCTGGGTCTACGTAAGGACCGGGGTTTACGTAAGCGGGTCTACATAAGGACAGGCACGGTCTACTAAGCTACATCGGGTCTACATAAGGACAGGCACGGTCTACGGGGTCTACATAAGGACAGGCACGGTCGGGTCTACATAAGGACAGGCACGGTAGGTCTAGGTAAGGACAGGCACGGGTCTACGAGCTCGCTTGAGGTAGGTGGAGACCGTACCTAGCCCCAGATTCAGCGCCTGGGCAATGCCGCGCTGGCTCAGTCCAGGGTCTACATAAGGACAGGCATAGGTCTGGGTCTACATAAGGACAGGCATAGGTCTTAAGGACAGGCACGGTAGGTCTAGGTAAGGACAGGCACGGGTCTACGAGCTCGCTTGAGGTAGGTGGAGACCGTACCTAGCCCCAGATTCAGCGCCTGGG
>CAYSTJ010000011.1:136-91966 GCA_964434105.1 uncultured Cellvibrionaceae bacterium | reverse complement strand
TCCGGACGCGAGCTGAATAGTTACGCACTTTTTAACCGGTCATTTTTCCGACCAGGGAAATCATCACGCCCGCGGCAACCGCCGAACCGATAACACCAGCAACATTGGGTCCCATGGCGTGCATCAAGAGGAAATTCTGCGGGTTGGCCTCCAGGCCCAGCCTGTTCGAGACCCGCGCCGCCATAGGCACAGCCGATACGCCAGCGGATCCGATCAAGGGGTTGATTTTCTGTTTGCAACATAGATTCATAAGTTTGGCCATCAGTACGCCGGCTGCGGTACCTATAGCAAATGCACCTATGCCCAACAGGAGTATGCCCAGGGTACGTGGATCCAGAAAAGTCTCTGATGCCAGTTTGGAACCCACCGCCAGCCCCAGAAAAATGGTAACGATGTTGATCAGGGCGTTCTGGGCGGTATCTGAAAGGCGCTGAACCACGCCACACTCGCGCATCAGGTTACCGAAGCAGAACATGCCGAGTAAGGGCGCCGCATCCGGCAGAAACAGGGCTACCAGTATCAACAGGCACAATGGGAAAACTATTTTCTCCCGCTTGCTCACCGGTCGCAGTTGCCGCATGACAATCTGCCGCTCGCTCGGCGACGTCAGCAGTTTCATTATGGGAGGCTGGATCAGCGGAACCAGCGCCATATAGGAATAGGCGGCAACGGCAATGGCGCCGAGCAGATCGGGCGATAGAATGCTGGCCACGTAAATCGCGGTGGGCCCGTCGGCACCGCCAATAATACCGATGGCGGCGGCATCCGCGATAGAAAAATCGAAGATACCGCCTGCGCTGAGCGCTACGGCCCCCAATACGGTGGCAAAAATCCCGAACTGGGCGGCAGCGCCCAGTAGCAACGTCTTGGGATTTGCCAGCAGGGGACCGAAGTCAGTCATGGCCCCTACGCCCATAAATATGAGCAGTGGCGCGACGCCGCTGGCAATCGCCACTTTGTAGAAGTTGTACAGAATCCCGTTTGCATAGCCACTGGCTTCTGCCAGCCCGGCCAGCTGATACTGGAGGGCCGGTGTGGCCTGTGCCGCCGCGTGAATCAGCTCTTCCGTTGAAGTCCAGGCATCGATGCCCAGTTTTTGTGCCAGCAGGAGCATGACCTGCGGGTCGGCCGACTGGAATGCATTCTCCAGCGCAGAATAGGCCATGCCGGCACCAGGAATGTTGGCCATAAGACCGCCAAATCCGATCGGGACCAGCAATAGTGGTTCGAACCGTTTGCGTATCGCCAGAAACAGCAGCAACAGGCAAACGGCCATCATCGTTAACTGTCCCAACTGCAGCTGATATAAACCCGAAGCCTGCCAGAGCGCCAGCAAATCATTCATGCATTTGTCTCCGTCAAACCAGTTTCAGTAAAACGTCACCCGTGGTGACTACATCGCCATCTTTGACATTGACTGCGCCCACCTGACCACTTCGCGGAGCGCGGATCTCCGTTTCCATTTTCATTGCTTCCAGCACCAGCAGGGTTTGCCCCTGCTCCACCTGGGCGCCGGTCTGCACCAGCACCTTGGCGATATTTCCTGCCAATGGCGCCTGCAGCTCCTCACCTTCACCGCCTGCCGGTTCGTCCGCCGGCGGCTGGCTGCCGACGGTCGCGATTCCAGTGACGTCGCCACCCTCACTGACCGTCACGGTATAGCTGCGCCCTTCCACGGACACGGTATAAATTTCTTCGCCGGTCGCAGTCTGCGGCACTTTCGCGGCTGCACACCCGGTTGGCACCGGTTCAAAAGCGTCTGCATTATTCCGGTTTTCCAGGAATTTCAATGCCGTCTGGTGAAACAGGGCATAGGTCAGAACGTCATCAACTTCACTGTCGCCCTGCGCAAGCGCAAAGCCCTTTTCCCGTGCTGTATTTTGCAGAGCAACAGTCAGTTGCTCCATTTCCGGCTTCAAAAGATCTGCCGGTCGACAGGTCACAGGTTCCTGACCGGGCTCCAGTACGCGCGCCTGCAGTTCCGTGTTGACCGGCGCAGGCGTCGCGCCATATTCACCGCGCAACACCGCCTGGGTTTCCTTGGAGATGCTTTTATAGCGCTCACCCTGCAGCACATTGATGACCGCCTGGCTGCCGACAATCTGGGAAGTGGGTGTCACCAGCGGAATGTAGCCCAGGTCGTGTCGCACTCTGGGTATTTCTTCCAGCACTTCGTCCATTCGATCGGTAGCGCCCTGCTCGCGCAGCTGATTTTCCATGTTGGTCAGCATGCCGCCCGGCACCTGGGCGGTTAAGATTCGCACATCGACGCCCTTCAACGCGCCTTCAAACGCGGCATATTTCTTTCTTACTTCGCGAAAATAAAGCGCAATTTCCTGCAGAAGCGCCAGATCCAGCTGAGTATCCCTGCGGGTGCCCGCGAGGGTTGCGACCAGTGTTTCGGTGGGGCTGTGTCCGTAAGTCATGGACATGGACGAGATCGCCGTGTCCACATTATCAATGCCCGCCTCCACACATTTGAGAATGGTGGCGTGTGCGAGGCCAGTAGTGGCATGGCTTTGTAAATGAATGGGGATGGAACAGGTCTCTTTCAGGCGTTTGACCAGACGGAAACCGTCATAAGGTTTCAGCAGCCCCGCCATATCCTTGATGGCGATGGAATCTGCGCCCGCATCTTCGATGCGCTTTGCCATGTCTATCCACAACTCGAGCGTGTGAACCGGGCTTAATGTGTAGGAAATGGTACCCTGCGCATGCCTGTCCTGCTTCTTGACGGCCCTGAGCGCCGTCTCGAGGTTGCGCATATCATTCATGGCATCGAATACACGGAAGACATCGACACCATTGACCGCGGCCCGCTCCACGAATTTCTCAACCACGTCGTCGGCATAATGCCGGTAGCCCAGCAGATTCTGCCCGCGCAAGAGCATCTGTTGTCGCGTCTTGGGCATCGCCCGTTTCAGTTCACGGATGCGATCCCAGGGATCTTCGCCCAGAAAGCGAATACAGGCATCAAACGTAGCGCCACCCCAGCTTTCAAGCGACCAGAACCCAACATCATCCAGCTTGCTGGCTATGGGCAGCATATCATCCAGTCGCATCCGGGTTGCGAACAGTGACTGATGCGCATCGCGCAACACCACTTCAGTGATGCCGAGCTTACCGCTTACATTGGCTGTCATAACACCCTGGCCTCTTTGTGCTTTATCGATACTCGCAAAATAATTAGTCTCCGATTTTCGATCCGTGAACCCGCTCAAACCGCGTGGTTTCAACCGGCCTTCCCGGTAATCCAACCCTTCATCCGGCAGAACTACTGACGGCGCCGCTCGCGGTGCTGTGCTATTGCTGCTTCAATTGCCCGGATCAACCCTGGCTCCATGGCTGGCTCTGTGGATCGGGCCGCTGAGGTTGCCGGTGACGTTGGCGGCGTTGTCTGTAAGGGCGATCTTTCAGGAAAGTACTTTTCTATGATCGTGGACATGGCCGTGGTCACAACGACCAGCGCTGTCAGGAACAGGAAGACGACTCCCATACCGTACACCATTAAATTCAACCCCTGGCTGAGTAACGAATCTTCCATCAGCATCACCTTGAATAAATATCCGCACACACACGAAAAGACGCCAGCCCTCATCGCCTCGATCACCATGCCCGAAGCGGATGACTGGAACCTGTCAACTGTTGGGTTTGCCCATCAGACGGTGCTCGTCGCCCCTGCCAACACAGCCTCCGTGGCAAAAACCAGTGGCAGACATCGACATAACGGGCAAACCAGGACACAACCGCCTCAGCGGAGACCTTAACGGGGCACGTCGCGTATTCCGACAGCTATTGCCGGGTACATGGCCGTGTCGCCATCGGCAGGTGCGTCAGGTATCCTGTTCCCACGACGGGGTGCCGCGCAAAAAAAGAGGTGAATAGTGCCTAACAATTCCCGCTGTTACAACTGTCAGACGCCACACCCCGACAAAATAACGCAATCTTCGTTTACTTCATAGCCCATCAGGTCAGTAATTGATCACTCTGGACTTACCAATCCGTTAATCCGATGCTACCATGCGCGCCGGTAAATTCTGGCACTGGTCCTTTAATGCGAATATTCATGGCACCGATGGAAGGCGTGGTTGATCACCATCTGCGTCGCCTTTTCAGCGCTATTGGCGGGATTGACGTATGTGTGACTGAATTCGTCCGTGTCACGCAAACGGTGCTGCCCCAAAAGGTGTTTAAACGCTACTGCCCCGAATTGCTGGAGCCGCTTTCGATCCCGGTTCGGGTTCAATTGCTGGGATCTGATCCGGGTATGATGGCGTTGAATGCCCGGAAAGTCGCTGCCATGGGCGCGGCGGCGATCGACCTGAATTTCGGCTGTCCGGCAAAAACCGTGAATCGACACCGGGGCGGCGCCTGCCTGTTGCAGGATACGGAGCTGCTGTACCGGCTGGTGAAGACGGTACGCGAAGCGGTTCCGATCGCAACACCAGTCACCGCCAAAATACGCCTCGGCTATCATGCCCGTAGTCACTATGTGGAGAACGCCCAGGCCATCTGTGCAGCCGGTGCGCAGGAAATCGTGGTTCACGCCCGATCGAAACAGGATCGCTATAACCCGCCTGCGTACTGGCACTGCCTTGATGAAATCCGCCAGGCCGTTCCCATTCCGATTATTGCCAACGGTGAAATCTGGACGCTGCAGGACTTTCTGCAATGCCGTCAGGAATCGGGCTGTCGCGATGTTATGCTGGGGCGCGGCCTGCTGGCCAGACCCGACCTGGCCCGCCAGATCAAGGCCCACCTGCAAGGAGACCCATGGCAGCCGGTCGGATGGTATCAGTTGCTGCCACTCATCTACCGCTACCATCAGGAAACCGTCATAAGTTATCCCGCGAAATACGCTGGCAACCGGTTGAAACAGTGGCTGGTCTATCTGCGACGCCAGTATCCCGAGGCATCGGCGCTGTTTGAACGCGTAAAAACCCTGCGGGAACCGCATGCGCTGGAGCAGGCATTGCAAGGTGCAATGCAACAGCAGTCGGCCTGACGACCTTGCAGGGTTGTAACCATTCAGCTCACACCCCGGTTTGCACCCCTGCACCTGCAAATGAAAGTTGCGTTATCAAATGGTCACAAAGCTGTCGGGAACAGGTTAGAGCGCCAGGTCCCGTTCAGGGCTGTGTATTGCGCTCAATAATGCGGGGTTCGGTCACTGGCACGAACTGGCCATCGTCAAGCGCTATCGCCTGGGAACCGCCGAAACTGCCCATTTCCTTGAGTGTATGACCACGCCGGATGAGTTCATCCCGGATATCGGTCGAGAGAGCCGGCTCCACAAACAGCGTGTCGGGCTGCCACTGGTGGTGCACCCGCGACTGCCCCACGGCCTCGTCGATCGGCAGGCCAGCACCGAGGTGATGCATTAATATCTGCACCACCTGGGATATGATGGTTGGGCCGCCCGCTGCACCAAGGGAAAGCACCGGTTGATTTTCTTTCAATATCAGGGTGGGACTCATACTGGACAGTGGCCGCTTGCCGGGCGCAACCATGTTGGCCTCAGTGCCGGTGAGTCCGAACGCATTGGGCACGCCGGGCTGAATGACAAAATCGTCCATCTGGTTATTGAGCAAAATACCGGTCCCGGGCACCACCACCTTGCTGCCGAAACTGGTATTGAGGGTACTCGTGACGGCGACCCAGTTCCCGTGGCGGTCGGCAGTGGCAAAATGGGTAGTATGCCGGTCCAACAGCTCCTGAGTTGCTGCAGGTGGCTGACCATGACTGACCGATTTGGCAACGGCGTCCAGTCGAATGGCGGCAGCCCGCTCCCGCGCATACCCGTCGGTCAGCAACCCCCGCGGTACATCCACAAAGTCGCCGTCACCCAACCAGCGGGCCCGATCGGCAAACACGCTGCGCATAACCTCCGCCATAAGGTGGTAGCGGTCCGCCTCGTCGTGCCGCGCCCATTCAAGGATGCCCAGCATATTCAACATCTGACCGACGTGAATGCCACCCGAGCTGGGCGGCGGGAAACCGACGATGGTGTATCCATTGAAGGTCGATCGCACCGGCTGGCGCTGTTTCATTCGATAATCGGCAAAATCCGCCGCGCTCACTACACCGCCGTTCTCCTGCATCCAGGTTCCGGTGCGACTTGCAAACTCGCCGCGATAAAACCAGGCTGGCCCCGAACGGGCCAGGGCGCGGTAGCTTTGTGCGAGATCACGCTGAACCAGCCAGTCCCCTGCCTTCAATGGCTGTCCTTCGTCGTTGGAAAAAATCCGGGCAGTTGCGGGAAACGCTTTCATATCTTCAAATACACGCGCCAATCGCATCGCCATGGACGCATCTATGGCAAAGCCCTGCTCGGCGAGGTCAGCGGCCGGCAGCAATACATCGGAAAAGGCCAGCTTGCCCGCCTGCGTCTGCAACTGGTGCAAGGCGGCAACCGAACCGGGGATTCCCACTGCCAATGCACCTGTTTTGCTCCGGCGGGGCTGTGGCTCACCATCACGGATATACATATCAGGCGTCGCCCGACCGGGCGCCATTTCCCGCCCGTCGAGCGCAATTATTTCGCCGCTGGCCAGACGTGCGAGGATAAAACTGCCGCCACCGATACCGGAGTTGTGGCTATCCACGACACCTAGCGTAAATGCGACTGCCAGCGCTGCATCGATCGCATTGCCGCCTGCCGCAAACGCTCGCAACCCCGCCCGGGTGGCAAGCGGATTCACACTCGCAATCGCGCCCTGGCCATCTTCGGTAACTTCGGCATAGCCGTTGCCAACGAAGGATTGCCTGGCCCCCGAGGCAACACAGCCGGCAACTGTGACAAGAAAGATAAATAGAAAGCATGTAGCTGAGTGGCGCACCAGTGGTCTCCCGCATACCGACATGAAATATTGTCCACATTAACAGGCACGACGGGAAAAATCGATGCAATGGCGGCAGTCCGACGTGAAAGCCGTCAAATAATTATTCCCCGATTTTTTCTGCCGGGCCGCGGCGTGGTAGTGTACCTTTCCAGTTTCTTCTGAGAGCATCCCATGAAAAAAACCATTTTATTATTCATTTGCCTGACCGTTGGGGCGCAGGTTTGGGCTGATAGCGACGCAAAAAATTCGGAAGGCCGACAGGAAGTCAAAGCGTTCTGCAGTAACAAGGACCTCTGGCAGCACTACCCCGAGGTCGACAGGAAAGCTTGTGTGCAGGCAGCCAGCCAGTGTATCGGCGACCAGGACACCGCCACACAGGGCTGGCGCCAGACTTTCTTCCGGTGCGTGTTTGACAGACTGGAAGTCAACGCTGCCGGCTGATCCTGGCGGTGACAGCCGCTGGAATAATAGCGGCTGGTTCTGCCGGCTACCACGCCACAGGCGCGTCACCGGCATCTCCTGTAAGGCATTCGATCCTGCAAATCAATCAGCCTCATGCCGGAGGCGGCAGGCATCTCATACCAGGTGAATGGGAGTAAACAGCCGAAACCGAGACGTCAATCGCGTTAAACGTCTTCGGCCGTTATGCCGATGATCTTCACCAGGCTTTATGAAATTTTCGACCAGTTGGCAGGGCCTTCCCCTGCCTCATCGTCCATTCTCCAGGGGAGACTGCCGGGCGATATGTGCAGAAAGTGCAGGTGTTTTTCAAACTGGTCCAGAATATCGCTGATGATGTCCTGCTGATCAAATCCGAATACATCGTAGGATTGCCCTCCCCGGCGCAAAAAGACTTCAGCCCGGTAGTAGACGTCCGGCCTGCCCTCGGAGTGAATCATTTCCGGGTAGGCATATTCGGGCAGGACATGCTCCACCATGCGTACTTCGTAGATAAAATCCACCTGCTGCTCCCGAGTGACCTTCAGGCAGATTCGTGACGCACCTTCATCGTTGTGTACTTCAGTGGACCACTCCTGCTTTGCCAGCTCCCGCTGCACCCGCCGCATTGCTTTGGTGACTGTACTGGCAATAAAGTCATCAACCTGTTGCCGGTCCGGGAAGGTCACCAGCCCTTCAAGACGCCGCTTCCAGAGGCCTCGCCCCGACGTACCCGAGAGGCGGTTGGTCAATACACTGGATTTGAGACTGCGATGATGATGCCCCTCTATCACAAGTGCCCGCCACATGCCGATCGCTGAAATAATCATGATAATCGAGAATGGCAGCGCACTGGCAATTGTCATGGTCTGCAAGGCAGACAACCCCCCTGCCAACAGCAGGGTTGATGCCACAACACCCACCGAGGAGGCCCAGAATACCCGTTGCCATACCGGTGTCACAGAGGCACCGCCAGAGGCCAGCGAATCGATAACCAGTGAACCGGAATCCGAGGAGGTAACAAAAAAGGTGATGATGAGAATGACCGTAACAAACGAAACAATCGATGTCAGCGGCAACACTTCATATAGCTTGAACAGGGCGACGGCGTGATCAGCCTGAACATCGCCGATCAGTGTTGTATAGCCTTCATTCATTATGGCGTTCAACGCCGTATCACCAAAGATTGAAAACCACATAAAGGTGAATATCGAGGGAACCAGCATCACCCCGGTAACAAACTGCCGGATCGTACGGCCACGGCTGATCTTGGCGATGAACAAACCAACAAACGGTGCCCAGGCAATGGTCCAGCCAAAAATAAACAGTGTCCAGTTGCCTATCCAGTCACTGCGCGTGTATGCCTGCAGGTTGAACGTCCTTTCAACAATGTGATTGAGATAGCTGCCGGTGTTTTGCAGAAAGCTTTCGAGAATGTGAATAGACGGACCGACCGCGAACACGTAGGACATCAACAAAACTGCTATGACCATGTTCAGGATCGACAGCCGCTTTACGCCCTTATCAAGACCCGCTACCACCGATATGAGCGCCAGCAGCGTAATCACGGCGATTGTAATAATCTGCACCGTGATACTGACTGGAATCCCCGGCCAGAGGTAATTGATCCCGGCGTTGATCTGGGCCACCGACAGACCGAGTGTCGTGGCGATCCCAAACATGGTCCCCAGAATGGCAAAAACGTCCACTATATGCCCCGCCGGACCGTAGATGCGTTCGCCAATAAGCGGAAACAACGCCGAACGCAGGGATAACGGCAGGCCATGACGAAACGCAAAATAGGCCAGCACCAGGCCGACCAGGCCGTAAATGGCCCAGATATGAAACCCCCAGTGAAAAAACGCAATCTGCATCGCCTGTTTGGCAGCGTCGACGGTTTCACCTGCACCCGAGGGCGGCGATGCATAATGTAAAACAGGCTCAGCCACGCCAAAAAACAAGAGCGCGATCCCGTAACCGGCGGAAAACAACATGGCGAACCACGCGGGAAAGCTGTATTGGGGGTCGGCATGGTCTGGTCCGAGTTTAATATCCCCCCACCGCGTAAATGCCACCGATACAATAAACACCAGAAAGAAGGCGACTGACAGCATATAGAACCAGCCAAACGTCCGGTTAATATAACTGAGCACCGCGCTGAAAACCTGGCCTGCGAGGTCTGGGCTGCTTATGGTTCCTACAACCATTAACAGGATGACACCGACGGCCGGTGCAAAAACCGGAATGAGAATGGTCGACCTGGGCATGCTCCCGGGATTCATAGGCATTTTCCACAACTGAACGATTGCGCGATTCTGGTCGGGCAGCTGCCTGGCCGGCACTGCTCGCCATCGATGTTGCTGCTCCTGGAATGCAACGCCTGTTATTTGAGGATTTTTGGGTACACCAGGAGCACTGAAGAAACACAATCGACATATTGGCAGTTTTTTTTTGAAAATGACACCCTTGCAGGCAGACTCGGGTGGACCCTGCTCTTATCGCCCGCACATCTCCGGCCCTACAATGCGCCTGAATTTCAGACGTGCAGACACTACAGGGTATCCAAAAAAAACCCGGCACTCGGCCGGGTTCTGGAACAGAGAAAAGCAGTGTGCTGATTATTACGGAGGGCAAGCCCCGCCGCCGTTATTGCTGGACGGAATTTCACCGTTCAGCTGGCGCTGCACATTTGTGGCTTTCTGGCGAATGAAATTGATCAGGCCAGGCGCGGGGCCATAAATACCGGCGCCGCGACCATTCGAATTATCACTGTTCGCTGGCATATCCTGAGTCAAAGACTGTCGCCATTCCTGGTAAGTAAAGAACTTGGTTGGATCGTTCTGAACGTAGGGATCGATAAGATCCGCCAACCGCATAATCTCTGATTCCAGGTAATCCGGGTTGTAGGCCGTATCCAGCAGTCGCTGCAATTCAGCGCGATACTGTTGTCTCAACTGCGGGTTTTCCAGAATAGCTTCGAACAGCGGACGCCGCGCCGTATCATGTACGGGGTTGTCGATGACGTGCTCTACGATACGGCAGCTCCCGCCGGGTGTAGCACCGCCGCCGAACCCGCCGCCAAATCCACCACCGAATCCGCCGCCAAATCCACCACCAAATCCACCGCCGAATCCACCACCCAAACCGGCAGCGCCATCACCCCACATGCCGTACGCAAGGTTGAAATCCCATGGCAACAGGGTAAACCTGTCTTCCATCCGGTACTCATACATGTAGAAATTGTTGGCGGTGCTACCAATCGGGCTGTCCATATTGCCAGTCAATACCAGCGCGGCCAGATATTTGACCATAATGTCCGTATGTACATGGGCGAGGCGATCTGGTCCATTGTTGATGCTGTCAAGAAATCTCAATAATGCCAGCCCCTCCTCAGGAGTGCCCAGCGTGCTTCGATTGCCTTTCAGTACCAGCCCATCCCGGTAGCTGGCGATATTGTTGCCTTGCCATTCGAGGGTCTGGAAAAGTTCCCCTTTGTAAAGATCCCCCTGGTTGTCCGCCTCATGATCAGCTGGAAAATGCTTCTCGACGAATTCACTGTCAATCATCTCGATCATTTGGTAAAGGCCCATGTGCTCACCAGAGACCCAGAGATCAACATAGGAAGTTTCCGGTGCAGGAACGCCAGCTTCGCGGAACAGTTTGTAGGCGAGTATATCGCGCATAAAAGACGGGTCCGAAAAACTCTGGTTAAATACCAGTTTTTTCATACCCATAAACTTCTGGTCCCGATACTCGTTCATGTCCACTTTGAAGCCATACCGCTTGGAGTCCGGGCCCACGAAATTCAGGGAACTCTGTCCTTTGACCCGAAAGCCGACATTTTCAATCACCGCGCCGTTCAGCTCAAAGTTTGCCGGGTAGTACTGCTCCGCAGTGGGGTTATTCAGTATTGCCTGCCAGTCGGACTGGGGAATATCGACCCGAACCGTGAAAACTTCTTCCTCGGTAAACAGGACATAGGGGACGTTATCATAGCCGGGTGTCGGATAGAGCACCTGCAACTCTCCATCCACATAGCCGTAGCTACGGCCGTTTTTGCTTTCGTCGCGACCCCAAACGACATAGTCGACCTCTTCGTTGCCATGAAACAGTGAAACCGAGTCTTCACGACCAAGCCCGAAGGTCAGGTGCGGCGTACCGTCGGTCGGCACATCGCCGCCCGTCGTGACTATAAAGTACTCACCCGGCTGCAGCGTCACTGAGGGCAGCCACTCGACGTCATTACTGTCATCGGCCACACCATATTCCGAAAGGTTGACGGGTGAACTGCCGGTATTGACCAGCTCGATCCAATCACGCTCGTCGTGAAAGTGCGGCCGATCCGACTGCGCGACGACTTCGTTGATGCGCACGGGAGCATTGCCGCTCGGGTTGCCGCGTGGCACTTCGTTGACCGGATCCGGGACATAGGGCTGGTTTGCCGCACCGGGCGTAGGCGTCGTAGTCTGAAAACTGCTATCCAGTAAACCGTAGCTGGTACCACGCGGTGCATCGCCATCGACCCAGTCGATAAAATCCACTACCTGACCATTTTGGAAAAGCGTCACCGAATCCGTGCTACCCAGTTTGAAAGGGACGGACGGCTGGGGTGGATCCGTATCTTCAGAGTCGACCGCAGCAATGACGATATACTGCCCGCTGCCGAGCTGTATCGCCGGTAGTGCAATCGTGTCACTGTTGTCATCAGCCAGTGCGAATTCAGACAGATTCAGTGTTTGGCTACCGGTATTGTATAGCTCTATCCAGTCGTTGCCAGCCAGATAGGCATTGTCGTCGGAACTGGCTACAATCTCATTAATAATAAGACTGCCACCGCTCACAGGCGGTGTTGGCGTTGGCGTTGGCGTTGGCGTTGGCGTTGGCGTTGGCGTTGGTGTTGGTGTTGGTGTTGGCGTTGGTGTTGGCGCATCTCCACCATTACCGCCACAGGCACTCAGCAGCCCCCCCAGCAGTATCGCGCAAGTCAGATGTTTGATCGGCATGTGTACCCCTCCAGGTGCGTGAAGTGCTGCAAAAAAAAGCAGCCCCCAAGTCATATTGTGTGATTATTTGAGCATTTCTAAAGAATTCGCTCTGCTTATTGCAACCTGACAAGCTATCATACATGCCACACTGATGCTGTGAGTTGATTCAACTATCCCCTTTCCCGGGGGGATTTTGTCTCATTTTATTCGCACACGGTTCCGCGCTGACTGTTATCCAGCGCACGGAGTCGAGCCCGCGGGTTTGCCGGTCCGGCATTCAGCCCGGAGCGAAAACGAGGTTACAGTAAGCCGGTGTCTATTCACGTGAAATTTCTTTGTTTACAGTGTTAATCGTTTGTGTCATAAATCAGCGTTACTCTGAACTTGGCAGAGAGTTCCCGGGACCAAGTCCCATTAAAAAAGGTCATTACGTTATGAGCATTATCCAGGAATTTAAGGAGTTTGCAGTAAAAGGCAATGTGATGGATTTGGCCATCGGCATTGTCATAGGCGCAGCATTCGGCAAAATTGTGTCTTCGTTTGTCGCGGACGTGATAATGCCGCCTATTGGCGTCCTGATTGGTGGCGTTGATTTTTCCGACCTGGCGATTACGCTCAAGGAAGCGACGGCTACTTACCCCGCGGTCGTGTTGGCTTATGGCAAATTCATTCAGTCCGTTATTGACTTTCTCATCATAGCGCTAGCCGTTTTTCTGGTTATCAAAGGGATCAATTCCTTCAAAAGAAAGGAAGCTGTCAAACCGCCGCCTGCGCCCGCTGAGCCACCCGCGCAGGAGGTACTGCTTAAAGAAATACGTGACCTGTTGAAACAAAGGCCGCTGTGAATACGAATCCCGGCGAATTCGTCAGTAACGGTTTTAACTGCCGCGCCCATCGCGCTGCAGTGGCCGGTTCAGACCATCCTTCGCCGGATTTCGAGCCGCCTGTCCATTGAATTGCCCATTGTCGGTTGCAACGAACTATCATTTAATCGATGATCTGCATACAGGCGGCTGGCCTGCAGTACCCTTAATCTGAAATCGACCCCCGTCTCACGCCGAATGGATCGGCCGGGCGCGGTCTCGCATCGCCAATCGTTCGTTTTTTGCCCACTAAATTTCAACCGGATATAACCATGCAAACAAAACCACCTATTTTTATATCAACCATAGATGCCGAGCGGCTCGAACACTTACTGGCGTCTCTGCCGGACAAGTCGTTTCCCGGCAAGGACGCACTGGAAGCCGAGCTGGCGAGGGCCGACATACTCGACCCGCACGACATTCCGCCGACCCTGGTGACCATGAATTCCACTGTCCGTTTTAAGGTGGCGTCGTCGTCTGAAGAATTTCGTCTGACCCTTGTTTATCCAAAAGATGTGGATGAAAAAGGTGGCACCATCTCGATACTTGCGCCGGTAGGCAGCGCGTTGCTGGGCCTGTCCCAGGGCGACGAAATTGAATGGCCAGGCCCTGGAGGCAAGAACATCCAGGTCAGAATTGAAGAAATCACCTGGCAACCCGAGCGGGAAGGCGAGTTTCATCGCTAAGAACGGCCGCTTTCGCATCCCCTAGTTGATGCCAAACCGGAATTCGTCATTCATTGTAGACCGTTAAAGATCAACGACACTTTGAGGAACGAATGACCATGGTAAAAAATCCAGTCGTTCCACAGGTTACCAGCCAACTCCTGGGGTTTTTGTTAGCGTTCGCCATCCTGACTGTTTCATTATTGTGTTTCGCCAACGACAAAGCCCACGTCGCCCGATTGACAATCGATGGTGTGATCGGCCCGGCCACCAGTGATTATTTCCGTCGTGCCTTGCAACAGGCCACTACGGACGGCGCCACGGCAGCCATTCTTCAGCTGGACACGCCTGGTGGGCTGGATAACGCCACCCGGGACATCATCAAGTCCATTCTCGACTCTCCCATTCCCGTCATTACTTACGTGCACCCTGCGGGTGCACGCGCCGCCAGTGCCGGCACCTATATTCTCTATGCGAGCCATGTCGCTGCAATGTCGCCTTCAACCACGCTGGGCGCCGCGACACCCGTGCAGCCTGGTAGCGACAGTCCCGTCCGGGACCGACGAGCCGATAAATCCGACAATGGCACTGCAGACAGTGGTGAGCCGGTTGCGGCCACCAACATGGAACGTAAACGCATTAACGATTCTGTTGCATTCATACGCACGCTGGCAGACCGCCACCACCGCAATGCCGACTGGGCGGAACTGGCTGTGCGCAATGCGGCCACACTTGCTGCGGACGAGGCGTTGCAAAAGCAGGTTATCGATTTTACCGCCACCAACATCGCTGATCTGCTGGCTCAGGTTCATAATGAAACCGTCAGAATGGTCGATGGTGAAAGTGTGCTGAGAACGTCGCAATTGCCGGTCGTCGATTACGCACCGGACTGGCGCAACCACCTGCTCGCCGTGATTACCAACCCCCAGATCGCTTACCTTCTTCTGCTGATCGGCATTTACGGCCTGCTGTTCGAGGGTTATAGCCCAGGCGCCATGGTACCCGGTGTCGTCGGCATCATCTGCCTGCTGCTCGGCCTTTATGCCATGCAGGTACTGCCTGTCAATTATGCTGGGCTGGCGCTGATCTTCCTGGGCGCAGGGTTGATCGCGGCCGAACTGTTTATGCCCAGCTTCGGCATCCTCGGCATTGGTGGCATTATTGCTTTAGTGTTCGGTTCACTCATGTTGATGGACACTGATTTACCCGAGATGATGATTTCTCACCACCTGATCGGCGGCATGGCACTGGCCAGCGCTGCGTTGCTGGCCCTCCTCGTTTTTATGGTGGGCCGCAATACACGGATGCCGCGGCCCCAGGCCAATCGTGCACTGGAAGGCGCTACCGGGACCGTAATCGGGCAGTCCGGTGATTATGCGCTGGTGCGGATTCACGGCGAAATCTGGCGCGCACACGGTTCCTCGCAACTGACTGTCGGCAACAGTGTCATCGTAACTGCGCAACACGGACTTACCCTCACCGTTGCGCCTCAAACCACTTGAACGGAGACCAGCTATGCTGACCTACGCACTGACCATTTTTTTCGCCGTTATTCTCTTACTGCTTGTTTACGGTTTGCGCATCATGCGGGAATATGAGCGCGCGGTGGTTTTTACACTGGGGCGTTTTGCGGGGGTGCGCGGCCCTGGCATTATATTCGTGATCCCCATGATCCAAACGATGGAGCGGGTCGACCTGCGGACCGTCGTGTTGGATGTTCCGACGCAGGACGTGATCAGCCAGGATAACGTCTCGGTTAAAGTCAATGCCGTCATTTACTTCCGGGTAGTCGATCCACAGCAGGCGATTATCAATGTCGAAAAATACCGGGAAGCCGTCAGTCAGCTATCGCAGACAACGCTGCGGTCGGTATTGGGCAAGCATGAACTGGATGAAATGCTCGCAGAACGCGACAAGTTGAACGTCGACATCCAGCACATTCTGGATGAGCACACAGACGCCTGGGGAGTCAAGGTCAGCAATGTGGAAATCAAGCACGTGGATCTTGATGAAAGCATGATCCGTGCAATTGCCCGGCAGGCGGAAGCGGAACGATCGCGGCGAGCCAAGGTCATCCATGCCGAAGGTGAAGCGCAGGCTGCACTTAAGCTGACCGAAGCCGCCGACGTACTGGCCAAAAGTCCGAATGCCATGACCCTGCGTTATCTGCAGACTCTGATCGATATTGCCGGCGAGAAAAACTCAACCATTGTGTTCCCGCTGCCTGTTGACATCATTGGCGCCCTGGTGGAAAAGCTGGGGTCGAAACGTCAGTAGCCGGGTCGTCCTGCCATTCTGAGCGCCAACCGAGCCGGCGGTCCAACACGCAATCCCGGCCCTAGCCGGCTTTCGAATGAAAGGACTGGACGGGCATTTCCCGCCACTTCGCCGGTAACATTGACGTCATAAACTGCGTCGATCGACCCGGCACGATTTCCGTCATATTGCTTCGTACCATCTGCAGGACATTCTCTTCCCGAATTTCATTCGGCGTAACAAACATGCCGGCCCTGCGCGCACGATGACCAAGGGCTACACTGCTTGAATACCGGACAATAGGTGCTGCCAGCACCAGTCCCACCAACACCGGTGTTAACCACCAGAAGAACTTTGGCGCCATTGTCCAGGCGAGCACACCCCAGGCCGCAGCCAGCAGAGTCGCAACCATGGTTCGTCGCATCGCGTCACGCCATGCGACGATTCTGCCGTCGCGCGACTGCGCCTCCCAGCTGATACTGCGTCCCGCAAATACGCTAATCACGAACCACGAATGAAAGACCATCATGATGGGTGCAATGAGAATGGCAAACAGCGTTTCGCCAATAGCCCCCAGGCCCAATTTTTTTAGACCACCAAAAGCCTGTCGGTTGTGCAACATCGCCACAATGACACCCAGCAGCTTTGGTAGCAGCAGGAGGACCGCTGTCAGGTAAAATACCGAGTAGATCAACTGTTCCTTGGCCACCGGCCAATTCGGAAACAATTGGTAGCTGCTATCAAAAAATACATTGCTCGTCAGTGCGCGCCAGATCGCATCAAACGTGCTCAACACAATCATTGACAACCATATAAGGGTCGACAGATAGGCGACTGCGCCGAAGAGAAAGTGCAGGCGACTCAAACCTCGCCATCCCGAGTAACCCAACAGGGCAAGGTGCTGTATATTGCCTTGCACCCAGCGGCGGTCACGCGTCGCGTAATCCAGCAGATTGCTCGGCACCTCTTCATAGCTGCCTTCCAGATCGGCCAACAACAGTACATCCCAGCCTGCCCGGCGCAACAGAGCGGCTTCGACAAAATCGTGACTCAGTATTTCACCGCCAAAAGGACCCCTCCCATCCAGTGGCGGCAGACCGCAGTGATCCATAAAAGGTGCGATTCGAATAATGGCATTATGTCCCCAATAATTCGCTGAATCGGTTTGCCAGAATGCCAAACCGGTTGCCAGCATGGGGCTGTAGAGGGTAGCGGCGAACTGGACAAAACGCCCAAAAAAAGTTTCCTGACGCACCGGAATTGGTACGGTTTGCAGCAAGCCAGCGCGGGGGTTCTGCTCCATGCTGTGAACAAGGTGCAGCATGCACTCACCGGTCATTACGCTGTCGGCGTCAAGGACGATCATACACTCGTAATAGCTGCCCCACTTGCGACAGAAATCAGCCAGGTTACCCACTTTCTTGCCGGTATTCGCGGCGCGACGACGGTAAAATACCCGGGTGGCAGAATCTCCGAGTCGACCGCACAAATCCTGCCAGGCAAGCTCTTCCGCTTCGATTATCGCCGGATCACGCGTATCACTCAGCAAATAGAAATCAAAATTGCCCTGCTGGCCGGTATGCAACAGCGACCGAAACGACGCTTCAAACCCGGCCATCACGCGCTCGGTGTCTTCATTGTATATCGGCATGACGACAGCCGTTCGGATGGACGGGCCAAGGATGGTCGGATCGGGGCGGGGCTTCAGCTTTCGCAAACTCAGCGGATCGATTTTCATGACCTGCAGCAAAAATCCGATCACGCCGCTCCAGAAAGCGAACGTTATCCAGGAAAATGTGCAGGCATAAAGAATCAACAGACCCATCTCGATCATATTCAGACCATTGGCCGACAGAATATCGAACATCAGCCAGATTCCAAGCGCAATGGTAGATAATGACAGCAGGAAAAATACCGCACTGCGGGCACGACGCCACGGCACGTGAATCCGGTAGTCCTGTTCGGCTTCTGCGTTCTTCAATGCAACCCTGTTATTTGACGGCATTTGGATACCAGACATAATTCCATACCTCGCTTAACTGCTGTTCGCCCCAACGTAAAGTGAGACGCATATCGACCGCGTTGCTCTTCTCCGGCGACAGTTTGAAACTGACCCGCCAGCCGCTATGGTCCGGCATTTTTGTCACATGCAGGTCCCGATATGCGCCGGACTGCAAAGACAGGTCCGCCTCAATGGGCAAGTCTTCGGATAACCTGTTCAACGTATCTCCGCTAAACTCGACAATAAACTGTCGTTCGCTGGTCGGCGGCGGCCTGGATTCCCCAGGTATCGCTGCCCAACCGATGCGAGTCGCGGACACCTTGGCGAGAGCATCCGGCCCGACCTCACCGTTTGTCGCAATGAGGCTATAGCGGTAGCCTGCTTCCTCGCCCGCCCGCAACGGCCGTTCGGGCACCCAATAAGCCACAATGTTATCGTTGGTCTCTGACTGGCTCGGAATCTCCACCAGTTCTACCCGGCCCCTGCCCCAGTCACCCAACGGCTTTACCCAAAAACCGGGCCGATCGTGATAACGTGCTTCAATATCCTGATAATTGGCAAAATTACGATCACGCTGCATCAACCCGAAACCCCGGGGGTTTTCGTCCGACAACGAAACGATACTCAGCTCTGTGGGGTTGGTGAGGGGACGCCAGATCCACTCGTTGCCATGCGTCAGCATTTGCAGGCCATCCGAATCGTGGACTTCCGGGCGGAAGTCATCAAAAAACCGGGTTCGATTTTCCCCATAATGAAACATGCTTGTTAACGGTGCGATGCCCAGCTTGTTGACATCCTTCCGGGCAAAAAGCCGGACTTCGACGTCAACTGACGTCTTGGCGCCGGGATGCAAATCAAATTGATAGGCACCGGCAACCGAGGGTGAATCCAGCAATGCAAACACATGCATGACGCCCTGCGTTTCTGACGGTTTCAGTAGCCAGAATTCTCTAAAAGACGGAAACTCCTCACCATTGGCACCCGCGGTATCTATGGCCAGTCCCCGTGCAGAGATACCGTAGACCTGGCCGGGGCCGACCATTCGGAAGTAGGACGCGCCCTGAAAGACCATGACTTCATCTTTGTATTCGGTGGAGTTCAAAGGATAATGGATACGCAGTCCGGCAAAACCCAGCTCCGGTGTCGCCACATTCGCAAGCCCTTTGGCAGGATCGTTGTACTCAAATAAACCAGGATCAAAATCAAGACGCGTATTGACCCCGTCGCCATCGATTATGCGTACTTCCACCGGCTCTTTGTAAAGGAAGCCCGGGTGGAAAAACTGCAATTCAAACAGGGACTCGTCCTTCCACAGGGCTTTTTCCGACAGGAAATTAATCGCCCGATACTGACTGTACCCCATGTTTTCCAGCTCGGCCGGCAATGACGCATCAGGCGTCTGATAATCTTTTGAAGCAAGGTCTTTAGCCCTTTCAGTCATCAGGTTCAGCAATATGTCGGTTGTCGGAGATGCATCACTGAAAGCGGGAAGAGAAGCCGATACCAGACCAGCAATTACAGCGCTTTTTATAAATTTGATGTAGTTGTTACAAAATGTACCAGGTCGGCAATTCGGAAATACTGAAGTAACTGTCATGACAACAATCCAATACCAAAGTCAAATAACGATGCAGGCTTTGCCTGCTTAATTGCATATAAATCTTCGCGATGTGAGATAACACTTGCAGGAATGCCGGCGGCAACGGAACACCGTGTGTAGCCGGGCCACTTCCCTGCGACAGACGCAAATCAGCAGTGCAATATGTCTGCCAGAGTCGCGGGCATCAATTCAGGTGCATCAAAGAAACTGCTTGATATTGTTGCTTTTTTGCAACATTGGGTACGGGCGACAGCGCGATGGCCGAACCTGGATGGAAACCGGTCCATAGAATTTTCAGCCTGCCCGGTTTTACCCATAGCCGCAAAAAAATACGGTCAGCAAACTATCGGTACAGTCGGCGCGCCGACCAGGCCAAGTGCGGGAAGCGTGAAATATTTACGAGTAATCGCCGCTGTTCCATGCCCTGCGATGCATAAACCGGAAGGCCATCTGGAGGGGCTTTCGGCAGGCCTATATCGGACGGTGGAAACGTTCGTACCGGGCGTCAGCACTCATTGAGAAAAGAGGCAAAATGTTCAGTCAAAAAACCGCGATAAAGCAAAAAACGAACCTGACGAGATTTTTCTTTGAGGTCCGACGGCGGTCCTTTGAATTTTTTAAAGCAGACCCGCCTGGCAAGCGATTCCCAATTTAAATCGGTCCGTTCGACTTCCTGCATTGCAGACGCCAGTACAGATTGCCGCACGCCTTTCGCCAGTAGTTCATTGGCGATGCGCACCGGGCCAAAACCCATACCGGCACGGTAACGAATATAGGATTGCGAAAAGCGGGAATCACAAAGGTAGGATTGCTCCTGCAGGCGGTCAAGCACGCCCGGAATCAGACCGGTGTGCTCGGGAAATGCAGCAGACAGCTTTCGCTCAAGCTCCCGACAGGCGTGATCCCGTCGGGCTAATATGGCGACTGCTTTGTTATAGATAGACTGTTCCAAAGACGTTGTCGCGGCTAGAGCGCGTCTTCTTCCAACGCCTCGGAATTGTTAGATGCGACTTTTCCACCACCGAGCAGCTCTTCCTTGATTTTGCTTTCCAGGTAAACCCCGATCTCCCGGTGTTCTTTCAGGTAGTTGATCGCGTTCTGCTTGCCCTGACCGATCTTGTCGCCCTGATAGCTGTACCAGGCCCCGGCCTTGTCGATCAATCCGAGTTTAACCCCGTAATCGAGAACCTCACCCAGACGGTTAATGCCATGTCCATACAAAATCTGAAATTCGGTCTGTTTGAACGGCGGTGCCACTTTATTCTTGACGACTTTTACCCGGGTCTCGGACCCAACCACCTCGTCGCCTTCTTTCACCGAGCCAATACGGCGGATATCAAGCCGTACCGAGGCGTAAAACTTGAGGGCATTACCACCGGTGGTGGTTTCGGGATTGCCGAACATGACGCCGATTTTCATGCGAATCTGGTTGATAAATATGACCAGGCAGTTAGCATTCTTGATATTGCCAGTGATTTTGCGCAAAGCCTGCGACATGAGCCTGGCCTGCAACCCAACGTGGTGATCTCCCATGTCGCCTTCGATCTCGGCTTTTGGCGTCAGGGCCGCTACGGAGTCCACAACCAGTACATCGATCGCACCGGACCGGACCAGCATATCGGCCACTTCCAGCGCCTGCTCACCGGTGTCCGGCTGCGAGACAAACAGGTCATCGACATTCACCCCGAGCTTTTCAGCATATACCGGATCCAGTGCGTGCTCGGCATCGACAAACGCGCAGGTACCGCCTGAGCGCTGCGCCTCGGCAATCACCTGTAGCGTCAAGGTTGTTTTACCGGAAGATTCGGGACCATAAATCTCGACAATTCTGCCGCGCGGCAATCCGCCTGTACCCAAAGCAAGATCGAGCCCCAGCGACCCGGTGGAGATACATGGAATATTGACTCGCTCCTGATCCCCCATGCGCATGACGGTTCCCTTGCCAAACTGCCGCTCGATTTGCGAAAGCGCGGCCTTTAGTGCCTTTTCTTTGTTAGCATCCATTAATGATCCCCTTTAAACCTCACCTGATTGACAGCAGCTGAACAGTACACCTGATTTTATATGCCCCGACAGCACCTGCCTGCGGCAGCGCCGGCCATATGAACCGGCAAAAGAATACCTTAAACCATACTGTATATACAACCACTATATGCAATGAATTTATCCGAATAGATCAACGCCCGGATTCTGCAAAATCCAGCAGCCCCCTGATCGCCTGCAATACGGTCAGCGCCCGGATCGCTGCTCTGTCGCCCGTAAAATAATGGCAGTTGGCAACCGTATGCCCGGCATCGCAATATGCCAGCCATACAGTACCGACCGGCTTGGCGACCGTTCCGCCGCCCGGGCCGGCAATCCCGCTGACGGCAATCGCGTAATCGCTGCCGGTGCGCTGCAATGCACCCTTTGCCATAGCCATCACCACTGCCTCACTAACGGCCCCATGAGTCGCGATCAATTCCGGGTCTACGCCGAGCAGCCGGATTTTGGCCGCATTGCTGTAGGTCACAAAACCACCTTCGAACCAGCCGGAGGAACCAGGCACGCCGGTAATCGCATGGGCTACACCGCCACCGGTGCAGGATTCTGCGGTGGAAAGGGTCTGCGCCTGAAAGACCAATACTTCGCCCAGGCGCCGAGCAAGCGGCGACAGCGTATTTTTCATGCTGACAAACTTAAGTCATACCGGCATCGAACACAAGCGCGGTCGTGGGATCCGTCCATGGCAACATCGCGATGCGGACCTCAGCTACACGAATAAACGGATACCCCGACACCAAAGCATGACGGCGGTGGCCATTTAATCAGCTACTCCGTGCAAACCGTCGGACAGACCGGTAAACTGCTCGCTTTTTTGGGCGCGCCCCGGTCTGTCCCCGCCCGGAATCCTTAATCGAGGAAACCTTCACGCCAATGTCCGAAACTCTCACCCAACCCTCTGCGGCCAACGAACAGCATACGCCCATGATGCAGCAGTATCTGCGCATAAAAGCCCGGCACCCGGACGAGCTGGTATTTTACCGGATGGGCGACTTTTATGAGTTATTCTTCGACGATGCGAAGAAAGCTGCGCGGCTACTGGATGTAACCCTGACAGCCCGGGGCAAGTCCGCCGGCCAGCCGATTCCTATGGCGGGTGTTCCGTTTCACGCGGCCGAAAGTTATCTGTCCCGGCTGGTAAGGTTAGGGGTATCCGTTGCAATTTGCGAACAGATCGGAGACCCGGCGACATCCAAAGGGCCGGTGGAACGCCAGGTGGTACGGGTACTGACACCAGGGACCGTCAGCGATGAAGCCTTGCTGGATGCCACCCGGGACAACCTGCTGGTGGCCGTGGCGCGGTTACCCGGCGCCTATGGCATAGCGAGCCTGGATATGGGCAGCGGCCGACTGGCATTGCTCGAGGTTTCTGACGACACCAGTCTGTTGGGTGAGCTGGAACGCCTGCGTCCGGCCGAATTGCTGGTGCCCCAGCACCTCAGCCTGCCCGGCCTGCAACAATACAAAGGCCTGCGAAGCCTGCCGGACTGGGAATTTGATACGGATGCCGGCCGTCGTTTTCTGACAACGCATTTTGGCACCCATGACCTGTTGGGGTTTGGCTGCGAAAACCTGACAGCCGGTATTGCGGCGGCGGCCTGCCTGTACAGTTATGCCCGGGAAACCCAACGCGCGCAGCTTCAGCACCTGCAACCGCCCGTTGTCGAACATCTCGACAAGACCGTTTGCATGGACAGCGCGACCCGTCGCAATCTTGAACTGGACGCCAATCTGGCCGGCGGTGAAGACAACACGCTCTTTACCGTGCTGGACAGCACTTCGACCGCCATGGGCCGGCGCCTGCTACGCCGCTGGCTACACCGTCCGTTACGCGACATGACGGTATTAATCGAACGTCAGGACGCCGTTTCGGCTTTTCTGCAAAACTATGCCTATGAAGGATGTCGCCAGATTCTAAAGAATATTGGCGACGTGGAACGCATTCTTGGCCGGGTGGCACTGCGCTCGGCGCGCCCCCGCGACCTGTCCCGACTGGGAAGTTCGCTGGCAATTCTGCCTGAGCTGCAATCCTGCCTGTCCGGCGTTGACGCGCCCCATGTACGCTATCTTGCACGGCTGGCTGGTGAATTTCCGGCTCTGGTGGATCTGTTGCAACGTGCCATTATGGAGAATCCGCCGGTAGTCATTCGCGATGGCGGCGTAATCGCCACCGGCTACGACGCCGAGCTGGATGAGTTGCGCGCGCTCAGCACCCATGCCGGCGAGTATCTCATCAAGCTGGAAGCACAGGAGCGCGAGCGCACCGGGTTGTCCAGCCTAAAGGTCGGCTACAACCGGGTCCACGGTTACTATATCGAGATCAGTCGCGGTCAGTCGGACAAGGCACCCGTCGACTATCAGCGACGCCAAACCCTGAAGAACGCGGAACGGTTTATCATGCCGGAACTGAAAGCGTTTGAGGACAAGGCCCTGTCGGCCAAAAGCCGGGCGCTGGCCCGTGAAAAAGCACTGTATGAAGCTTTGCTTGAACAGGTCAACGAAGACCTGTCTGCCCTGCAACGCTGCGCAGCAGCGGTGAGCGAGCTCGACGTCATCACCACCCTGGCGGAACGTGCGGAAACACTGAATCTCAGCCGACCAGCACTGACGGAAGAACCGGTCATCCACATAGAAGCAGGACGTCATCCTGTCGTCGAACAGGTTCTGAACACACCCTTCGTTCCCAACGACCTTGATCTGAACCCGGATCGCCGCATGCTGATTATTACCGGTCCGAACATGGGGGGTAAATCGACCTATATGCGGCAGACGGCACTTATTGTGCTAATGGCCCAGATCGGCAGTTTTGTGCCTGCTGCGGCCTGCCGCCTGCGCCCGGTGGACCGTATATTTACACGCATAGGCTCATCGGATGATCTGGCCGGTGGCCGCTCGACATTTATGGTCGAGATGACCGAGACCGCCAATATCCTGCACAACGCGACCAGCGAGAGCCTGGTTCTGATGGATGAGGTAGGCCGCGGGACGAGTACCTACGACGGGCTGGCGCTGGCCTGGGCGTGTGCCGAGCACCTCGCGCTCACGGTGCGTGCCTATACGTTATTCGCCACCCACTATTTTGAAATCACGCAGTTGCCGGACAAGATTGACGCCATGGCCAATGTGCACCTCGATGCGACGGAACACGGTGACAATATCGTCTTTCTGCATAATATCCAGCAGGGTCCGGCCAGTCGCAGCTTCGGGCTGCAGGTTGCCAGACTGGCTGGCGTTCCTGCACCGGTGTTGCAGAGCGCCCGGCAGCAGCTGAATCGACTGGAGCAACCGGTCGCACCCAAAAACACCCGGCCTGCCCTATCCCCGGCCACCGGGCAGGCCGATCTGTTTTTGGCGCAGCCAAGTGAACTGGAACAGCGCATGAAGGCGCTTTGTCTCGACGACATGACCCCAAGGGCGGCATTGCAAGCGCTGTACGAGCTGTGTGCACTGATTCGGTAACCCTGATATGCCATGCAGGAAATACCCATTAGCTGATTCACCCGGTTCCAGCTAAAATCCCGTTCGGCGACCGGTGTTTCCCGGCGCCGAATATTTGCGGTATAACGCCTGCGACGCATGGCCATGGTCACCATTGCTTTTGCTGCCGGGTACCAGGGAAGACATATTGCCGCATCAGGCAAAGAGCGGGGTTCAAATCTGCCGAACTCCTGTTAAAATGCCGCACCAACTGGCTCAAGAACTTAAGAGGTTAAACCGCATGACATTTGTAGTGGGCGAAAATTGCATTAAATGCAAACACACAGATTGTGTCGAAGTATGCCCGGTAGACTGTTTCTACGAAGGGCCGAACTTCCTGGTGATTCACCCGGACGAATGTATTGATTGCGCGTTATGTGAACCGGAATGCCCTGTCGATGCCATTTTTTCCGAGGACGAACTGCCCGAAGGGCAAGAGGTGTTTCTGGAGTTGAATGCGGAACTGTCAGAAGTCTGGCCCAATATCACAGAGAAGAAAGAAGCACCAGAAGACGCCGAGGAGTGGGACGGCGTGGAAGGCAAGCTACAATATCTACAGCGCTGAATACGTATAAAGTGCACAGGCAGGTCTGGTAGCCTGTGCCGGGTTGAGCCGACTAGCGGTCAACCCGGCCATAGCATTGTTCGGCGCCTGTCTACAGTGGCTAAAGCGACCAGACGGTTACTCCGCCTGGTTCAGGCAACACCAAACAGCGATTCGGCACTGAGACCCTGTTTTTCCAGTATATCCCGCAAACGACGCAACGCTTCAACCTGAATTTGCCTTACCCGTTCACGTGTCAACCCGATTTCACGACCTACCTCTTCCAGCGTACTGGATTCGTGTCCTCTCAGTCCGAACCGGCGGGCTACGACCTCGCGCTGCTTTTCACTAAGCTCGTCCAGCCATTCATCGAGACTTAAACACAGGTCGCTATCCTGCAGAATGCTGACCGGATCTGATACCTGGTGGTCCGGCACTGTGTCAACCAGCGTCTTGTCCGAAGACGGCCCGATTGGGGTATCCATCGACGTTACGCGTTCGTTGAGGCTCAGCATGCGTTCCACATCTTCGACCGGCTTGTCCAGCAGGCGGGCTATATCTTCTGCTGATGGCTCGTGATCGAGCTTCTGTGATAGCTCCCGCGCTGCCCGCAGATAAACGTTCAATTCCTTTACCACATGTATGGGCAGTCGAATAGTCCGGGTCTGATTCATGATCGCCCGCTCGATGGTCTGGCGAATCCACCAGGTGGCATAGGTGGAAAAACGAAAGCCGCGCTCTGGATCAAATTTCTCAACCGCACGAATCAGCCCCAGGTTGCCCTCCTCGATCAGATCCAGCAACGCCAGCCCACGGTTGACGTAACGGCGGGAAATCTTGACGACCAGACGCAGATTACTCTCTATCATTCGCCGCCGGGCCGCACCGTCGCCGCGCAGCGCCTTGCGGGCAAAAAATACTTCTTCTTCTGCACTCAACAGGGGGGAAAAACCAATTTCGTTCAAATATAGCTGGGTCGCATCCAAATTCTTCTGGTAGGTTTCGTCAGCGCCGCCAACGCCGAGCAACGCCTGCTCGTCATCCGCTTCGGTATCAATATCCACTACATATGCTGCGTCATCGTCACTGCTTTTAAATCGGTCAAGTTCAATTTGTTGGGCTGCCATTTTTATATTCCTCGGACCAATAGTTTTGTTTAGCTCTTTACGCTCACTGCAATGACGTAACAACAAGAACCCTCGTTAGCAGTCGGCCGAATAACCGACTTTATTATTGCCATCCCTGGATTCGATTGAATCATCACGACCGTCATCGTGACAAAACAAGGAACTGCTTCCAGCACCCCACAAAAAACATCAGGGTGACTGCGATAATCGGAGGCCTGCGTCTGCAAGACATTAATCGGCCACCTTGTTCTTTTCTTTAAGATTATTATCGTAGCTAATTCAGCTCACGCCCCAATCTGTCAGCTCACGCTCCGATTTGCCCATAGCGCTGAATAGTGACTTCCTGTCAACCACATCCGGAAAACCAATAGCTGCCCCGAAAACTACCGGCCTGTTGAACACTGCGCACGGTGCTGGCTGCGCAACAGTGGCTCTGAATCGAAAACTTTATTATTATCTTTTTGGTAGATAGTCCAGTGGATTCACCGGTTTGCCATCGTACCGTATTTCGAAATGCAATTTTGCGGTGTTGGCGTTGTACTTGCCGACTTCCGCGATTTTCTGACCAGCCCGGACCCGCTGGCCTTCCACCGCGTGCAGCTCATGGTTATAGGCATAGGCGCTGAGGTAGTTTTCGTTATGTTTAACGATAAGCAGCTTCCCATAACCACGCAATCCACTGCCGGAATACACCACTTCTCCATCTGCGGCCGCTAGTACAGGCTCTCCTAATTTGCCGCGAATATCAATCCCCTTGTTAAGTCCGCCGTTGGCGCTGAAGTTGGAGATAACCGGTCCGTCGATGGGCCAGGCCCAGACCGGGTTACCAGCCGATGCGGATTCGGGCAGGCTGCCGGTCACTTTGGGTGTTTGATTTTTCAATCGACCCGGCGCAATCGGTGGCGGTGCGGGAGTCGTGACCGGTGTGTGTACAACAGTCTTTGGCGGGATCGTCGACTTAGGGGGTTCAGGCGGTGGCGCGGTCGCAGTCTGTTTCGGCAGCGAACCGCTCAAGGCCAGCACCTGCCCCGGACGGATGCTGTGACCATCCCCCAACCCATTGATTTTAGACAGATTTTGATAGTCCATATCGTATCGCCAGGCAATGCTGTATAAGGTCTCACCCGGCGCGACTACATGACGCTGGATACGGTAGCTGGGAATGGGGGCGGCATCCACAACCGGGGCACGTACCGGTGGATTAGCGCAGCTTCCGAGCAGGAGCATTACGCTTAATATACTAATCGCACTTCGCCGACACGCCAATTGTGAAGCCTCCCGCGTCGCGTTGCCTAACTGATTCAATGGTGCTGTCAAAGCTTCCTTTATATAGCTATAAGTACTATTAAGTCGAAATTTATTAGAATTTAGTCTAACTAAATCATTAGGAAGTTAGGCATTTCATCCAAACATCCGACATTTTACTCATCCTTTAGACGCACCACTTCCAACTCTGAATGACCGGAGCGATCACTTATGGACGACAACATCTCAGTCAAAAGTACCAATAGTATGCCTGCGGCGGCGGAAATGAGCGCCGCCATCAACATTGGATCGCCTGCCAGCTCCGCGTATCGTTGGGGAAGTATGTTGCGCTGCACCAGCGGGATGACCTCTCCATGCCGGTCCGTCACAGTCTGAACAATCTGCTTCCAAGGCCAGGTCACGCTGAGCGAACCGATCAAAAAGCCGATAAGTGTTGCCAGCGTCGTTCGATGGTAATTATCCAGCAGCCATGACAGGAATCGGGAAAAAACCAGCAGGCCGCTGACGCACCCCGCCAAAAAACTGGCCAACGCTATTACATCGACCTCGTTGATGGCGCGAAGAAAAGCCGGATATAGCCCCATCAACAACAACAGAAAGCTGCCCGATATGCCGGGCAAGATCATCGCACAGATGGCAATAAAACCGCCCGCGAATAATATGGCGGGGTGCGCCGGCAATTGCGCCGGCGCAGCGATTGATATCCAGTAGACGAGCCCCGCACCGCACACCAGCGCCAGCCATTCCTGCCAGCGCCAGCCGCGCTGCTGGCGGCCGAAAAAAATAATTGAAGCAATGATCAACCCGAAGAAAAACGACCATACCAGAATCGGATACCGCTCAAGCGCTACGCCAATAATTCGGGCAAACGTCACCAGACTGATGAGAACGCCGGAAAACAACACTACCAGAAACGTCCCGTTTATCGATTTCCAGGCCGCCACAAAGCCTTCCTGCTTCCAGGTAAGCAATGTCTTCGGCGTTAGCTGACTGAGTGAGTGCAGCAGCTCGTCATAGATGCCGGTAATAAATGCAATAGTGCCGCCGGACACGCCAGGCACGACATCGGCGGCCCCCATCGCCATGCCTTTCAATACCAAAAAAGCATAGTCTTTACTGCTGCGGGACGGTATTTTCATTAACGGGTAGTTCCTGATAGAAATGGGACGAATCTCACCGGCGCTATCCGGCGTCTCTCAAACTGGTCTGACGTGCCTTCGCGTCGAATCAGCTCAAGATATTGCTGTGATTCGCCCCCGACCGGGATCACCAGGCAACCATCCGGAGCAAGCTGATTCAGAAGTTCTTTCGGCACTTCGACGGGCGCGGCAGCCGCGAGTATTGCGTCGTAAGGCCCATGCTCGGCCCAGCCTGCGGCACCATCGGCATGTCGAATCTGTGCGTTATAAAGCTTTAGTTGACGCAATCGCTGGCGGGCAAGATCAACCAGCGGTTTTATTCGCTCTATGCTGTACACCTGTCGTATCAATTGCGCCAGAATCGCGGTTTGATACCCGGAGCCAGTACCTATTTCCAGCACCCGCTCCGGCATCCTGCCCGATTCAAACAACAGCTCGGTCATGCGGGCAACAATATATGGCTGCGAAAGGGTCTGCCCCTGCCCGATCGGCAGAGCGGTGTCCTCGTATGCCCTGTGGGACAACGCCTCTTCCAAAAACAGATGGCGTGGCGTCGATCCCATCACCTCCAGTACACGACTGTTCTGAATGCCCTTTTCTTCCAGACGCTTGATCAGACGCTCCCGGGTACGTCGCGAGGTCATCCCAATACCTTCGAACTGCGTTTTATTCTGATTCACACGATTTACCTTTGGTCCTGATCTGCCCGGCGTAATAGTACAACATTTGAGGCCGTTCAGCGCCCCGCCCGGACTGACAGGCGTCTGTTGTTACTGACTGACACGCGCTACAGCGTTCGTAATAATGCCAATCTCCCGCAACAACGCCGTCGCGTACTGCCCGGGCGACAGGCTAAAGGTCAGCTGCAGAACCTCCGGGCCAAACTGCCATTGAAGATCTTCGGGCATCAACACGGTGCTGCGCCGCTCCTGATCCAGTCCACAGTGTTCCAGCCTGGACAGCCAGTCTTGCACAGGTTCCAGTGCGAGCCGTTCGGTTTCTGCCGGACCCAGTTCGGTCGCCGAGCGGCCCCGCCCCCATAATGGTGCCGTCGGATACCCGTTCAGTGATACATCGCCATCAAGCACGGTGCGCCAGGTCCCCTCCCGCACCCGTTGCGCCACAACCAGGTTAAAGAGATGCGAGCGTGCTGCGGACATGATCATCGATTTCTGTGACCTGTCGCGAATTTTGCGCCCGTCCCTTAGCCAGGCATCGGCTGCGACAAGATTTTGCCCCTGACGCCCAAATCTTTGGTCACCAAAATAATTCGGGACACCCTGCTGCGCGATGCAACGCAACCGCGCCTGCAACGCACCTTCATCCACAGGAGTTTCGGCGCGGATAATCAACTGAAATGTATTCGATTGATGCATTCCCCGGCGCAGTTTACGCCGGCCACGCGTGACCGCATTTAGCGTTACCTCACCCGCGAGCTGCGCCAGGAATTGGCCCCAATCCGGTTCCGGTGCTTTCGGGAGATACACGCTCATCCATTGACTGGTTTGCGCGTGGCGATCCTTCAGGCCACAAAATCCTACATCATGACGTTTTACCCCGGTAAACTTCGCAATCTGCTGGGCCAGCCAGTCCGTATTGACGTGGCGTTTACACAGATGCAAATAGATGTGCTCGCCGTCACCGTCCGGCTCAAAGCCCAGCTTCTCATCGACAATGAAATCTTCAGCAAAAGTTCGCATGGTCCCCTGCAGACAGGGTTCGCCATGCGCCAGGGGGTGATCTGTAGAGTTCTGTACCATAATATAAAGCATCCTGACGTTCAGACGACCGGGCATACGTCCGCGGGACCAAGCCTTCCGGTTTCGCCCATATCCGGATGCCTGCAGATCCGGCGCCGCATACTATCACTTTCCGACCGCCGATAGTGAGCGGGGTCGATCCGCTGACTGCGCCACTGGCATAACATGGTCAGCGTCGGCAACGGAACACCAATAATCGCTTCTTTGCGAAAACCAAAACCTCGGATTCCACTATGGAAAAACTCTTCATTTCCGCCAACGAGCTGCTTCTTGATTCGTTCAAGTTGGGCGAACAGATATTCAGAAAAGGGTTTCGGCCGAGCTTTATCATCGGCATATGGCGGGGCGGAGCACCAGTGGGCATTGCCGTGCAGGAATTTCTGGATGTGAGAGGCATAACGACTGATCATATTGCAATCCGCACCGCCTCCTATTACGGGATTGATCAGCAGGAAAAGCACGTGCAGGTCTTCGGCCTCAATTATGTTCTTGAGAACGCACGCGTCGATCACCCGTTACTGATTGTCGACGATGTGTTTGATTCCGGTCGTTCGGTCAAAGCCGTTATTGACGAAATCCGATCCCGGGCCGTTAAGGTGCCGGCGACTATAAAAATTGCCTGCGCCTGGTACAAACCCGAACGCAACGTCACTGACCTGCGTCCGGATTTTTATATCCACACGACAGACAGATGGCTGGTGTTTCCGCATGAGTTGAAAGGACTGACCAGAGACGAGATTATTCGGGGAAAAGGCGAGGCCTTCGCCGAAGTTTTATTGGGTGACTGACAAGCGTCAATTTGTAACACATTGACCCTCCCGCAGGAATCCCCCCCACCTTCCGCCTTCAGGCTACCGGTGAGCGGGGAATCAATCCGCAGATGCAATAACGGACTTGCGTCAGATCCGCGGGCGCCTGCCCATGACGGCAAATACGATTGCCAGCACGATGCCCACTACGAACAGTATCCAGGCTATATTTGTTGCTGCGCCGGCGATTCCGCTAAATCCGAATACGGCGGCAATCAAACCAATGATTAAAAAAGTAATTGCCCAGCTGATCATAATACTTCCTCCGAAATTGTTTGAATGTCGTCCGGTCTCTCGCGACTGTCATCGGCCCCGGGCCACAGCTCCCTGATTATCGTCCAATCGGATCCGATAAACCGGGCCGGCCGTCGACCGGGGTGACCCTCATTGCGACTGGCCCGAGCTACTATTGCAGATGGTGTGCCAAATCGCAGCATGACAAGCCAAGCCTTTAAGCTGCATGATTTTTGATCATTTTGCACGCCATTCGAACAGGCTGGTTAATTATCGTGCCAAGAGGCAACCCTTTGTGCAAATTCGGACTGTCCCATATGTCAGATTTACAAATAGGTACGCTGCGAAACGCATGCAGCTGTTAATCTTCAGTTCATCCTTTTTCACTTACCTTGTGCTCACGAAATATACGGATTTCAGGGGACGCGACCATGATCACGTCTGGATTCACAGAGGCACCGGGTTTCGTATGTTCGACTTTGACTACCAGCGGTGAGGTTTCGGGACGGACGCGGCGTCTTAGCCATGGAAGCATTGATTCGGTCTGCGCTCGCGAGTGCCGATTTGCCGCTACGCCCTTCCAACACATTTAATTTCAATGGGTTATATCGGATATTGCGTCGGCAGGGCACACGCCACGACCCACATAAATATTATTTAACAATACAAGCAACAGTCTGGCCGTTTATTTGCATTATCCCTATTAGGGTGTCAATTAACAGACTAATCAGATCAGAGAGGTACCCCCGATGCGACACAGCGCGTTTACCATGGACAATTTCTTTGCGTTTATGAATCAGGCAATGGCCGCTGGCATTTTTGAGCCGTCCCAACAGAAAGAATGGAAACGCTTTGTTCCCGACATCCCTGAGCTGTTGAATCAGCCGGAAAAAGACGATCTAAGAAAGCTTGAAATAGCGGGATTGCATGATCGTTATCTCAGCAACCTTCACAAAAAAAGCCTGATGGCCTCTTCGTGGCTGATCTTCCAACGAAAGAAATTACTGACGCGCGCGGTCGGGGAATTTGTTGCTTTTTCAGTCAATCCGGCACGCTATTGGGCAGACCACGGAAAACGAAAACCCGTGTTACCTGGCCGCACCGAGCCGGTTTCGGCAACCGCACAAAAAGTGACGCCTGTCTCTTCCGGTATTGCCAGGGTCAGCCCGACTGCAAGCAGTCCGGCGGTTCCCCGACAAACAGACGAATCAGCGGCGAGACCGCAAATGACCGCGGACCGAACGGGCAAAGCGCTGGTCCCCGCTCAGGTACACAGAGCGCCCCAGCCCCGGCGTGAAACCGGTATTGAGTACCAGAACAGACTGCTGAAAAATCCTTCAGCCGTGCAAAACCCCACACAAACGGCAACCAATAATGATCGTCGCAGGGAGCCCTTTGTCAGCAATTTCTGAATCTTCTCCCCCACCTCTCTCTGACACGTCAGGGCCGGCGATTTGCTCGCCCTGTTTACAACCCACTCTGACTAACGGTCACCCTCCCGGTTCATTGCCCATTGCGCTTGTGGCTCCTCCGTAGCTCGTATTGCGCACGTCGCCGACGCGGGATAGCCCCACCCGCCTAGCCGAACCAGGTCAGAAATATGACACAGCGTCAAAAACCCGATCAGCCCGGCTGCGGGACGACATGAACAGCGGGCCAGTGGTAAACTGCCGTTCGGTCAACCGGCAACGTGCGGCGGCTGGTGGTTATTGTTTCCGTCTTCGGCACGGGTTCTGGAAAGGCGATTGATCCAAACTTCCTCGATAAGGTGTCTTCATGCGGCTTTTATATAGCCTTCTGTTAATGCTTCTTAGCCCGTTATTGGTGATATACACCATTACACAGCAGCAGCGAAGGCAGGGCGATCGCCGATTTGTGCTACAGCGCCTGGGGCTGTTCAAGCGATGCTCGACCACCCATGCCAGCAAGGCGATCTGGTTTCATGCGGCGTCCGTCGGCGAAACGAATTCGATACTACCGCTGGTACGGACACTGGGCGCAGACTTCCCGGACCTTCGGGTAGTGGTTACAACGAATACGCCGGAGGCAGCGCGTATCGTCAACAGTCGGCTTGGCCGCGACGTTGAACATTATTTTTTTACGACGGATTTTCCCTTTGCGGCAGCGCGACTGGTCGAGCTGATCCAGCCCGTCGCTCTATTTGTGGTTGAAACCGAGATCTGGCCGAACCTTTATCACTATTGTTTTCGACACAGCATCCCCGTGATTATTGTGAATGCCCGCCTGAGTAAAAAAACCATTAATGCCAATCGCTTTATAAAGAAGCTGTATCGAGACACACTCCCGGGCGTGCAGGCGCTGTTATGCCGTTCACAAGCCGATGCGGACAATTACATTGCGCTGGGCGCAGACCCGGCCCGGGTCAGCTTTTTTGGGAACCTGAAGTTCGCAGCGGCGAGACAGGTTTTATCGGAACCCGTACCGGAACTTGCCGCACGACCCTATTGGCTGGCCGTGTCTACCCATGCCGGAGAAGAATCGATTCTTGCCCGTGTTTTTAAACAGACTGCAACAAACCTGCTGCTGGTCATCGCGCCCCGTCATCCACAGCGAAGCGCTGACATTGTGAAGGAGTTGCGTCACAACGGACTGGAGGTAAGCGTTCGCAGTCGGGGTGACGCCGTTGTGGCGAGCACTGACATTTATCTCGCCGACACGGTGGGCGAGATAAATGCACTACTGGCTGGCGATGCACAGGTAGTTTATGTCGGTGGTTCACTGGTCGCTACCGGAGGACACAATGTGCTGGAACCGGCGATTTACGGCAAGGCGACGCTGACTGGCCCCAACGTGCAGAATTTTCGCGACGAAGTCCTGTTTCTACAGGAATTTGATGCCATCAGGCAAGTGGAAGATGAAGCAGACCTGCTTCGGGCCGTCGAAGAACTTCTCGCGTCACCACTGCGCCGAAAGCAGCTGGGAAGCAACGCCCTGCGTGCCATCCAGTCCTGTCAGAATATTCTGGGTAAATACCACGCCGAACTCAGCAACATCATTCGTCAAGAGACCCAAAAAACACCCGTTAAGTAATGCCATCGGGTCGCCCATTGTTATCTTCTGTTATCTTCTGTTATCGTCAGACCGCATCATAGCCTTTTTTCAGACTGGACCAGTCGCTTTGCGTGAAATGCAGGTTTGCGACTCTGGTGCGGATTTTTACAAGCGAGCGCTGCAACCTGTTGAGGTTGCCCCGCTTCCAGCGCTCACCGCGCCTGCTGCCCACCGACCCCTTGTCAAAATCAATCAGCCAGATTTTACCGGCAGAATCCAGCATAATATTGTTTGCGTTAAGGTCATCGTGATAAACCCCCTGGTCATGGAACCGGCGTATGGTCGATCCGATGGATTCCCAGACAGGCTCAGTGATCGCCGAGTGCTCGATCCACTCCGCCAGCGTTTTGGCATTGGTTATTTCAACCGTGATCAACTGCCCCTGATAAAACACCCGGCTCTTCCGTTCGATCTCGGCTGCCACCACCTGCGGCACCGGCAGCCCCATCCGTGCCAGCTGATGCAGCAACCGAAATTCCCGCCAGACCCTGGTGCTTTCCAACCCCGTATACACATAGCGCCGAGCGACCAACCGACCGATCATTCCGCCCCTTCGATATTGCTTCAACACCAGCGGTACACCATCACAATTAAAAAAAACGGCGGCTCCCCTGCCCCGATGGCTGGTCGACACTGCACCCGCGGGCGCTGTGAACACGGTCTCGGTCCACTGCTTTTCGTTTTCGTTGAAAAGATAATGCGTGTCGCCGCAGCTGGCCGTCCGAACGCTCATATGGCTTCCGCTTCCTGCGCAGCGGGTCTGCGTGCCCGGCGCTTTACCCGCGTGTATTCGACAATCATATTTTCTCTCATCATAATAAGCGACCACCTTTCAGCGGAAATAGATATGAATCACTCCCCGATTCCCAGGCCTCATTGGAGCGACCCGGCAATGAGCGTCTTCCTGCGCGCTGCCGCAAGCGGCTGGATACCGCCTCAATGGTTTTTGAAAGAACTGCCGAACGAAGCGCAACGGGAGGCCCGGACCGGGCGGCTACATATTGAAATTGTCAGTCACTGCTGGAACTACGCCCACCTGCTCACCTACCAGCTCAGTTCGTTGATCCGGTTTCCGCCTACCCAGGTGGATATTACCATGACCGTCTTCTATAGCGACGAGGATAAAGCGACCTGCAAGCTGCTGGACTACTTCGGAACGCAGATCGTTCCCGGCGTGAGCTGGAACTGGCAGAAGTTGCCGCGATCGCACTTATTCCGTCGCGGTATCGGCCGTAATCTGGCTGCCCGGAATACAGCGGCTGACTGGATATGGTTTACCGACTGCGACCTGATGTTTCGCGAGCAGTGCCTGGACACACTGAACAGTCTGCTGCAAGGGCGACGCGACGCTCTGGTTTATCCGCATTTTGAGCGTGTGACATCCCTGCTGGCAGAAAACGATCCGATGCTGCAAAGCGGTGCTGAACCTCAAATTGTTGATATCAATACGGACCAGTTCGCACTGCTGAAAAAAAGCCGCGCCACCGGCCCCCTGCAGATAACCCATGGCGACGTCGCCCGAGCCTGCGGTTACTGTGAATGTTTGCCGCTGTACCAGACCCCATCCGAGGTCTGGTGCAAAGCGTATGAAGACCGGGCATTCCGTTGGCTATTGCGCACCCAGGGTACGCCGCTCGAAATTCCCGGCGTATACCGTATACGACACATCAGCAAGGGCCGCTACACGGGCAACACAGTCAACACCGGCATCCGCAGTCGGCTGCGACGAACCGTTGCCTGGCTGACTGATCCTAAATAACCGACGCCATTTGACCGGCATTCCGTGCTTCCGGCAGGTGGCCCAGACGTCAGCCCGTCCGGGCGATAAGTCGGCGATCCGAAACAACACTGTCAGAAGCTGTCGGTTAACGTCCGGTTACCTGCTCCAGCACCGAACAGAGATCAGGGTCCACGTCCGTGGTGCCCTCGTCATCCTGTTCGTCGTCAGGCACATAATCGTCGTCATCCTGGTGGTCGTCAGGCACATAATCGTCGACATCATAGTCATCGTCGATATAGTCATCTGAAACGCCCGGGTACTCCGGAAACACAGGCATTTGCGGCGCCGTTTCCGGGTCAGGCTCGATACCTTCGTCCGTATTCGGCGTCGACCCGGCATCTTCGTCGCTATCCGGAATCGGTTCTTCCGCATCGCCGCCCGGCGCCGGGCTTTCCACAACATCCGGAACGGGAGGCTGATTGCCCATCGGGAGGTTGCCCGTTTCGGGGGCGCCACCGCAGCCCGTTAACCCAATCGACACTACTAACAACAAACCATACCAATACTTCAAAATACTCACCCTGCGTTTACTCTACACCTCGCTTTAATATAGCGGGTGCCCGGCGAGGCATTTAGTACATGATTGAATAGCAATAGAACAAACGAAGGGTTATCGATCTAATTGATTTAAAACGCTTTTTTCCCTCCAGTTCTGTGATGCGGTCGACACCCTGAGGTGTTCGCTTCTGCTTTTTTTCCTGGAATTATGGGAGGTTCTGGACTACCAAAAACCGGTCAATGCCCGCAGGCTACCTAAATTATTTTGGCATTAACCTTAAAGGATTGATAACGAAACGAGGGTGTGTGATTATTTCGCAACGGATGGTGGAATCTTGCACAACTATGTGACGCACTATTCAACAAAAGTACTTTTCTGATATTTTCTCCTGTGGCAAAATGCGCGAAGCTTTTGATGACGGCACCGCCTTGCACCTGACGGTTTGCTGTTCCCGCCACACGCCTGCTTAACCGACCATTCAGGGAGAGAACCTTAATGAAACCAGCGTCGTTTTTATCGCTTTTTTTACTCTGTGTCACTGTACCGGCGTTCGCACAGACGGACGAAGAACTGCAAGCAATGCAACAGCAACTCAATTCGGAAGTGATGGAAAAGCCGTTTTCGGTTGAAGACGAGGCAAAGATTGAACAATACATCAACGATGCGATGCAGAAGCAACTGAAACCGCAAGTCGCCAAGGCACCAAGTTACTGGAAACCCGGTTATACCTGCGCCAATATCTACAACCACGGCTGGAACGCCTATCGCAACTGCCGCTACTATCACCGCTATTACGGTCATTACTGGCGTTGAATTACTGAAATACCCACTACACGATGCAGTCCGACGCTTTCGTAATCCCGGTCCTCTACCACGAGCAACCCGGACCTTCGATTTCATTCCTGGTTTAATGACCTGCGTTTTACGGCAGATCGTATGCCCGGATTCTTTGCACTCAATGTTCGAAGCTTAAAAAGGAAAACACAATGACAAGAAAATTCAGGATACTCTCACGTCTGGCAATGCTTGGGCTGATGCTAACCGTGCTGGGCGGATGCGCCGCGGCTCAGGTCGCCATTGGCAAAAGAGATCTCGACGTCCAGGCACGGACCAGTACTGCGGTATTTGTGGACCCCATCGCCCGTGAAAAACGAACCGTCTACCTCGACGTGAAAAGCGGTGTGATGGAATTCGATCGGCACATGTTCAAACAGTTCGTCATGGAACAGTTCGCCCTGAACGACAATGGGTATCGCGTCGTCGACGACCCGGATAGCGCGAACTTTACCATGGTGGCCTACGTTCTCAACCTGGAAAAAACCAGTCCTTCCGCAGCGGAAGTTGCATTGAACCAGGGCTATATGGGTGGCGCGGTTGTCGCTGGTGCCGCCGTAGGGGCAGTTGCGAATAATTCCTTCCCTGTTCGGGGCGCAGTCGCTGGTGGCATTGTGGGTGGCGCGGCTGAACTTGTCAGCGGTGCGCTCGTTAAAGATGTTACCTACATGCTGGTCTGCGATATTCAGATCAAGGAGCGGACAAAGCATGGCGCAATCGTGCGAAGAGATACCCAGCTGGATGCAAAAGTGTCTGATGCGGGCAGTTCGCGACAAACCGTGTCCGAGGTTTCCAACCAAAAAGAATACCGCACCCGGATAGTGACCACCGCAAACAAGGCGAATTTGAAGCTGGAACAGGCGCAAGACCTGATGTTTCAGAAAACCGCTTACGCCATGTCGGGCTTTTTCTAGACATCAGCCTGCCGGTTGCCATGGATGGCGCCGGAATGCTGCCCTGTTACCGAATACCGTGTCTGTTGGCGTCTCATCGTCACCACAAATGCACGGTTGACGGCAACCGACCTAGGACGTCTTTGAGGCATCATCTTCTTCGCTATCCGGTGATTCCTGCTCATTCGTTTCGTCCGATTTGCCGTCCAGTTCGGCGATCAGATTGGATATGGCATCGTCCATCTCATCTTCTTCAAGATCCAGGCCTTGCGCTTTCAACATATCGGCCGCAAATTCTTTCTGCGCTTCCGGGGACGATTCGCCCGCGACCAGTTCCAGCAGCTCTTCGTGTATATCATCAATGACATCGCCTACATCGTAATCTTCGCTGGATGCCTTGATGTCATCCGGTGCATCCTGGTCACCCCCGGCAACCTCTGTTTCCGTCGCCGCCGCTGCGTTGGGTCCAGCCGTCGATGATTCCTCGAACTCCGGCGGGCGCTCGTCGACAAATTGCGCTTCATCGTCCGTGTCGACTTCGTCCATTTTGAATTCGTCCAGCAAAGGTTCCTCGTCGAACTCGTTCATAAGACCCTCATCGTCTGCCAGGTCCGTACCATCGTGCGTCCCGGCGACGGGCAGATCCATTAACGCCGGCTCGGGCGCTTTGCGCAGCCTATACCATTTGCGAATCAGGTAGTAGGTACCCCACCCCACCAGGGCGTTAACCAGAACAAGGATACCAATGCCGAGCCAGACGGGCACTATACGCTGCGGCGGTATATTTGGTTCCTCTACCAACGCGTCCGCGCTTTCCGCCAATCCCGCTGGCTGTGCTTCCTGCACTTCTGCATCAACCGTTTGATCGACCATCAGATCATCCGGCTGAAACGTCAATAGCACCGGCGTCAGCGCATACTCAAAACTGTTCCCATGAACATCGTTCCCGGTCACCCTGACGGCACCGATAAAATCGCCGCTGCGGTAGGCCGGAATTTCCACTTGCCAGAACCCTTCGCTATCCCACACGAGTGGCCGCACGGTTTTCCGGCCTGACGGGTCTGTTACTGCGACCACGACCTGAGTCTGATTTTCGACAATATTGTCACCGGCAGGCACCACCTGTAGCCGAAACCCCGGCTCACCATACTCAGTGACGATATTTCTGCGATGCACAGTGAAAGGAAGTTGGACCTGCAAGTGATGTTTGAGACGCCGCTGAAATGTCTGGCCGTCGACCGTGATTGTCAGCCTGTAACGGCCGGCCTGTTCGAGGGGCGGCAGGTCAAATTCGAAAATGCCGTCGCCCGGCGCACTGCGCTTCGCGATATGATGCGTCCACACGGTACGCCTTATTGAAGCGTCCTCAACAGAGACCAGTTCGATATCGGCAGACAACATGGAGAGAAACGCACTGTCAGTAATGACGCCATTGTCGTCAACCAGTACAAACGCCGCTTCCAGTGCGGCGCCCTGAACCAGACTCGAAGGCAGTGCCTGCAGGCGCAGCTTCAGATTGCTGAGTATGGTAACCCGGCTCTCAGGCGCAATATCCGCCAGGATCTTCCACTCGCCTGCATCCGGCTGAGCGACAGTAATCAGATCGTAGGTGTCTGCGCGATGCCAGCGGCTATTTTCATCCGGACGATTGTGCAGCAAAACCCTGTCGTCAGGTCCGACCAGGTGGGTATCTTCATCGACGAAGCGCCTGAATACCAGCGCGGTGAACTCTTCTACCGAGGCATCGACAATAAAACTGTTGGATGCACTGAGTGGCAGTTCGGTCACCGGGGCAGATGCGTCGAACGCCCGTAGAAAGGCCTGCAACAACGCATCCGCCGACTCTACGATAGTTGACGTTCCGGTTGTTTCCTCGGCCAGCTTTTCCAGCAGGGCGGTATCCGCATTGGCCGACAGCGCAATGGTATGCAACCGGAAATTCTGCTGCCGCAGACCGGGCAGAATTTCCCTGATGATGCGTCGGTTCTCGTCGTGGTTGACCTGGGGATTCGTGTCGATATCGACCATGCCATCGGTTAACAGGATAATATTCGGGCGCGCATCCACTGACGCCGGCAGAGTCGCTGCCTGTTCCAGGGCTTCACCGATATTCGTGAAGAGTCCGGTGGAATTGATCCCGTCCGCACGCTCAAGCGCTTTCTCTCGCCACGCATCATCAACTGTGCCAAAGGGAACCAACATGTTCACGTATCGACCGAAGGTCCATACGCCCGCCCGGCTACCATCGGGCAGCAGACGCACCAGAAGGTCCACGGATGGTAGCCGGAGGTTTTGGGGATCGTTTTGCTTCATGCTCCCGGAAATATCAATGAGCAGGCGTACGTCGGCAGCTTCAGGTGGCTGTGGCGGGGATACTTGCGCGAGACATACCGAAACGGCGAACAATAGCAACCACGCCGCAAGCAACGGGAGAAGAAGAATATGCCGCAATTGTCTGGTCAATACCAATCCGATCTCCCCGACGAGATTCCCGACAACCGCTCGATACGTTTCGTCAGCACGCGCTGCCAGAGCGGGCACGATACCGTTTTCAACGGAAACAGACGCACCTTTTGAAACGTCGGCCCCGTCCGGCCGTACGGCGCAGGTCGGCAGCAACCCTGTGCCCATCCCGGCTGTCGGAGTCTGGCGGTTGTCGTTATATACAGGTAACTGTAGCAGCCCGCCCGCCAGATATCAGGAAATAACCGAACACCACCCTGCCAGCGCCGTTCGCCCCCAGGGATTTATTTTATGCGGAAGAATCCACCGGCTCTCTGTCTTTTCGCAAGAAATGTAGTCCGGCAATGATTAACAGTGCAATTGTAGAGGCCAACGCCACCGCGCTGAGCAACGGTGCCCCGGCTCGCCAGAATGACGTATCTCCACCCAAGACCCCTTCAAATGAAGCGATCAACCAGGCGGGCGCCAGGTAATCCAGCTCGGACGAAGCATACCAGGGCACCAGAAAAAATACGGCCGCCGCCACACGAATCAGAATTTTAAGCGGCCGAAAACGAATTCCGGTCGTAAAGTACCAGCCGCAGCCCATCATCAGCGCAACCCCGGCCAGATAGATCAGCCAGCCATACAAATATTCATCGTGCGTATACATTGTCTCATTGTCCGATTATCAAATTCGGGGTGTCACTGCACAGGCTACCGATAGGAAATTTCGGAAGCCCGCAGCGTCTTGTTGTCATGCCTGTCAATAATGCGGCGGTCAATAATGCGGCGGCGGACTGTCATCCGGTTGCTCCCGGTCTTCCAGCTGACGGGCCATCTCCTGCAGGCGTTTATGCATCGACAAAACCTGTATCTGAAGCCGCTCAAGATCCTTGCTTTGTTGCATCAGCTGATCGCTGAAGCTCTGGATACTGTCTTCCTGAAATGCAAGTCGACTTTGCAGGTCGACCAGCTGATCATCTACCGTCACCTGACTCATTCGTCTACCCATAGAATCAAACGTTCCTGCCACAATTCTTCCGGAATATCGTCTTCGCTCACTACGCGATCCGCAACCGAGCGACCAGACAGCACCGTGGAGTTTTCAATGCCCGTGATGAGTGGATGCCAGTCTGGCAATGGCTGTTCCTGTGCCAGCAACCGATATGCGCAGGTGTCCGGCAACCAGTCGTACAGGAAGGTGGCATCAGGCGTCAGGTTGAGACAGGCGGGCACGTTGTGATGTCGCTGCTGATAATCCCGGCAGCGTGCTGTCGACGAATCCAGATAGCGACAAGCTACGTCCGTATAATAAACTTCGCCGGTATCATCGTCCTCCAGCTTCACCAGGCAGCACTTACCGCAGCCATCGCACAGGCTTTCCCATTCCCTGGTTGTCATTTCGGCGAAATTCTTTGTCTGCCAGAACATGTCCATGTCGTTAATAGAGCTTGCTGTTTTTGTTGGCGATCGACACCATCTCGCTGCCTGGCATCGGTGGCACCTGTAAATAGTAGCCTTGGGTCTGCAAGGCTTCCATGACCTTGAGCACGTCGGCCCGTGCCAGTTTCCGCGTTGGTGCAAGCTCGAGCGTCATGGCCAGCTCGGGCGTGCCGAACTGCTGGCGCAACGTTTCGGGAATGTCCTCCAGCGCCCGCTCGTTAATGACATACAGATAAAGGCCTTCTTTTCGGGGGCTTCGATACACTTCACAGTCAAGTTTCATAAATTCTCCGGAATAACGGACGCGACCATCTCCGCGCGCCAGCCTGTCATGGTTTCGGGCAGGATCGCCGGCCCGGAAAGGCCGCTGTGCAGCGCTCTCGCCATATGTTCGTAGTCGCTGCGACGCGCGAGCAATTCCGGTGCAATGCCCTGCTCCTGCGCCAGTACACCGACGTAGTTTCGCAGCTTTTTTACAAATTTCCGCTGCTCGCTGTTCAGCGGCTGCGGTTGCATGGGCGGCAGCGCTTCATCGGCCAGCGACAGTGCCTGTTTAACCTCATCGACTACCGCGTCCCCGTGGCGGCGTATGGCGCTGGGGGAAAGTCCCTCGATGGCGTGCAATTGCCCGATATGATCCGGCGCTCTCTCGGCGATATCGTACAACGCGTTGTCGGCGATGACCCAACTGCGAGGAATATTGCGCAGCCGGGCCACACCTTCACGCCAGGCGGCAAGCCGGTGCAGTATCGCGAGCTGACGCCCCTGTAAACGCCAGGCCGCTTTCAACCGGTCAATCGCACCGGTTGGCTGCTGCGACGCCATAAACCGGTCACATAACGTTCTATAATCATCCTGTAACCAGGATAGACGGTTCTGCGCCTGCAGCTCATCGAACAACCGTCGGGCAATCAAAAAAAGGTATTCCACATCCAGGGCGGCGTAGGCCTGCTGGGCATCGGTCAGGGGACGCTTTAGCCAATCCGACCGGGTTTCCTCCTTCGGGATGGTGACCGACAACATCTGTTGCGCCAGGTTTGCATAGCCAACCGAATAGCCATAATTGCACATGGCTGCCGCTACCTGAGTATCCAGCACATTTTCGGGCAGGTTGCCGTGCAGATGAAAGAATACCTCCAAATCCTCCGAGCAGGCATGCATGGCCTTGATAACACGGCTGGACTGCAGCAGACGGGACAATGCGGAAAGATCGCTGATCGCAAGTGGGTCGATCAGGTAATTGGCTTTACCATCGTGCAATTGAATAAGTGCCGGTGCCGGGAAGAAGGTGTTGGTCCGGATGAACTCGGTATCCATCGATACCATCGGCAGCGTCATCCATTCGTCACAATGACTCGCAAGCGCGTCGGCCGAACGTACCCATACTACGGGTTTTATGCCTTTATGCAATGTTATAACTCCCGACGACTAACCAGCGCATGCGCCAGCGTATTGCCATCAATATATTCCAGCTCACCACCCATCGGTATCCCGTGCGCGATCCGGCTGATTTTTATGCCGGCGTGACGCGCTTTATCGGCGATGTAATGCGCAGTCGCCTCGCCTTCCATTGAAGAACCCGTAGCAACAATGACCTCGGCGATGTCTGCCCGCAGGCGTTGCTGCAATTCGGCCATACCCAGCTCGCCCGGTCCGATACCATCAATCGGCGAAAGGTGACCGTGCAGAACAAAATACAGCCCGTCGTAAGAGCCGGCCTGCTCCAGAGCCAGGACGTCACCGGGATTTTCCACCACACACAGCAGCCGTCGATCGCGCTGGTCATTGGTGCAGAGCCGACATCTTGGCTCTTCAGTCAGAGTCCGGCATAGATCACAACGCCCTACCCGCTCGATGGCCCGTTGCAATGCATCGGCCAGGCGGCTACCGCCGGTACGGTTACGTTCCAGCAGGTGCAGCGCCATGCGCTGTGCAGTTTTGGGTCCGACGCCAGGCAATACACGTAGAGCGGCTATCAATTCATCTAACAGCGGGCTGAACACAGTTGGCCTCAGAACGGCATTTTAAAACCGGGTGGAATATTCAGGCCGGCAGTAAGCCCCTTCATTTTCTCGGATTTGGCCTCCTCCACACGGCGTACTGCATCATTGACCGCAGCTGCCAGCAGATCTTCCAGCATCGCCTTTTCTTCCGTCATCAGGCCCGAATCGATACTGACAGCACGGACATCGTTACGCCCCGTCATGGTTATGGTAACCAGCCCGGCACCGGACTGGCCCTGAACCTCAATATTGGCGAGTTCCTCCTGCATTTGCTGCATTTTTCCCTGCATGTCCTGCACCTGCTTCATCATATCGCCCATATTGAACATAAGCACCACCTCATTTATTGTACTGGCTGTTAAGGTTACCGGTCCGGATGCCCAGAGCTCCGGGCCGGTTTCAGTATTTTTTTGATTGTAACTGTTCAGTTCACGCCCCGATTTGCCCCTGCACCTACAAATGAAAGCTGCGTTAAAAAATGGTCACAAACCTGTCGGGAACAGGTACGAACGCCCGGCCAGGCGGTGCGTAGCGCGAAGCGCAGGAAGCGCGCTATTCACACGAGTAAACTCACATTTTTCGCCTTGCTCTGAACCAATCTGGGCGCAGTCTGAACAGTTATTGCACCCGCTGACCGGTTGCTACACGATCTGACAGTTACTACACGATCTGACAGTTACTACACGATCTAAATCGTTACGATTTAAATTGCAGACTGTCCACCAGCAGCCGTGCACCCAACTCTTCCTGCAAGGCGCGCACCACCGGATCACCCTGCAACTGACCCATTGCCTGTTCCCGGCGCTGCTGTTGTCTGGACTGCTCATCCATAATCGGCGTTACTGCATCTGCCGGCAGTTTCTCCACCGAAATGCGGACCTTCACCGGCGCATTGAAATAACGCGAAAGCACCTCAGCCAATCGCTGGCAATGCGACTCGTCATACAGCGTACCCTTTTCCTGATCGAGGATAAAATGCAGCTGCCCCTGACTGTATTCTTTTAATATGCAGTTTGCCGCCGTGCTCTGCAACACACCGCGGATCCCGAGCGCCCGATAAAGCAACAGCCAGTTGTCCGGACCGACTGCATCAATGGTACCCGGTACAATGCCATCTGCCGTCGGGATCCGGTCGGGTCGTGTAGCCGCGTCCTGCGCAATATCCGGGTGACTGTCAATAACAGCCGGCCGAGCCGGTTCTGTGATAGCCGTGGCCGGCTGTTCAAGGACGGCCGCGGCACCCTTAGCCGGTGACGATCCATCACCGGCCGGTCGGGGCTTTTTTTGGCGTATCTCCGCCTCCGCGGCCAGGTCTTCGCGTAGCCGCGCCTCCAGCGTCGGGCCGGCCGGTTCGCGCGGCGTGACTTCCCTCTGAATGGCAGGGGCGGTGGGGGGCGCGGTTTCTGTCGGCACTTCCGGCACGTCCTCCGGTCGTTGCGGTCGAAACGCCAGCATCCGCAGCAAGATCATTTCGAAGCCCGACCGCGGGTCTGGTGCAAGGTGCAAATCCCGACGACCGAGCAATGCCGTCTGGTAAAACAACTGCACGTCCTCTGCCGGCAATGCCTTCGCAAACGTCAGTATCTGCTCCCGGTCGCCTAACGTATTATCCAGCGCTTCCGGCACAGCCTGCGCAATAGCGATGCGGTGCAGCAGCATAATCAAATCTGCCAGGGCTGTTTCATAGTCCGGCGACTGCCCGGCAAAATCGGCAATTGCCGACAGCACGCCGGCGCCACTGCCGGCGACCAGATGCGTAACGAGATTTTCGATCAGGCGATGGTCGATGGTACCGAGCATCGCATTGACATCGGCATCGGCCACTGTGCCACTGCCAAACCCTATCGCCTGATCGGTCAGGCTCAGAGCATCGCGCATACTGCCATCGGCCGAACGGGCCAGCAACCACAGAGCCGCCTCTTCATACGGAATGCTTTCAGCGTCCAGCACCGTTTTGAGGTGCTGCACAATCCGCTCCGGATTCATATTTTTAAGGTTGAACTGCAGGCACCGGGACAGAATGGTCACGGGCAATTTCTGGGGATCGGTAGTGGCGAGAAGAAACTTGACGTGCTCCGGTGGCTCTTCGAGTGTTTTCAACAAGGCGTTGAAACTGTGCCCGGAAAGCATATGCACTTCGTCGATGAGATAGATCTTGAAGCGCCCCCGGGTAGGTGCATACTGCACGTTGTCCAGCAACTCACGCGTATCCTCGACGCGGGTGCGGGACGCGGCATCCACCTCGATCAGGTCGACAAACCGCCCGCCGGCAATCTCCTGACAGGCCGGGCACTCACCGCAGGGGGTCGCACTGATCCCGCGCTCGCAGTTCAGACATTTCGCCAGTATCCGGGCGATTGTGGTTTTGCCCACGCCGCGCGTGCCGGTAAAGAGGTAAGCGTGATGCAGGCGGTTGTTATCCAGCGCATTGATTAACGCCTTGAGCACGTGCTCCTGCCCCACCATTTCCCGGAAGTTTCGGGGGCGCCATTTGCGGGCAAGGACCTGATAACTCAAAAGGATTTCTCCGAATCTGGCATAGACAGCGATTTCACGGCAGGTACGTGATGTGTTTACCGGACTGTTCGACCGGGCGTCGGATTATAGCGCAATATGCGGGGCTTAAGGAAAACTGTCGGACGGAGGAGCAGGATTGGAGGGGACCCTAACCAGCCTGACCCCGGCACACAGAAAAAACCACTACCGTTGCTCCCTTCCGGGCCTGGCGGGGTTCGCAGCCATCTGTTGCGAGGAGACCAGAAAGGGCCACCATAGATACCCGGATGTGAACTCCAGGAACGGCGCATTATCCTGTTTTTAACGGGTAATGCAAGGCCCTGAGAAAAAATTCGTAACGCCATGGCGGCAAATGGCGTTACGAACGCAACATTTTTTCCAATACGGGCCATCAACCCGGGATAATTCGCACCCGTTTGACATGCTCGTTCTCGCCGATAGCCCGCACCAGGTCGTCACCCGGCCGGGCGGCCAGATCGAGAATATTATAGGCCAGATCACCCCGGCTCTTATTGACCATATCCATCACGTTGACATTGTGCTCCGCAAAGATCGACAACACATTCCCCAATACACCTGAGACGTTGTCATTACTGAATGTGATGCGACAACAGCCGACGGCGCGGCCGAGGCTGGTCTGCGGAAAATTGACCGAGTTGGTAATATTGCCATTTTCCAGAAAGTCGCACAGCTGGTCGGCAGCCATAAATGCACAGTTATCTTCCGCCTCTGCCGTACTGGCTCCAATATGCGGCAGAGCAATCACGTCTTTGCGCCCCCGCATGGCCGGAACAGGGAAGTCACAGATATACTGACGCAGCTTTCCATTATCCAGTGCACTGAGCACTGCCTTTTCGTCCACAATGGCATCGCGCGCAAAATTGACCAGCGTGGCGTCAGGCTTCATGGCGGCCAGACTGTCGGCGTTTATCATATGCCGGGTAACATCAAGGGCGGGAACATGCAACGACACATAATCGGAAGCCTGCAACAGCTGCGCGAGATTTTCCTTGCGCTGCACCTGGCTCGGCAGACGCCAGGCCGCTTCCACCGACAATGCCGGATCGTAACCGACCACCTGCATTCCCATCGCCAATGCCATTTCGGCGACCATCGATCCAATCGCCCCCAGGCCAACCACGCCCAGAACCTTGCCTTTCAGCTCACGGCCGGCAAATCGCTTTTTCTCGGCTTCAAGCAGATTCGACAGCGCATTTTCGTCGGTCAGGGTCAATTCATCGACGAAGCGACGCCCGCCAAGTATATCGCGGGAGCTCAGCAGCATGCCCGCCATAACCAGCTCTTTAACCGCATTGGCATTCGCCCCCGGGGTATTGAAAGCCACGATGCCATGCCGGCTGTATTCCGGAATTGGCAGATTATTGACACCGGCGCCGGCCCGGGCGACAGCCAGCAACGATGCGGGAATGGCTTCTTCGTGCAGTTTATGGCTGCGCAGCAAAATCGCGTCGGGGTGCCCGACGTCAGGGCCAACCTCGTACTGCTGGCCAGCAAACCGCTCCAAACCTTTCGGTGAAATTTTATTGTAGGTTCTGATCTTAAACATTGTGACTCCTGCCATAGACGTAACGACACCCCTGTCCTGTGCCACCACAGGGCAAGGCAAGCGGCCAACGCCAAAATTTTGTCGGGTTATTTGACACACAAAAAACGGTCAGGCGCCAAGGCCCTGTTTTTCTATCGTTTTTTGTTTGGCATGAAATGTGCTTATAAATGGCTTGCCAGCTGAGAAACCAACGCGAAGCGTTTTTCAGGAAGGTAAACCTTGTTTCTTCGATTCTGCCCTGGCTTGCCAGGGCTTTTTTATGGATATCGCTGATGACGGGTTTCTAGCCCGTTACTTCGCCGTACACCCAGGCGAGCCATGGCATCAACGCCTGTAGATCAGCCTGCTCAATAGTAGCGCCGCACCACAGTCGCATTCCGGGAGGTGCGTCACGATAGGCACCAATATCGTAGGCCACGCCTTCTTTTTCCAGTCGCTTCACCATGGCTTTGACCTGGTCGGCTTCCGCTTTCAAACTGAGACAGACGCTGGTGTTGGAACGAATAGCTGGATCCCTGGCGAGAAACGATATCCACTCGTTTTGCGCAACGAATGACTCTACCACCTGTAAATTGGCCGCCGATCGTGCAATGGAACCCTGCAATCCCCCGATGCTGCGTACCCAGTCCAACGCGTCGAGGTAATCGGCGACGCACAGCATTGATGGTGTATTAATGGTTTCCCCACGGAAAATGCCGTCGATCAACTTACCGCCTTTTGTCATGCGGAACAGTTTGGGCATTGGCCAGGGCGGCGTCCAGGACTCCAGACGCTCGACAGCTCGCGGACTGAGAATCAGCATGCCATGCGCCCCTTCGCCGCCCAGCACCTTCTGCCAGGAATAAGTGACAACATCGAGCTTCTCCCACGGCAAGGGCATAGCGAAGACGGCGGATGTTGCATCGCAGATGGCCAGTCCCTCACGGTCGTCCGGTATCCAGTCCCCATCAGGCACCTTCACTCCCGACGTGGTGCCATTCCAGGTAAAGACCACATCGTTATTAAAATCGGCCTGGGACAGATCCGGCAAATTGCCGTAATCGGCCTCAAACACTCTGGCATTCTGCAGCTTCAGCTGCTTGACAATATCGGTAACCCAGCCCGACCCGAACGATTCCCAGGCCAGTACGTCGACGCCACGACTCCCCAACAGCGACCACATCGCCATTTCCATGGCACCGGTGTCGGATCCGGGAACAATTCCCACGCGATATCCGGCGGGAAGTTGCAATAGCTCGGCCGTGTCAGTACAGGCGCGCAGCAACACCTCCTTACCCAAAGCCGAGCGATGGGACCGCCCCAGTGTTTCCAGACTCAGCGCGTTCACGTTGTAACCGGGTCGCTTGCTGCACGGCCCCGACGAAAAATTTGGATTGGCGGGTTTTACCTGCGGCTGCATGGGCTTCCTCTCAAAAGTTGAACAAATTGTTGATGGGCAAAAACGGAGCGGCATTATGCCAGTTTAACGTTAACCCAGATAGTGTTTGCAGCCGCAACGGCGCCTGTCGCAGGTCGCCGTGGGGACAAACTTACCGTCGACGCTTCTTGACCGGAGCGATTCTGCTTCGCTCTCGCGCCGGACGTTGACGGGTGGGCTTCTCCCCGGGGATCAGCGCACCGGGGCCACCGCCAATCAGTTCGGGACGCCCCATCCGCCGAAATTCCTCGCGCAACAAGCCCCAGGTGCTTTCGTCATGAAACCGCAGCAGCGCTTTCTGAAACCGCCGTTGCTGCAGGGTCTTGGGGGTTTTGACCGGCTTGCTCTTGTAGGTGACCTTGCGCAGAGGGTCTTTTTCCGAGTAATACATGGCGGTCGCCATCGCCATTGGCGAAGGGTAAAATGTCTGTACCTGGTCCAGACGATAGCGATTTTCCTTGAGCCAGAACGCGAGATTGATCATGTCGTCGTCTTCGCAACCGGGATGTGCGGCAATAAAGTACGGGATAAGGTATTGTTTTTTGCCGGCTTCGCGTGAGAATTTCTCAAACATGGCCTTAAACCGCTCATACGCGCCGATACCTGGTTTCATCATCTGGTTCAGCGGTCCATCTTCGGTATGTTCCGGCGCAATCTTGAGATAGCCGCCCACATGATGCGTTACCAGTTCCTTCACATATTCCGGGTCTTCCACCGCCAGGTCGTAACGCAGGCCCGATGCAATCGCCACACGCTTTACGCCGGGAATGGCCCGCGCTTTTCGATATAGCTGCGTCGTGGGTGAATGGTCTGTGATCAAATTCTTGCAGATTCCCGGAAATACGCAGGACAGGCGCCGACACTTCGACAGCACCTCCGCACTACTGCAGGTCAGTCGATACATGTTGGCGGTCGGCCCGCCCAGATCCGAAATGGTTCCGGTAAAGCCGGGCACCTTATCGCGAATATCTTCAATTTCCTGGAGAATGGATGCTTCCGACCGGCTTTGGATAATGCGTCCTTCGTGCTCGGTAATGGAACAGAAGGTGCAACCACCAAAACAGCCGCGCATGATATTGACCGATGTCTTGATCATCTCGTAGGCCGGGATCTTGCGATCGCCGTAGGCTGGGTGTGGGACACGGGCGTAAGGCAGACCGAACACGCCATCCATCTCCTCCGTCTCCAGCGGTATCGGTGGCGGGTTAATCCACACTTCCTGCTGACCATGCTTCTGAATCAGGGCCCGCGCATTGTGCGGGTTGGATTCCAGATGCAGAATACGCGATGCGTGAGAGTAAAGCGCCCGGTCATTGCGGACCTTTTCGAAGGACGGCAACCGGATATAGGTTGTCGCAGGGTCCAGATCATGACTGCGGTGGGTGGGCATGGGCAGGATACGGACTGGCTGCTCTCCGTTCAAATCCACGGCGGCCTCATCGGTTTTGCAGGACTGGCTCTGCGGATCCTTGAATTCATAAGGATTGGGGATGGCGTCGATATTTTTGGGCCAGTCGATACGGGTGGAATCGATCTCGGTCCAGCCGGCAGGCGGCCCCCTGCGGACGATGGCGGTTCCACGAATGGGCGGCAGATCGCGGATTGAGCGGTTCGCGGCGATGGCATGTGCAACTTCCACTATGGCTCTTTCGGCATTGCCGAACAACAGAATGTCGGCCGCCGAATCAATCAGGACCGAGCGTCGCACCTGATCGCTCCAGTAGTCATATTGGGCAATACGCCGCAAACTGGCTTCGATTCCGCCAATAATGACAGGTACATCAGGCCAGGCCTCCCGGCAGCGGTGGCTGTACACGATCACCGCCCGGTCCGGCCGCTTGCCGCCTTCGTTGGCGGGGGTATAGGCATCGTCCGACCGCATGCGCAAGTCTGACGTGTAGCGGTTGATCATGGAATCCATATTGCCGGCGGATACGCCGAAAAACAGGTTGGGTTTACCCAACTGCCGGAACGGATCGGCCGAATGCCAGTCCGGCTGTGCAATAACGCCAACCCGAAAGCCCTGGCTTTCCAGAAGACGACCGATTACCGCCGTGCCGAAACTGGGATGATCGACGTAGGCGTCGCCGCTGATGATAATGATGTCGCAACTGTCCCATCCCAGTTGATCCATCTCGGCTCGCGACATGGGCAGGAATGGTGCGGGACCGAAACATTCTGCCCAGTAGCGCGGATAGGAAAATAGATTTTTTGCGGACACCAGCATAGCCTGACCTGACTCAAATTTGGATTACGAAGCCCCGAATAACCGATCGGGCGCGTATTGTCCCAGAAAACGCCGCAATAACCCAGTGGCGGCTCCCGATAGTCCTTGACGCCTCGCCGGGCAGCGGCTTAAATGCAGAACTTTTTGGGAGTGAAAGCTATGTGGTTCAAGAACCTGCGGATCTATCGCATTACCAAGCCCTGGGACATTACCAGTGAAGCGCTGGATCAGATGCTGCAGGAAAAGGCCTTCAGTCCCTGCGGCGGCCAGGACCAGCTGCGCACCGGCTGGGTTCCGCCGCTCGGCGAGGAAGGCCGCCCCTTTGTCCATGTTGCCACGGACTTCGTCATGGTCTGCGCCAAACGTCAGGAGCGATTGTTGCCGTCGACTGTTGTCAATGAGCAACTGCAGGAGAAGATTGAGCAGATCCGGATAGACGAAGACCGACGGGTGGGCAAGCGTGAGCGGCAGGACATCAAGGACGAGATTATTTTTTCTCTCCTGCCCCGGGCTTTCACCCGCTCCCAGCTGAACTTTGCCTATATCGATACCCGGGAAAATCTTATCGTTGTGGATTCCGCATCCGCAAAGCGTGCCGAGGAGCTGCTCAACCTGCTGCGCGATTCGATTGGCAGTCTGCCGGTAATACCCCTGAATGCTCCCCAGCAACCGGATCTGACCATGACTCAGTGGGTGCGCCACGGGGAAATGCCCGCCGGCTTTGAGCTGGGCGATGAATGCGAACTTGAATCCCCGCGCGACGAGGGACGTGTAATCCGCTGTAAAAAGCAGGAGCTGACCGCAACGGAAATGTTGAATCACATCGAGACCGGCATGCTGATCCGAAAACTCGCCCTGCAATGGCAGGACGCATTACAGTTTGTTATCGATGATGAGCTGACGGTCCGCCGCCTGAAGTTTTCCCAGGAATTGCTGGACAAGGCCGACGAGCGTCAGCCTGAAAGTGCTGCGGAGGCCTTTGACCTGGATTTCGCTATTATGACGATAGAGCTGCGGACCTTTATTCAGGCGCTTTTAATCGCCTTTGGCAGTGAGACGGCTGCGGCCGATAAAAACGCCGTTGAGACTGCGGTGGCCTGAGCCTTTAAAGCCGCCGGTAGCCAGCGACTTCCCCGGTGAATAATGGTCGGTTGATCTGGCCATCAGGCCGGCTCCTTTACCATGGGCGCCGGCAATCCGGGCGCCGCCGTCGCGCGTTGCAATGGCAGGTGAACCCGGAAACGCGATCCCACCCCCAACGTGGAACAGACAGTGAGGCTGCCGCCATGCAGTTCAATAAGCCGCTTGGTAATGGCCAGCCCCAGACCGGTGCCGCCATGCTGACGATGGGTGGTACCGTCAACCTGCTCGAAGGACTCAAATATTTTCTGCACATAGCTGCGCGGGATACCTATACCGGTGTCAATCACATCTATGGCAACCCGGTCACTCTCCAGTGATGCGCTGACCGTAACGGACCCGTGTTCCGTAAATTTGATGGCATTGCCGAGCAGGTTGTACATCACTTGCTGCATGCGCTTTTCGTCGGCTGGCACCGGCGGAAGGTTATCCGGCACGGCATTGATCAGCTCCAGCGGTTTGCCGGTAGCCAGCGGCCGCGTCATATTCAGCATAAATTCTACAAACGCCTGGACGTCCATCGGCTTTTTGTTGAGCTCCAGACCATGGGTTTTCAGCTTGGAAAAATCCAGAATATCATTGACCAGATTGGCCAGTCGCTGACCGCTGAAAGCGATCAGCTCCAGATGTTTGACCATGGCGGGCGGTACCGGTCCGGCCACCCCGTCCAGCAAAGACTGCGACAATCCAATAATGCCATTGAGAGGCGTACGCAATTCGTGGGAGGTATTGGCGAGAAATTCATCTTTTAGTTTATCGAGATCGCGCAGACGCTGGTTCAACATGTGTTCGCGTTCAAATGCCTGACGTCGGATAAATGCCTGCAGCACGAGCAGCGCGATCAGAACCAGAACCACCGCATACAGCAACCACGCCCACCAGGTGCGCCAGATTGGCGGTTTTACCACGACACGGACACGCACACCCTCCTCGTTCCAGACACCCTCGCTGTTCGATGCCTTGACGCGAAACAGGTAGCTGCCCGGATCGAGGTTGGTGTACGTGGCCATGCGCCGGTCGCCAACGTATTGCCAGTCCTGGTCAAAGCCTTCCAGGCGGTAGGCATACCGTGTTTCCTCGGGGGCTCGGTAGTTCAACGCCGCATAGCCCAGCGAAAATACCGATTGCGAATGATTGAGTTCAATCAGGTCGACCTGGCTGACGGCTTTGGGCAGGGGTGACTGCGGTGAAATGTCCACCGCCTGATTAAAGATCTTGAAGTCGGTCATGGTCACCGGCGGAATATACTGGCTGAACCGCAACTCGCCCGGATCAAAAATGGTTAGCCCTTTGCTGCTGCCGACGACCAGCTCGCCCCGTTCAGTCCTGATCAGGGCATTGCGGTTGTAGAGATTCCCCGGCAGTCCGTGATGCTGGTCCAGCACCCGCACCGCCTGGTTATCCGGATCGAATCGCACCAGCCCGTTATGTGTCGCCAACCAGAGCAGCCCCTCGCCATCTTCGGTAATGCCGGTGATCACATCGTCGGGCAAACCGTCCCGTCTCGTGTAATGTTCAAACCGGCCGGAGGCCGTATCCATGCGGTTCAGACCACCACCGTGGGTGCCCAGCCACAAATTGCCCTTCGAGTCCTCAAAAATGGCTTTGACATAATCATTGGATAATGTCGACGGGTCACCGACTACATGGCGATAGCGCTGAAAATCACCGGTGTCGCGATTAAACAGATACAGGCCGCGAACCGTGCCAATCCAGAGCTGACCGTGGGAATCCTCGAAAACCGCACGCGACGATAACGCCGCATCGCCATCCATTTGCGCCGAGGTCGGCACAAAATAGGTAAAGTCGTCACTGTCACGATTAAACCGGTTCAGCCCTTTCTCGGTAGCCACCCACAGGGTTCCCTCCTGATCCACCACCATACCCCAGGGCTCTTTGCCAATCAGACGACCTTCGCCGGGTTTGTCGGCCGGATAACGACTGAATACCCCGGTCTCGGGATCGTACCGGTTCAATCCGTGCGACCAGATGCCCAGCCAGATACTGTTGTCCCGGTCCTGAGCCAGTGACAGCACCGTATCCCCGCTCAAACTGTCTGGATTCGCCGGCTGGTGGCGGAAATTGGTAATGTTTCTGCGCTGCACATCAAAGCGGCTGAGGCCGCCACCGGCCCCTACCCAGAGCCGGCCCTGCACATCCTCCATGACACCCAGAATTCCCCCCCCGCTAATCGTGGTGGCATCCTGGCTACTGGACAGATAATTGTGAAAAACCGACGCCTGACGATCCAGGATATCGACGCCGGACGGGAAAAAGCCGAGCCAGAGTTCGCCGGCCCGGTCCTCAAACAGCGTCCGCACGACCGGGTTCCCCAGCCCCACCTGCCGGTTCTCCTGATACACGAATTCCTGTTTCGATCCGTCTTTGCCAATGACATACAGACCGTTACCATGCCCTACCCAAATCCGGCCCGACCGATCCTGTGATATTGCCCAGACGGTGCCATCACGATCCGGCTGGTTAACCGGATACCGCTGGAACGTCTGTCTGTCGTCGGACAGTACATTCAGCCCGCCACCATAGGTGCCAATCCAAAGCCGGTTGTTGCTGTCCACAAACAGTGCCCGCACGTCATTATGGCTGAGCGAATTCGTCTGATCGGGTTGATGACGAAAATGGCGAAACTGGTTCTGCCGCGGATCGAAACTCGTCAGTCCGCCAGTTTGATTGCCAAGCCACAGAAGGCCGCCGGCATCTTCCGCGATCGCATTGATCGTGCTGTCACCGGCGTCTTCGGGGTATGACGCGTAATAGTACCGGGTAAATTCGCCCGTTTCCCGATAGAACAGATTCAGCCCGCCCCGGGTTCCCAGCCAAAGGCGTCCCTCGCTGTCTTCAAAGATCTGGCGAGCATCGTTGACACTTAAACCGTAAGGCGACTCGGCCTGATGCATAAAAACACGGAAGGTCTCGGTATCGCGGTCAAACAGGTTCAACCCCCGCCGGGTGGCGACCCACATGGACCCGTCCCGGGTAATCAGGATCTGATTGATATAACTGTGACTCAGACTGCCTGGCTTGCCCGGCTCGTGCCGGAATATTGTCAGCGCGTAGCCATCGTAGCGCGCGAGGCCGTTTATCCCGCCAATCCATATAAAGCCCTGTCGATCCTGAACAATGGAGGTAACCAGACCGATCGATTCAAGCTGGTCCGGCAGTACGTGACGGAAAGCCAGATTGGCTGGCTGGAACTTCTCTTCCGCCGACGCAAAGACGCCTATTGCCATGATCAGCATCAATGTTGCGCGAACAAATAACTGCCGCGCTTTTAACCCACTGACGAACTGCCTCAGGTTATGCCCCCGGTTTTGATCCACACGGTCCGTTCCCGCCTTCGCCTGAATTAATGAATACCAGATTGTTTCTGGTGCCTTGACCCCATACTGAAAAGCTGACTACACTGGCTTCGCCACCGATTACTGGCAGCTTACGGGTAAACCGCCCTGTTTTGCCGGGTTTCCGGAATTACAGGTTTACCTATTGAGGGCAGCACACGTTTGTCAGCACCGCGATGGCTATCACCCAGGCCGATCAGCTGCGCACAAGAATACGGCATGATTACTGAAAAATCGACACTATCTCCGGTTGATTGCCGCAAACCAGAGACCAGAACACCAACAGCATATTCCATGCACTTCCTGCCGCAAAAACCATGAACTCCAGCACCAAAGCTAACCCGTTACCCATCACTCAGGTCCTGCCTGATATTGTTTTTGCCCTGAAGCAGCGTGATGAACTGGTACTCGTCGCACCCCCTGGCGCCGGTAAAACCACAGGCGTGCCACTCGCTATCCTGAACAACCGTATTACCAGCAAAAAGATCTTGCTGCTGGAGCCACGACGGGTAGCCGCCCAGGCGGTCGCCGCCCACATGGCGCACCTGCTGGGCGAAACGGTTGGGGAGACCGTCGGTCTGCGTATGCGCCAGCGCACAGATGTCGGCAGAAATACCCGTCTGGAAGTGGTCACCGGCGGCGTGTTGCTGCGCCTGATGCGGCATGATCCTGCTCTGGAGGATTATGGTGTACTGGTTTTTGACGAATTTCATGAAAGAGGACTGGATTCGGACACCGGTCTGGCGCTTGCGCTGCAGGGCCGCGCTCTGTTCCGCGACGCTGGGGACCCGCTTAAAATCATCGTTATGTCCGCCACACTGGATACCGGGCAGGTTGCCCCCTATCTCGGCGACGCGCCGGTTATCAACAGTCCCGGCAGAGCCTGGCCAGTCGCAATGCATTACGGCCAGTCACAGCTGCGCACGGATCTTCCGCGCCAGGCGCATACCGCTATCATGCAGGCCGCGCATCACCACAGCGGCAATATCCTCGTGTTTTTACCCGGCCAGGGGGATATTAATCAGCTCTTTAGCCGTCTGCAGAGCGACGCACCTTCCGATACACTCGTACTTCGCCTGCACGGCAGCCTGGATCTGACCGCCCAACAGAGCGCGCTGGCACCACTTTCGGCCGACGGGATATTCAGACGAAAGATTGTCCTGGCGACTGATATCGCTGAAACCAGCCTGACCATAGAAGGTGTCACCGTCGTCATTGACAGCGGCTTCAGGCGGGAACCGGTATTCGATGGACGCACCGGACTCACCCGTCTGAACACTGTGCGGATCTCACGTGCATCAGCAGACCAGCGAGCAGGCCGGGCCGGTCGCACCGCAGCGGGGCACTGTTATCGCCTGTGGTCATCGGATCAACCGCTGATACCGTTCAACAAGGCTGAAATTGAACAGGCGGATCTTGCACCACTGGTGCTGCAACTGCTGAGCTGGGGAATCAATCAGCCGGACGAACTGGCCTGGCTGACTCCGCCACCGGCTCCAGCCTGGCAGGCGGCACTGAACCTGTTACTGGCGCTTCAGGCGATAGAGCCCGCACGTCAGGGCCACCGGTTGACGGCTCATGGCAATCTGCTGGTCAACCTGCCGGTCCATCCCCGTCTGGCACACATGATGATTCGCGGCGCACAGGCCGGCCTGAATAGCCAGGCCTGTCGGCTGGCCGCTGCGTTGTCGGAGCCTGGCCGTCCGGGTGATATCGTCGATCTGGAACGTGTTGCCGAGCAATTCGAGACGCTGCCTTCGTCTCAATGGATGGATCGTGTTCGCCGCCAGACCCGGGTATACCGCGAACTGACTGCCGGCATTCACCCGGTTGCCCCCATGACAATGTCCGGTATTACCGGTTTTCTGCTGGCCTGTGCCTATCCCGACCGGATCGCCCGTCAACGCGCAGCCGGCCATTGCCTTTATTTGCTCAGTAACGGGCGCGCCGCCAGACTCCCGCCAGATGCGCCGTTATGCAAACATGAATGGCTGGTGGTGGCAGATGTTAGCGGCGCCACTGCACAAACCGACGACCGTATTTATGCGGCCGCGTCGCTGAATGCCCGCTTATTTGAAAGCGCCCTGGCACCCCTCCTGTCTTCACACACACTTGCCGAATGGAGCGATGAAAAAGGCCGCTTTGTCGCCGAACAACAGATCCGCTGCGGCGCTATTGTGCTGCGCCGCACGCAATTGACGGAAGTACCTGCCAGCCTGCGCAAACAAAGCCTGCTGAGCATGTTGCGGCAACAGGGTCTCGGCCGGCTTCACTGGACCGAAGCGGAGGTGCAATGGCGCGCCCGGGTGATGTGCCTTCGGCAGTACTGCATCACGGAGAAAGATTTACCCGACTGGCCCGATCTGTCCGACCCCGCGCTGCTGCAGGATCTGGAGGCATGGCTGGCACCGCATCTCGATGCGGTCGGCAGCCTGTCTGACCTGCGAAAATTACGGCCTGGGCCACTGCTGGAGGCATTAATGCCCTGGCCACTGCCACAAAAGCTGAACGAATGGGCGCCTGCCGCCATTGTCGTCCCTTCCGGGAGAACCGTCACCATTGATTATCGGTCCGATCCGCCGGTGCTTGCGGTAAAGCTTCAGGAAATGTTTGGTTGTCGGGCGACGCCCAGCATCGGGCGTGGTCAGATTGCTCTCCTGGTACACCTGCTGTCGCCCGCCGGTCGTCCACTGCAAATCACCCGCGATCTGGAGAATTTCTGGCGAACCGGCTATACCGCCGTCAAAAAAGAAATGAAAGGTCGCTATCCCCGACACCCCTGGCCTGATGACCCGCTGACGGCGCAGCCCACGCGCCTGACCAAACGCCGGTCAGGTACAGAATAGGCGCGACAGCCAATCCGGCAGACCGACAGGTTACCAACCGGCCAGGCGTATCAATTTCTGTCCAGCCGCTTTCTGAATTCTCCCATTATGGCGTCGTATAACTCGCCTTCCAGAAACTTGTCCTCGACCGACGACTCAATGGACGGATTATCATTGACTTCAATAAGATAGACCTCGTTACCTTTTTGCTTCAGGTCAACGCCATACAATCCGTTTCCAATATGTTTGGTCGCTGACAGCGCTGCTTTCAATACCGGTTTCGGAACTTCAAAGGTGGGCAATGCATCGAAGCCGCCAACCTTGTTGCTTTTACCGGAGTGGTTATAGATTTGCCAGTGGTTCTTCGCCATGTAATAGCGGCAGGCATACAACGCCTGATTGTTCAATACGCCGATACGCCAGTCGAATTCGGTATAGACATAGGCCTGTGCCAGTATCAGTGCGCTACTTTTAAACATTTCCTTCATATGCAGATCAAGCTCTTCCTTCGACTTGACCTTGTTGACGCCCACCGAGAACGAGCCGTCCGGAATCTTCAGCACGATCGGCAGCCCGAGTTCCTCGATTAACGCATCTTCCCGGTTCAGATCACTGCGGGTCAGAATGCGTGTTTTTGGCGTGGGCAAGCGCTGTGTCTGCAACAATTGCGCGAGATAAATTTTGTTGGCGCAGCGGAGGATTGAATCGGGATCATCCATCACCACCAGCCCCTCGGCCTGCGCCAGGCGTGCAAACTTATAGGTGTAATGGTTAACCGAGGTGGTGGCCCGGATAAACAGCGCATCGTATTCCGATAGCTTGCCCAGGTCCTTGCGGGTAATGGTTTCCGCCAGAATGCCCTGCTTGCTGGCTGCCTTGATGAAACGTTTGAGCGCCACCGCGTTGCTGGGCGGAAACGGTTCGTCCGGGTCGACCAGAATTGCCATATCGTAACGGTGATTCTTGCGGGTCTTGGGTTTACGCCAGATCAGATGGCTATAATTGTCCAGCGCATTGGCGAAATCGGTTTGCTGGGCTTCGGTCAGCTGATTGAGCGCGCCGGCCTCCAGCGACGACAGACGCCAAATGCCTTTGAACTGAAAAGTCACTTTCAGGATGGGTATAGGAAACTGTTCAAAAATCTGGCGGGCCAGCTCGCTCAGTGCAGACTCGCCCGTCATACCAAAGTAAATCCAGATTTGGTACTCTGTCCGATCGCCTGCAACCGCGGTCAACTGTTTCTGGATATCGACGTTCAGCACGCCGAGCCAGATCCGTCGAGACAGGTCCTGCAGATGCTTTACCGACGGAATGACCTGATGCGAGCGCGCCTCCGCCAGCAGCGAACAATAATAACCAGTGCTAAGATAGCTGTACTGTCGACACAGATTGATGACCTTATAACGCTCCTGCGCCGGCGGTTCGGCCAGATAATCCTTTGCCAGCAAAACATCTTCTGACGGGTAAAATGCGGCCCAGTCGGAACGGTTTTCAATCAGGATTTTTAACTGGGTCATACAAGTGGTGGGTCCTGAACAAGAGTGACGGGTACAAAGGCATATGGCGAAGTTCGATGAAAAGTATAGCAGTATTCGCACCAGCACCCGCGATCAAAAATCGACGGGCCGTGTGTTGCGCCTCGCCGGTCGCAAGGCCCTGTGGACCTGCGGACCATGAGCCAGACGCAGCCGCGACGGGCGACTTTAAATGATTTGCCCGCGTTGACCCAACTTGAAAACCTGTGCTTTAACAGTGACCGGTTGAGTAGCCGCAGCTTCCGATATTTTCTCACACGCAGTCAGGCGGAGATCTGGGTAACAGGTGAACCGATAGCGGCCTACGGCCTCGTCCTGTTTCATCGCGGCACATCCCTGGCCCGCATATATTCACTGGCAGTCGATCCTGCTACACGGGGACAGGGACTGGGTCGCAAAATCATGGAAGCCCTGGAAGAGTCGGCAAGAACGCATAACGCGTTGTTTATCCGTCTCGAGGTAGCCGTCGACAATCAAAGCGCGCTGCAACTGTATCTATCGATGGGGTACGAAGCAATACGCAAACTGCACCACTATTACGAAAGCGGCCACGACGGGATTCGCATGGAAAAGCGCCTGCAAATCGTGAAACCCAAACCGGCCCATCTACCCTATTATGCCCAGACCACCGATTTTACCTGCGGACCGGCCGCGATGCTGATGGCAGCCCGCAATGTCAATCCGGACCAGCCGTACCATCAGATTGAAGAACTGAATATCTGGCGTGAAGCCACAACCATCTTCATGACCACGGGCCACGGCGGCACCTCGCCCTTTGGTCTGGCTCTGGCGGCGCGCCGGCGAGGATATCGGGCGCGCTTATGGGTTTCCCACCAGGAGGCTCCCTTCCTTGACAGCGTGCGCAATGCCGAAAAGAAATCGGTGATACAACTGATACATCAGGAGTTCATCCGCCAGACCGCCCGCCAGAAAATCAAGATCGAGAAGTTCCCAAAGGGTATCCCGGCGATCCGCAATGCGCTACGCAAGGGTGAACAGATCATCATGCTCATCAGCACCTACCGCCTCAATCGGAACAAAGAGCCGCACTGGATCTGGCTGGTCAACATGGATGATACCTACGCCTATATCAACGACCCGGAGGTCGATGACAAGGAGTGGAAAACACCGGTTGACGCGATCTATGTGCCGGTGCCGCTGACCGAGTTTTCCAAAATGATCCGCTATGGCAAAAACCAGTACCGCGCAGCCGTATTGATTGCCGCGGCATAGGTCACGGTCACGGCATGGCGTTTCGGCGCTTACACGCTGATCAGTTTACAAATACCCGGGCATTTCGGAAAAGACGCATCCAGGCGCCGTCCTCTGTCCAGTTATCCGGCTTCCATGAGTTGGTGACCGCACGGAATACCCGTTCCGGGTGCGGCATCAGAATGGTCGCCCGACCGTCACGACTGGTAATGCCTGTTATCCCGTGAGGGGAGCCATTTGGATTGGCCGGATACCGACTGGCGACCTCCAGCCTGTTATCAATGTAGCGAATCGACACCAGGCCACTGGTGTGGCAGGCATTGCGCGCTGAGGCATCGCTGAATTCGGCCTGCCCCTCGCCGTGCGCGACCGCGACCGGCATATGGGAACCGGCCATTCCCGCCAGTAACACCGACGGTGACTTTTCAATTCTGACCAGAGAAACCCGCGCCTCAAACTGCTCGGACGTATTGCGTACAAAACGGGGCCAGTGTTCGGCCCCGGGGATCAGGTCTTTCAGATTGGACAGCATCTGGCAACCATTACATACGCCGAGGCTGAAGGTGTCCCTACGGCTGAAAAACTGTTGAAACTGGTCGCGAGCCGTCGGATTGAACAATATGGTCTTGGCCCAGCCTTCACCGGCCCCCAGTACATCGCCGTAGGAAAATCCGCCACAGGCGGCTAACCCCTTGAAGTCGCCCAGCGTGTACCGACCGGCCAGAATGTCACTCATATGAACATCGACCGGCTCAAACCCTGCCCGATGGAATGCCGCCGCCATCTCGACCTGACCATTAACGCCCTGTTCCCGCAGAATCGCTACCCGCGGTCTGCTACCCCGGCCGATAAACGGTGCGCAGATATCCTCGTCCTGATCAAAGGTTAGATGCACGCTCAGACCGGGGTCTTCGGCGACTATCGTTTCATATTCCTGCCGGGCGCACTCGGTGTTGTCACGCAATGACTGCATCTGATAACTGACCGACGCCCACTTTTGCTGCAGGGCACTGCGGGAGGCCTGAATCAATACCTGTTCACCCCGGACAATTCGCAAGGTTTGCTCCTGGTGGGGCTGCCCCAGCACGTGCAGGTCGCCGGAAAAGCCACCGTTGGCAAAAACCGCTTTGACACGGTCAAGATCCGCCCTGCGCACCTGCAGAACCGCCCCCAGCTCCTCATTGAACAGCGCGTCGAGCGCCGTCCCCCCCAACCTGTCGATATCAACGGTCATGCCACAGCGACCGGCAAAGGCCATTTCGGACAGTGTTACCAAAAGGCCGCCATCACTTCGATCGTGATACGCGAGAACCAATTCCTGATCCAGCAGCGCCTGCATCGCCTCGAAAAAGCTTTTCAGTGCCGCCGGATCGTCCAGATCCGGCACGTCGGCGCCCATCTGTCGCTGCGTCTGAGCCAGGATAGACCCGCCCAATCGCTGCCTGCCAGCGGCGATATCCACCAGTAACAGACAGGTTTCACCCTGATCCAGACGTATCTGTGGCGTTACCGTCTGCCGCACGTCGAGTACCGGCGCAAAGGCCGATATCACCAGCGACAGAGGCGACGTTACTGCCCGATCGGTATTGCCGTCCTGCCAGGCCGTGCGCATGGACATGGAATCCTTACCCACCGGAATGGTAATGCCAAGGGCCGGGCAAAGCGTCATACCGACCGCTTCCACCGTGCGAAACAGCTTTTCGTCTTCGCCTGGATGACCCGCCGCACACATCCAGTTGGCCGACAATTTGACATCGCTGATTTGCGCAATGCGGGCACAGGCGATATTGGTCAGCGCCTCCCCGATCGCCATTCGGCCGGAAGCCGGTCCGTCCAGAAGGGCATAGGGGGTGCGTTCGCCCATGCTCATGGCTTCACCGGCACAAGCGTCGTAGGCAACCGTCGTCACCGCACAATCGGCCACCGGTACCTGCCACGGCCCCACCATCTGGTCGCGGGCGACCTGTCCGGTAATCGACCGATCCCCGATCGTGATCAGAAACTGCTTGCTGGCCACTGCCGGGTGCTGCAATACCAGATCGACGGCGGTTTCGACGGTCAATCCGTCCAGACGCAAAGGTTCCGGGGCGCGTTCCAGCCTGTGCGCTTCACGGTGCATTTTGGGCGGTTTGCCGAACAGCAAAGACATGGGTAAATCGACCGGACTCGCATCAAAATGCCGGTCATTCAGGCAGAGCGTTTTGTCTGCGGTCGCTTCACCTACGACCGCATAGGGGCAGCGCTCGCGCTCACACAGCGCGATAAAACGGGCCACATTCCCCGGATCTACCGCCAGAACATAGCGCTCCTGAGATTCGTTGCACCAGATCTCGACCGGTGACATGCCCGGCTCGTCATTGGGGATGTTGCGCAGTTCGAAACGGCCGCCACACCCGGCGTCCTTGACCAGTTCGGGGAAGGCGTTGGACAGACCGCCCGCGCCTACATCGTGAATAAAGGCAATGGGATTATCGGGCCCCATTTGCCAGCAGCGGTCAATGACCTCCTGGCAGCGACGTTCCATTTCCGGATTTTGCCGTTGTACCGAGGCGAAATCCAGATCTTCATCCGAGCTGCCGGACGCTACCGAAGACGCCGCCCCGCCGCCGAGACCGATCAGCATGGCCGGACCACCCAAAACAATCAATTTGGCGCCCGGTGCGAAGGGGGTTTTTTCGATATGCTCTTCTTTTATATTGCCAAAACCACCCGCCAGCATGATCGGCTTATGATAGCCCCGCCGCTCGCCCTGATAATCCTGCTCAAAAGTTCGAAAATAGCCACACAGGTTGGGACGGCCAAACTCATTATTGAAAGCGGCCGCGCCTATCGGCCCCTCCAGCATAATATCCAGCGCGGATACAATGCGCGATGGCTTGCCATAGGGTGTTTCCCAGGGTTGGGCGAATTGTGGAATATTCAGGTTGGACACGGTAAAACCCATGAGACCGGCCTTGGGTTTCGAACCCTTGCCAACCGCACCCTCGTCCCGAATCTCTCCGCCGGAACCCGTCCCTGCGCCCGAAAATGGCGCTATCGCGGTTGGATGATTGTGGGTTTCCACCTTCATCAGCAGATGAATCGGCTCATTGACGAATCCGTATATGTCGCTGCCCGGCGCAGGATAAAAGCGCCCTGCCTGCGTCCCCCGCACGACAGCAGCGTTGTCCGAATAGGCCGAAAGCACGTTGTCACCGGCCTGCTGGTTGGTATTGCGAATCATCTGGAACAGTGAGCGGGACTGGTCCTCGCCATCGACCGTCCAGCTCGCGTTAAATATCTTGTGTCGGCAGTGCTCGGAATTGGCCTGGGCAAACATCATCAACTCGACATCGGTCGGATTTCGCCCCAACGCAAGGAAGCTCTCAACGAGATAGTCGATTTCGTCATCGGCCAGCGCCAGTCCAAGTTCGGCATTGGCAACCTCCATGGCTATGCGCCCACCCTCCAGAATATCCACTATGCTCAACGGACTGGGTTCATGGTCCGAAAAGAGCACGGCGGCGGCGTCGAGCGATTCGAACACCGATTCGGTCATTCGGTCGTGAATCGCTGCCATTATCACCTTACGGTCAAATTCGCCGTCGAAGGTCCAGGCAATGCCCCGTTCCAGACGGCGTACCTTGGTCAGCCCGGCATTGTGGGCAATATCGGTAGCCTTGGAAGACCAGGGCGATATGGTGCCCGGCCGCGGTGCAACCAACAGTAAGCTGCCTTTTACGTGTGGCGTATCCTGACGGGGGCCATAGGCGAGCAACTGGGCCAGCAACTCGGTTTCGTGGCCATTCAGGTTTTCCTCAAGTTGCGCAAAATGGATGAATTCAGCCAGAAATCCCTTTATCCCTGGCTCGCTCTGGCGAAGACTGGTGAGAAGCTTCTGTTGACGGAAAGGGGAAAAAGCGGCAGCGCCTGGTAAAATCAGCATAATGGATGCATCACATGGCAGGAGAGTTAATGGAGGCGGCATTGTACTGCAAATGCTTTCCGGACTCATTAATCAGGCGCCAATCTGCGTTTCCGGCGCGGCAACCTGCCGATTTGCCGGGCGGCGGTTTATAACCAGTCAATCCGGAAAGACCCGACATTCGAGGCAAATCATTTAATGTTCCGCGCGAGACTGACTATATTGATAATAGGCCCAAGGGACGGTGGTATACTGCCCCGACTGTTCAATATGTACTCAACTGACCATTTTTTATGCGAAACCTGCATATAAAATGTACACCTTCTGAGCAAATAGGCACAAGCTATGAGACACAGATGGAAAGTTGTTGCATGAAAGGGACACCGATCATCTCAAAACTCACCGGATTCTGTCGGCGTTTGGGCCAGATGCTGCGCAACGTTTTCATTATTGGGGTCGCCTGCACCGGTCTCACTGGCAGCCGCCAGCCCACTTTGCTGGAAACCATCCAGGAGACGGGCGAGCTGGTCGTAATTTCGCGCAACGGTCCCACCACCTACTATGAAGATAATGCCGGCTACACCGGTTTTGAGTACACGCTTCTTAAATCCTTTGCCCGAACACTGGGCGTACGCCTGCTCATCAAGGATATTGAAGATCTCGGGCAGGTCATTGATGAGGTTGGCAAACACGGACATTTTGCGGCCGCCGGACTGACCGTAACTGAACGCAGGAAGCGCCAGGTTCAGTTTTCCGAACCCTACCTCCAGGTTACCCAGCAGCTGATTTACCATGTCGATGGCGAGCGCCCGCTGTCCATCGATGACCTGATTGACGGTCGCCTGCTGGTTATTGGCAACAGTTCCCACGCCGAATACCTGCGCCGACTCCAGAAAGAGCACCCTCAACTGACCTGGGAGGAGCGCCATGACGTCGAAATGCTAGACTTGCTGGAGATGGTGCATAATCGCAAAATTGACTATACCATCGTCGACTCAAATGCGTTTGAACTGAGCAATTCGCTCTACCCCCGGGCGCAGGTAGCATTCTCACTGAGCGAACCCGAACCCGTCGGCTGGGCGTTCCCTCACTCCCGGGATCGCAGTCTGCTGGACGCTGCCAACAGTTTTTTGACCGCAGCCCATTCCAATGGCACGCTTGCCGAGCTGACAGAGCAGTTTTACGGTCATCTCGGCGAAATTGGTTATAGCGATGCACTGGTGTTTACCGAAAGGATGAATTCACGCCTGCCTCAGTGGAAGAGTCTGCTACAGCAAGCCTCTGAAGAAACAGGACTGCCCTGGGAGCTGCTGGCAGCGCTGAGTTATCAGGAATCCCACTGGAACCCCAAAGCGCGCTCCCCCACCGGGGTACGCGGTTTCATGATGTTGACGCTGAATACCGCCAAGGAGGTCAATGTTACCAACCGTCTGGATCCCGAGCAGAGTATTCATGGCGGCGCGGCCTATTACCGTAAACTGCTGGACAGACTGCCTGAGAGCATCAAGGGCCAGGACCGGATCTGGCTGTCGCTGGCGGCATACAATGTTGGTTATGGCCATCTACAGGATGCACGGACCCTGGCCCAGCGCCACGGCGCCAACCCGGACAAATGGTCCGACGTGAAGGAGTTTTTGCCCTTGCTGGCGAAGCGTCAATATTACAAGCACACCCGACATGGCTACGCACGCGGACATGAAGCGGTTACATTTGTGCAGAATATCCGCAATTTTTACGGGATACTCGCCTGGAACGAGGTCGAAAAGGACCGGTTGATCGATCTTGCCAATGCAGAGAACGAAAAGAATAAGGATTCGGCCTTCAATGCCGTTATCAGCGAACTGGTAGCGAATGAATCTTTTACCCCGACCGCGATGTGACAGATGCCGGTAGTGGATCAGTCCGGTATCGGGCGGCCCGTACGCAGTGCCCGCGCCGCCGCCCGACGGGCCCTGAAGAATCTGCGCATCAGTTGACCCGCCTCCTCAGCCAGCACACCACCCGTCCAGACGACCTGATGATTCCAGTAATCCCGCTCCAGTAGACAGCCATTACTCGCCAATACACCGGCTTTTGGTTCCGACGCACCGAATACAACACGCTGAATGCGGGCATGCACCAGCGCCCCGACACACATGGTGCAGGGTTCTATCGTGACATAGAGTGTGCAATCCGGAAGCCGATAATTTTCACGGCGGGTGGCGGCATCGCGCAGCGCAACAATTTCGGCATGCGCGGTGGGATCGCTGCGTGCGATAGGCGCATTCGCCCCTTCTCCAATGATTTTTCCCGCCGCCACCACCACGGCACCCACTGGTACTTCGCCCTGCTGAAAGGCCGCTTCAGCCAGTGTCAGGGCATGCCGCATAAAATAATCATCATTGTGGCAGTTGGACATTCAGGGGGCGGACTTACCAAGGAACACAAACCGGGGGATGTGCTCACCTCCCATTTCAACCGACTCCTGGAACATGGTCAGTGGCCGCACCCACCAGCTGCCGTCGCCGTACAGACAGCGGTAAACCACCAGCGATTCTCCGGTTTCGGAATGGCTGGCAATACCCATTACCTCGTATTCCCCACCTTTATAGTGGCGATAACGGCCGGTTTGCACGGTTATGTTCTCAGGCGCTGATGTTTTGGACATGATCCTATTCTACCGGGCAATGTCCCGGAGTACTACTTCACTGTTCATTCTCGCAAAAATGGTCCGACAACAGCGGATATAGCTGGAATTGCCCACAGTTTGGCGTTTGCTGCTTATCGAGTGGAGGATGAACTGGTATCATTCGCCGCCTTAACTGGAATCGGGTTTTGTCATGCTAGATCGAGACACAATTGCACAACTGTCGCAACTTAAAAAAGATATCCTCTCCACCAAAGACTATGCCGAAGGCATCGTCACCGGCACAAGTGGACGTTACGGGTTTGTTAAGCTGGACGACGGTCGCAGTGCGTTCCTGAACCCCGAGAAAATGATGCATCTGTTACCGGGAGATCGGGTCCGTGTCAACGTTGTGACCAATGACAAGGAGCAGCTGGAAGGCGAACTGGAAAAACTGATCAGCTCCGACCTCAAGCGGTTCATCGGACGATACAAAATCAAAGGCAATGCCCACTTCGTGGTACCGGAAGGCCAGACACGCTGGATATTTATCCCCCACCAGTTTCGAACGAAGTGCCGGGAAGACGACCTGATTCAGGCGGAAATTGTGCATCACCCTTATGCCGACGGCAAGGCTGCCGCAAAAACACTCGCGCGCATTGGCGCAGATGGCGAAGACTATCTCTACCAGAACCTGACAATAGCGCGGTTCGATCTTCACCGATACTGGTCGAAAGATGCCCAAAAACAGGTCCGGGAATGCCAGGAAAAGATGTGCAGCCTGCCCGGCACCGATATGACCGGCACCGCCTTCGTGACTATCGATTCTGCGTCCACACGTGATATGGACGACGCGCTCTTTGCGGAAGCCCGTGCCGATGGCGGCTGGCATCTGGCCGTCGCCATCGCCAACCCCGCCAGCTTTATCAACCCGGGCAGCCCGATCGCCAAATCGGCCAGGTTCCATGGCCAGAGCGTTTACCTGCCCGGCATCAGTTTGTCAATGCTGCCGGAAAAACTCGCCACTGACACCTTTTCACTGGTGGCAGGGGAAGAGCGGCCTGCCCTGGTATGTCATGTCGATATCGCGGCTGACGGTTCAATTGAACAGTACCGTTTTGAACACGCCAAAATCCGGTCCAGAGCCAAGCTGAGCTATGTTTCCGTGGCCGCATTTCTGGACACGGGCACCGCAGCGGACACTGACGAAATTACAGACGAACTCGCCGGGGTGCTCGTTCAACTGGACCGGATCGCAAGGGTTCGGTATGCGTACCGGCGCGTGCACAATCTGGTTTTCCCGGATCAACGCGAATACGACTATCAAATCAACAAACGTGGCCTTATCGAGGCAATTACACCGCGCAACCGCAACGTCGCGCATCGACTGGTTGAAGAAACCATGGTGGCCACCAACCTGTGTGCGGCACAGTTTCTGGCCGAGAACAAAGCGGGCATTTTCTCCGTAAACGGCGGCTTTCGCAAAGAACGGCTGGGTGAGGTCAAAGCACTGCTGCGCGAAGCTTTCGATGCAGACCGTCATTATGACGAACTTGAAACACTGGACGGCTATTTGAAACTGATCAAGGCGCTGGAAGCCAGTCCTGCACACGCCAGTCTGCTCCCGGCCCTGAAAAGAATGATGCAGCCGACAGAGCTGCATACCAGCCCACAGCCACACATGAGCATGGGCTTTGCCTGCTACGCGCCGATCACGTCGCCCATTCGCCGGTTTGCCGATCTTGCGAACCACTGGTCCATTCTGCAGATTCTCAACGGACTGAAAGTGCAAACCATGCCTGACACGATGCTGGCGCTTTTGAGCGACAGTATCAGCAACGGTCGCCAGGCCGTGCGTCAGCTCGAGCAGACATTATGGGCCCTGTACCTGCAGGACCGGCCGGGCCTGCAAGACCGGGCTGTGATTCGCATCGTGACACAACAGGGGTTCGGCGTACGCCTGCTCGAGACCGGCATTGAAGGATTTGTTCAGTTTCCCAAGAAACAGGAAAAAATATTCGATGCCAAACGCATGACGCTGACCGTTGATAATTGCTGTTATGCCCTGGATCAGGAGGTGGACGTTACCGTTGCGTCGGTCGACCTGGAAAAGCGACGGGTTAAGCTGAAGCTGACAGCAGCGGATGGGGCCAAGGCCGTTCCGGACGCATGAACATTGCGTAAAACCCGCCATTGCGGAGCGGGCCGGATGAACCGACCCGCGCTTACTGCGTCTTCAGCATATGCACCGTCTTTTCCATCTGCTCTTCGTTTTCGTCAATAAAACGGAAATGGTTCCAGGCCACACGCAGTCGATCGTTGTGGTGCAATCGCTGCCGGCCGACCAGTGGCTGTTCATTCAGCCAGGTTCCGTTTGTACTCCCGCAGTCTTCGATCCAGGCTTCCATATATTCGTGGAATACAGCATTCGGCAGCCGAATGATTCGGGCGTGGTTTGCGCTGACAGCGCTGTCTTTAATGACAATATCATTGGTCGACTGGCGCCCTATCGCGGTAATCTCCTGTTTTAATTCAAACTGATGTACGACCACGTCATCAAGTAACTGCTGAAGAACACTCATGCAAGATCTCCCATACGACTGCGACTGGACTCTTTCAAAGCCCCATTAAAATCTTTGTTCAGCGCCCGGCGCACGGCTTCCGCCATATCGGCTGCGGATTCGTAACGGTCCGCCGGTTTTTTTTGTAGAGCCCGATTGATAATGCGGGTCGCACTGGCAGGCAGCTCCCTGCGCACGGCGCGCACACTTTTTTGCTTTGTATGAATCACATCATAGGAAAGACTGGCCAGGTTGTCGCCATTGAAGGGTAACTGGCCGCTCGCCAGCTGATAAAACATCACCCCGAGGCTGAATATGTCGGCCGGGGGACCGGCGCGCTTCCCCAGCAGTTGCTCCGGCGCCATATAAAGTGGACTGCCCAATATTTCACCGGTGCTGGTCTGGGCAAAATCTGTAATGCGGGCTATACCGAAATCGGTCACTTTAAGCTGATACGGTTGCTGGTTGAGAATGATATTCCCCGGTTTTATATCGCGGTGAATCACGTTGTGACTATGGGCGAACGCCAGGGCTTCCGCCACATTCATGATAATGCGGTAGACATCCACAATCGGCAAAAGGGTTTCCGGCTGTACATAGGCGCTGAGAGGCTTCCCGCGCGCGTAGTCCATCGCAATGTAGGCAAGCTGGTCCTGCTCACCCACATCATAGACATGCACAATATGGGGATGACTCAAACGGCCCGCCGCCTGCGCCTCGCGGAAAAACCGCTCTTTGAGCTCCCGGCGGTCTTCGGACGCTGCCGTCACATAGTTCAACGTTTTGATCGCGACCTGTCTCGCAATGTGGGGATCGAAAGCCCGATAAACCGTACCAAACGCACCACGTCCAATTTCTTCCTGAATCTCGTATCGGCCCAGCGTCCGTCGCAATGGCGGTGCGACAGGTCGCAGCAGTTGGGTTTTTGCCAGCACCCGCTCCGTGCCGGTAGCTGTTCCGGACATCGGCAGCTCACCGCCCTTTTCGGCAGCGGCGACGTGCGCCGCTTCCACCCGTTGAACCAAGGGCTCAAGAGCGGCGATCTTTGCTTGCACATCCCGGTATCGCCACCGTCGTCTACGGATTTCCCGCAGTATGTGCATGGCCTCAACAGGTTGTGACTTCTCGATCTGCGTTTCGGCCAGTGTATAAAGCTTTTGCAACAGTTCGCCCGATGTCCGGCAGTGTTGCAACACGCGAAAGGCCTGCTGTGGACGATTTTCCTGAATCAAATCGCCGGCATAGTCGAGGCTGACGCTGTCAAGACGTTGGAACAGCCTGAGGAAACCGCTCCGGTGCCATCGCCAGACAGCCAGCATAAGCATCAATATGCTCAGGTAAACAAAGACCCAGGCAACCGGGAACCAGAAGTTGCCGTAAACCTGACCGGCCAGATTGACCAGCGCCACAGCCAGCAAACAGGCGAGCCAGACATAGGCCGTATGCAACATGCGGGCAAAAGTTGCCATGAGCAGCAGTATGACCGTCAGCCCCAGCATGACGAGCTTGCTGTACGGCGACCACCACATCGGCTCATGCAGGTATGCGTCATCAGCCAGGGCCGCCAGCTGCTGGGCAACCTGATCCAGCACCGGACTGCTGTCCCGACCGATCAGCACCCAGCCGTTCAGGTCATCCAGTGCCAGCGCTGCGCTCAAGGTAACCTGCCGGACCGTAGCGCGAATGCCGGCAGCATTTCCATACAAAGGGACGATGCGTCCGGCAGCATCGGTAGCAATCACCCGCTCATACCCCAGGTCGATACCGCTGCCCGGCTTCCACTCAAGGGCAGACCCAACGGCGGCACCCTGCTCTCGCATCGCCAGGGCAGTCTGGATAAATGCCAATGAAAAACCGGGATGCACAGACTCGCCATAGCTGGCGAGCAGGGACGGAGACAGCGAATCCGATGGCAGCACGGGTACCGCATTTCTGACCGGACCCAACGACAGAGGTTCTCCTTCCATTGCCAGCATGTCCGGCCAGAGATAGCTGTCTATCCATCGGGGCGCCTGGAATACCCGTCCTTCCGGCATGGTTACGACCGGCCAGTCCAGCGGCAGGGCATGTTCCGTACCGACAATGGATTGTGGTCCATTGAGAATATCCACCAGCTGCGCTCTGCGGACCAGCAATTTTTGTAGTTCCGGATAAACGGCCTCGACCAGCGCGGGTTGCAACTGCTGGATCTCCGTCAACAGGTTTTCCGCCGACGACCGTACCAACGAAAGCGGGTAGGTCAGGATCAGCCCATAAACCACCGGCGGTCCAGTGCCGGCGCCGTTATACAGGCCGCCTTTTTCAAAAAGGTCCACCAGCCCCTGCGCGCCCGCCAGATCCACCTGCCACCGGTCATACTCGATATCCGGCACGTGGACGACGGTCAGGGGGGCCGTCTGGGTTGGCAATGCCCTTAACTCCACACCCAGACGCAAAAACCATCGATCGAGCGCTGATGTGATATCGGTTACCATCGGTTGCCCGAACTGCAGAAGCCAGAATACCAGAAGGACGAAGATACTCAGATTGCGCAAGGTGGTCAGGCTGATTGCCGTGGGTGTGATAATTTTTGTCATCGCCTCGCGCCATTCACGTGACGGCGGTCTACTGCGTGTAAAAGACGCCGGGAATCCAGCTCTTTTTGATCTTCAAAGTACGCTCCAGATCAACTGGCAGGTCCTGAACAAACTCGAACCGCCGGGTGCCAATGGTAAATTCCAGCCCCGGACTCATATCGATTGTCGTGACTCGCTCCCCATCGACCAAAGTGCCATTGGTGCTGTTTTGATCACGTAACCTATAGACCTGATCATTGTGCTCTATGCGCGCGTGTACGGAACTGACCGTCGGATCATCGACCTGAATCTCGCATGACCGGCTGCGCCCGATTGTTATCGGCAGGGACCCGAGTTCGTGTATGCTGACAACCTCACCGTTGTGCGAATGTTTTAAATAGGGCATAACTGCTTAAGCCTTGACTGCCTTGCCCGCCGCAGCGGCAAATGATTGATTAACAACGCGATTCACCGCGAACGCCGATGGTTCGAACACTGCCGCTTTCCGCCGGGAATTCTTTCAGTATGGCCTCGAGCATCTCGTCAAACACCACGGAAAACACGCCACAGCGGCCGCGGCTATAGCCGGTCACCTCGTAGATCCGTTCCGCTGGATCTATTTGATTTATAGCCAGACTCAACCAGCGTACGTATTCGAGATTACGGGAATCATCAATGATCATAACGCCGGTACGCACTCCGTAAGAATGAGAATAGCCCGGGGCAATGAATCCGGTTCTCAGACCAGGATTTTCGGCATCCGACTCGGCAACACCATAGGAAACCAGCGCCTCGAAATCCGCTGCCGCGGGATCCGTCACCGGGACGTAACCCAGGTTTGCGAGAGCCGCCTCGACTCGGCCTCGATAATAGGCGAATTCCAGCGATTCTGCCGACTGGGCGTCGGCTGCGCGAACAATCACCTCCCCCTGGCCGAATTCTGCTGAATCCTGTTTGAAAGCATTGACCTTGGTGTAGACCTGCTGGCTACAGCCTGCCAGGCCAATCAGGCCCACCCCCAAAAATAGCAGCTTTGCTGTTGACTGCAACATACGCGTAACAGGATTCATGGTGAGTATTTACCTTCCAGTGTCTCTATCAGCTCCCGGAACTTGTCTTTGTTAGGATAGTTGAGTTCCGCCAGAATGTGGTGCGCCTCGAGCACCTTGTCCAGAACTTTCCGTTCGTCCGCGGTGTTTTCACGCAAGGCCCGCAGCCGACCCTCCGGTATAGCCGTGTCGTCCACGATCTGGAGGATGTCCTCAAAGCCCATGGACTCCAGCAATCTGACAATGCCGGCATTGCCGGTCACCGCCACTGGCTGGTCTAAATTTCTCTCCTCCGCGCCACGGGCAATTTTGGCGATAAGCCCCAGGGTGGTGCTGTCAATGCCTTGCGTCTCACGCAAATCAAACACGACGGGACCGAAATTTTCCTGGGCAAATAACGTATTGATAAAATTATCGAACGATACGCATAAATTCAGCCGCACATCGCCGGTAAGTCGAATAACGTTGACGCCTTCGTGCCGAGCAACCCAGATACCACCTGAACTCATGAAACTTCACCTGCATTCACCGTAAGCACAGCGATATCGTCCGGCGCTTCGAGTCTGGAGTCAAGCTTGAAGCGAGCATAAATCTGATTCATTTCGCCCCCCGCCTCCTTTACCATTTCCAGCAATAGGGCCTCTTTTTCAATCAGGTCCGTCGGCGGCAGGATTTCCAGCACGCCATCCGAGAATACGACCAGAGAAAATGGACCCTCCAGCTGTGTTTCAAATACCTGCCACTGCGCATCGGGAAACAGCCCCAATGGCTTTCCCTTGCCCTCAAGGTAACGTGCAGTGCCCTGGGTTATCAGGATGGGCAAAGGCAGGTGTCCCCCGAGTACATACCGCATGGTACGGGTTTTTAGATCAATAATGCCGACAAAACACGTCAAATGACTCCCAAAGCGTGAGAGAACCAGCTCGCTATTGATTTTTGCAATGAATTGCGCAACGTCGATTTCTCTGGATGCACCTACCTGAAATCGCTTCTCTCTGAACAGCCGACGAATCAGTTGCTTGAGCCACATGGTGACAAATGCCGACGACGCGCCGTGACCGGCGACATCGGTGAGATAAAAGCAAAGCCAGCGCTGCTCAAACAGTCCATAGTCAATGAAATCACCGCTGAGTATCAGCGATGGAACGATACAGTGCTCGAGCTTAAAGCCGTCAAAATGTACAGGTGTTCGAGGCAGCAGCTTTTCCTGTACACGCTGTGCAGCCTGATGATCGCGCTCCAGCAGACGCACATAATCCTGTAACTCCTGGTTGGATTTCTCCAGAACGGTGATCTCGTCAAAGCGGCGACGCGCTGTGGCAGCCGCCTCGATCGCCGTACTGATGGCTTTGAGGAGCTTTTCCCGATCATCCAGTGGGGCAATGATGTAGTCTGCCGCGCCTTCGCGCAATGCCTGGACCGAATCGCTGAGCACACCTTCCTCCGCGAGGATAATTACCGGCACTTCACCGTGCAGATCTTTCAGGTATGCCAGCAATGATGCAGCAGGCTTTTCGGGAGAATGCAGGGTAGCGAGCACAGCAGCCGGGGGAAATTGAGCAAACCATTTCAGAGAATCCCCAGCGGAAGATTCGGTATGCACGACATAGCCGGTTGCCGTCAAATAATTAACCAGTTCCTGGCTGACTTGGGGGTTGTCGTGAATAACCAGCAGGATGTTGCCTGACTCAGTGCTCACGTAAAAGGTCGCCTTCTGCGAATAATGTGTGAGGAATTAGCAAAAATACACTACCCTTTTAAAGATAACGGTGCAAGCAGTAGACTAGGTTTATTTGGCGCATACCGCCAGCCGACGGCTATCTCGGGGGTAGTGTCGAGAATGGATGCCGCCAGACGTTGTAAGCCTCCGATTCGCCGTTTCATAACCCCTTTTTATTCATTTCATAGAAGGTAAGCGTTATGAATCTGGCCAGCCAGGATTTTTATGAGAAGCGCAACTTTATTCGCATGAAAGTCGAAACTCCGGTTGAAGTAACCTTTGGTGATAAGACGGTTGAAGGTATATGCCATAACCTTAGTGGAGGAGGTCTTTACATCACATCGCCTGAGCCGCTTCCGCTGGGCAATGCGCTCGAAATCGCTGTGAGTTCCACTCACGGGCACCATCCGGTGTTACGCGCAGCCGCGAAAGTCAGTCGACTGGAGAGCGATACGACAGCCCGCCCCTGTCATATCGGGCTGGAAATCATCGCCGTGCTCGAATAGGCGCGTCGGCCCTGTCGAAGGATCGAAGCGCCTGTCGCCCGCCGCATCTGGAGGAGGCGCTTCCATCGGTTCAAAAATCTTCGAAATCGTCGAAATCATCGAAATCGTCAAAGTCTCCGCCGAAATCATCAACAATCTCGCCATCCGCGACCAGATAGGCACGCCGCTGCATGTAGGCATTCCGGATAAATGAATATCGGTCTCCGCTGATAAAATCCTCGGACTTCAACAGCCGCGCCCGCAGATCAATGGATCCTGCGACGACGAACTGTATGCGGGCGGCATTGTCGCCGGAATAATGGGACGGGTGCAGTAACTGTTCGAGCGGAAGGCCGGCCGTGTCTGTCACGGTGGAAGGGCCGAGAAATGGCAGCACAATGTAAGGGCCGGCGGGCGCCCCCCAATAGGAGAGCGTCTGTCCAAAACTCTCATCTTCATTGCGCGACAGACCGGCGGCTGAAGCCACATCGACGAACCCGGCCAGACCTATGGTCGAATTCAGCAGAAAGCGACCCGTGCTGTTCGCGACTTTCCCCCATTTCCACTGCATCGCATTGTTCAGGATATTCGGCACTTCGTTCAAGTTTGCAAAAAAGTTGCTGATCCCTCCCTCGACGGGCTCTGGTGTCACCCGCTTATAACCCAGGGCAACCGGCTTCAACACCCAGGCGTCAATGCGTTCATTGAATCCGAACACGGCGCGGTTGACCGGCTCCCACGGGTCCCGGGCGTCAAGCTCGACATCCGTTTGCGCCGTGGTCGATGTGCCCGCCAGCAGCAACATTGCCGCCAGACTGACCAGTACCTGCGTATGAAACCTGCGAATGAACTTTTCCATGCTGCTGTGACCGTTTATAAATCCTGTAAAATAGAAACGAACTGGGGACTGGCCGTCATGCGCGGATTATACCGAAACGCGTACCCGTTCTCATACCCTGAATATCTGTGCGCATTTGGAACCTCAGCCGTGATCGGTTAAGCTGCGCAGTATTGGATAAAGTGATAATGACCATGACACTATCTCCCTGGCACGTATGCCTGGCACCCATGATGGACTGGAGCGATACCCATTGCCGTTACTTTTGGCGGTTGCTTACCCGCAAGGCACGACTGTACACGGAAATGGTCACGACGGCTGCCATTATACATGGTGATCGCGACCGGTTTCTGAAATTTAACGCCGAGGAACACCCCCTGGCCCTGCAGCTGGGCGGAAGTCACCCGGCGGAACTGCGGGACTGCGCCCGCATGGCCGAAGATCGGGGGTTTGACGAGATCAATCTGAACTGCGGCTGCCCGAGCGACCGGGTACAAAACGGTAAAATCGGCGCGATCCTGATGACCGAACCGGAACGCGTAGCCGATTGTGTCGCGGCCATGACAGACGCCGTCCGCATTCCAGTCACGGTAAAACATCGACTGGGTGTCGACGACATGGACTCGGATGACCATCTGCACCGATTTGTCGCTACCGTGGCACCGGCAGGCTGCAGACTTTTTATCGTTCATGCGCGCAAGGCGTGGCTAAAGGGTCTCAGCCCAAAAGAAAACCGCGAGGTACCGCCACTGGAATACGATCGGGTACTTGGCCTGAAAGCCGCGTTCCCCGAGCTTGGCTTCGTTCTCAATGGTGGTATAAAAACGCTGTCAACGGCACAGAAGTATGCAGAGACGCTGGATGGCGTTATGATTGGCCGTGAAGCCTATCAGAATCCATTCATGCTCGCTGAAATTGATCGATGTATGTATGGCTGCAGCGAAAACCCAAGGGACCGGGATGCAGTTCTTATGGAATTTAGCCGGTATTGTGCTGACAAAACTGGCAATGGCCACCGCGTCAGCGCCATGACCCGTCACATCATGGGTCTTTACCATGGCCAGACCGGCGGCAGAATTTTCAGGCGCTATCTCAGTGAACATGCCAATCGGCCGGATGCGGATGCCCGCGTTCTGCTGGAAGCCCGTCACGCAATGGGCAGTCGGGCCTGAGCGTCGGACCTGCTGTCATTAGCGTCGCACTCTTATAATTGTAATGAGGATATTTATGAACAAACTAGCCCAACTGAAGACCATGACGGATGTCGTTGCAGATACCGGCGATATCGAAGCTATCCGCAAATTCCAGCCTCTGGATGCGACCACGAACCCTTCGCTGCTATACAAGGCCGCGCAGATGGAACAGTATGCGCCGCTGGTCCGTGACGCCCTGGGTAGCACAGATTCCATCGCGGCAGCGGGCGACAAACTGTCCGTCGCCATCGGCTGCGAGATCCTTAAGCTCATCCCCGGCAAAATTTCCACGGAAGTCGACGCCCGGCTGTCCTTTGATACCGAAGGTTCCATTGCCAAAGCCCACCACCTGATTGATCTGTACAGCAAAGCGGGTATCGACAAGGAGCGCGTACTGATTAAAGTCGCCTCGACCTGGGAAGGTATCAAAGCGGCAGAAAAGCTGCAGAAGGAAGGCATCAACTGCAACCTTACCCTGTTGTTCAGCTTTAGTCAGGCGGCAGCCTGTGCTGATGCGGGTGCGTACCTGATCTCGCCCTTTGTTGGCCGTATCCTGGACTGGTACAAGGCCAGCACCGGCAAAAAAGACTATGCCTCCCATGAAGACCCGGGGGTCATCTCTGTGACTCAAATCTACAATTATTACAAGCAGCATCAATATCAAACCGTCGTCATGGGCGCCAGCTTTCGCAACACTGGCGAAATTGAAGCCCTGGCCGGCTGTGACCGCCTGACTATTAGCCCCCAGCTGCTGGGTGAGCTTGAGGCAGACAACGGCGAGTTAACGCGTGCCCTGTCTCCCGAAAATACCGGCGAAAAGCAGGAGAAAATCAACGAGAACGAAAGCCAGTTCCGTTTCAGTGTCAACGCAGATGCCATGGCGACGGAAAAACTCGCTGACGGCATTCGTGGTTTTGTCGCCGACCAGATCAATCTGGAACGGTTCCTGAGCCAATATGCTCGGTAAGATTAAAGAGCTGTTGCAGTTGGGTGAAACCGGTCAGGAAGACCGGCCACTCAGCGAAACGCAATGTCAGGTGGCCTGTGCGGCCCTGATGGTTGAGGTTGCCGTGATTGACGGCAACTTTGAACATCAGGAAATGGAGACTCTGAGACAGGTCCTCCTACAGTTTTTTGCACTGGAAACCGACGAGATCGATGATTTAATCCAGCTCGCCCGGGAGGAAAGCGCTGATTCCACGTCAATGTACCAGTTTACGCAACTGATCAACCGCCACTGCACGCACGAGCAAAAGATCGAGCTCATTACCGGCATGTGGCGCGTTGCTTATGCGGACGGCCGCCTCGACAAGTACGAAGAACATATTGTGCGGAAAAGCGCCGATCTGATCCACCTGCCCCATGCCGACTTCATCAGAACCAAACACATCGCCCGTCCCGGACAAAAATGACGGCATGAACGCCGCTCGTCTATAGTTAAGGAATATCCATAGAATAGTGATGGAAATGGTGACTTATGCGGTCATTGTCCTGGCGCGGGCTCTTATCGAAAAAGCGGACCCGGGCATCTGATCTGGCTGCGCGAACGCCGTCGGGCTACCACCTGTCAGAACTTACCGTGCTTAACGGCAGGAACAGCAAACAGGCCTTTCTGGAGTACCTTTTTGCCGGCGGCCATGATGCTCCGGTGACCTTGCCGCAAAAGCTGGTCTTAAGTTCTGTGCGGGATGCGCTGGGCAAAAAAGACCAGCACAATTATACCATTCCACGGCTACCCTCCATCATACCCCGGCTGTTACGCAGTCTCCGTGACCCGGATAGCTCGGCCAGGGATTACTTCGAAATCATCCATAAAGATCCGTTGTTGAGCGCGGCAGTATTAAAACTCGCCAATAGTGTTTATTTCAACCGCACCGGCGTCTATACCGACAATATCGAAAGAGCAATTATCAAACTGGGCACCAACGGACTGCGATCCGTGCTGTCGGCCGCAGTCATGCAGCCGATTATTCAGAAAGAATCTGCGTATTTTTCCCACACGGGACAAAAGCTTTGGCAGCATACACTGGAATGTGCCATCGCCTGTGAACTGGGAGCACAGCATCGCGGCCTGGAGCCCTACAAAGCCTATTTAATCGGCCTGATGCACGACCTGGGAAAGATTGCGGTTTTCAGCGCGCTCTGCAAGGAATACGAACTCAATGGCGACACCAATCCCGGCAAAAACGCTTTTCTGCCACTGTTCGACACAACCACGCAGCAACTGAGCGCCCAAATAGCGCAAGACTGGCAATTACCCGATGCAATGTGCCTCGCCATGCAGGAACAGGTCGCCGTCGTTCCCGAAAAACCGGTCAGTGCCTATGGTCAGCTACTTTTCGAAGCCAACATGGTCTGTGAGTACTTCACGGTGACACCGAACGAAAAACGCACGCCATCGGCTGATGTGCTGACTGGTTTAAGGTTTCCGCAGGACATATTCGACAAGTTAAGGGATATCGGCAGCTAGGGCGATGGTGCGGGTGACCCGGATCTGGGCCTGCGTCAGTGCAATGGCCGGCGCCATCCTGCGCAGGACTTTTTCAGCCGTAGCCCGATATGAGGTCAGCTTCCCGCCGTAGATGCCCAGGTAACGGCAATCCCCCAGCGTCGCCTCGGCAATCACCGTTTCACGCGACCGACGGTTTGGCGATGAACCGTTACCCTGACGGGGCAACACCCGAACGCCCGCAAATACATGCTCAACATCCGCTGTGGTGGCAGCATATTCAGGAAAATAGAGGTTGAACGTGGCCAGAAGGTAGTCAATCTCTTCCGGCGTCGCCTGGGCGTCAGGCGCGGTCAGTCGGGTTTCTGTTGTACCGACCAGTGTTCTGCCTTTCCATGGCAAAATAAATACTGCACGCCGATCCGCCGGTGCCTCCACATAAAAGCACCCCGGCAGGGCAGGAATGGCAAGTTCAATATGGGTGCCCTGAACCCAGTCAAAATCAATGACAGGCGCACCCTCTATCCGTTCCGCCACCTGATTTGCCCAGGGACCCGCCGCATTTACAATCACCCGGCATGCCACCTGCTCGCCGCTCTGCAGGGTCACCGTACAGGTCCCCGGTCTATTTGCATCAGCGTGGACAATCGTCTCACTGTAGCGGGCTTCCGCTCCGTGGCCGATTGCCGATCGCATCACCGCGCGTGTCAACGCCGCGTCATCTGTCTGCGCATCGGTATAGCTGAAAACGGCCAGGCGGTCTGCCTCGAGCAGGCCGGTTGCCCGTTGCAGCTCATCAAAGCCGCCCCCCTTACCCGTGCCGCGTAAATGCCCCCCCAGCAGCCGGTATAATAACAGGCCAAGCCGGATAAGCGCTGGCGAACGGGAACTGTGACGATACACGGGCAGATAGAAGGTTTGTGGGCGAACCAGGGCAGGCGCGATGCGCAGCAAGAGACGTCGCTCCCGCAGGCACTCGAACACGAGCCGCCATTGCCCTGTTTCCAGATAACGCAGCCCGCCATGAATCAACTTTGAGCTGGCGCTGGATGTTTCGAGGCCGGCGTGACTGTTTCGTTCGACAATTAAAACCCGCAGTCCACAGGCCGCCGCGGCCTGAGCAATACCGGCCCCATGAATACCCGCACCCACGACGACAACATCAAACGCCTTCATGGGAAACCAGGCACCTGATGACGCATCCCCCCGATATTCCAGGTTTCAAAGAAGGTGACGCCGCGGGCCTGATTCCGGCTCAGTACTGATGTATCAGTGACATCATAGATAAACCAGTCCCATTCCCCCTGCCAGAGCGGGGCGGGGCATGCCGGCAGCTTGTGATAATTGGCAATCAGATAGTCAACCGGGGCAGCGCGTACCTGCTGCAACGCGCTGGCGTTATAGCGTGTCAACACCCAGCCGACCGGAATCGTGTATTTCGCCTGACACAGGCGCAGGATGGGCAGGTCAAACGAAATAATTACTGCCCTGTCCAGCCGTCGTACCTGCTCAAATACCAACGGTAAAAATACCTCCCTATCGACACGCGTGAAGACGTCTGTCTTGATTTCTGCAAATACGTAGGCATTTCGGTATTCCAGAAGACCGGTGACTACCTGTTCGAGGGTCGACACGGTAGTGCCCGTGAACCTGTCGCCGAATCGACGCGGTTCATGCACACTGATCTGCTGCAGCTCTGCCGCGGTTAAATCAGCCACCTTTGAGGGCACCGACGCAGTTCGTACCAGATCGGCATCGTGTATCACCACCGGGACACCGTCCCGGCTTGTCTGTATATCAAATTCAACCCCGGCCGCACCCTGCTCCAGAGCAGCGACCAGAGAAACCAGCGTGTTTTCCGGAAAGCATTCGGGATAGCCCCGATGACCGATCCATTTTACGTCACCGGGATTACGCACGGGCGACATTCCCCCGTTCAGGCCCGGGCATCAGACGGTATAGGTCGTCGATGCGGTGTCACCACCCCGTCCTGTCCAGTTGGTGTGGAAAAACTGGCCACGCTCCCTGTCGATCCGCTCATAGGTATGCGCACCGAAGTAGTCGCGCTGCGCCTGCAATAGATTCGCCGGCAACCGGGCACAGCGGTAACCATCAAAATAGGTCAGCGCGGCGGTCAGTGCCGGCACCGGAATACCATTGGTCAACGACGTCGAGATAACCCGCCGCCAGCCTGGCTGAGCCGCCTGTAATCGTGCCACAAAGTAATCGTCCGTCATCAGGTTCTGCAATGCCGGATTGCGATCGAAGGCTTCCTTGATTTTGTCCAGAAACGCAGACCGGATAATACAGCCGCCCCGCCACATCAGAGCAATGCCACCGTAGTTCAGTTGCCAGCCATACTCTTTGCCGGCCTCTTTCATCAACGCATAACCCTGCGCATAAGACACGATTTTCGAGGCCAGCAGCGCCATGCGCAAATCCTCGATCAGGGCCTTTTTGTCACCTTCATACCGGGGCGTGGGCCCTTTCAGGATCTCAGCCGCCGCTACCCGCTCACCCTTCTGCGCGGACAGGCAACGGGCAAATACCGCTTCACCAATGAGTGTCAGCGGAACACCCAACTCCATAGCGGTCACGCCGGTCCACTTACCGGTGCCTTTTTGGCCGGCGGTGTCCAGAATCCGGTCAACCAGGGGCTCCCCGTTCTCCCGGAATGCCAGGATGTCCCGCGTTATTTCGATAAGATAGCTATCCAGTTCGCCCTGGTTCCACTCGGCAAACACCTCATGCATCTCATCGGCCGACATGCCCAGGAGATCTTTCATGATCTGATACGCTTCGCATATCAACTGCATATCGCCATATTCAATGCCGTTGTGTACCATTTTTACAAAATGACCGGCGCCATCCTCGCCCACCCAGTCACAACAGGGCGTACCATCTTCAACTTTGGCCGCGATACTTTGAAATATGGGTTTGACGGCCGGCCATGCGGCCTTGCTGCCGCCCGGCATGATGGACGGCCCCGTCAATGCACCCTCTTCGCCGCCGGATACCCCGGCACCAATAAAGTGCAGGCCGGATTCAGCAAGCCAGGCGGTGCGACGATTGGAGTCCGGAAAGTGGGTATTGCCGCCATCGATCACAATATCGCCTTTCTCGAGGTGTGGCAGCAATTGCGAGATAACGTCGTCAACGGCTTTGCCTGCCTTAACCATAATCATGACCTTGCGCGGCTTTGCCAGTGAAGCGACGAACTCTTCGATGGAAGCGGCGCCACGAATACTCTTCCCCTCGGCACGACCGGACAGAAACTGTCTGACCTTGTCGTGAGAGCGATTATAGGCGGTGACCGTAAAGCCTTTGTTGGCCATGTTTAGGATCAGGTTTTCGCCCATGACAGCGAGCCCGATTAAACCGATATCTGATAATGGTTTCATCATAGAAATGTTCTTTTCAAATCCGTGGAAGTTGTCAGTCTGACGGGTATTGCAACGCCCCGGGAAAGAGCCCGTACCCAGGCAGACCAGTGTCATAACAGGTGTATTGAATGAGCGCGAATGGTATCACACTCAACCCGGCACCCGTGGCAAAACTGCGCGCCAGCCATCTCGCAATGTGGATCATATCGGAGTCACCGTCGCCACTGTGCCGGGACCCTTTGCGCCGTCGAACGCGTCAGTGCCCGCTACTATACCAAACCTCGACCATACGCCCGACGGTTCAAAGCGGTCGGCACTCACGAACCATCGGCAAATGCCCCCCGGCCCACGCCCGATTCAAATTTTACGCAATGAACACCCCGCAGTGCTGGATTTCCGGGGGCGCGCTGTTTATCCTATGCCTCCACTAAAAACCATAAAAAAACGTAACCGTTCAGAATGCGTCAGGATTTGTTCAAAGCAAGGCGCAAAATGTGAGTTTACTTCTGTAAATGACCATTTTTGACGCAGCTATGGGCCAATCGGGACGTGTAATGGCAGTTACAAAAAAATGTAACCATTCAGCTCGTGCTGTAACTGTTCAGATTGCGACCAGATTTGTTCAGAGCAAGGCGAAAAATGTGAACTTACTCATGTAAATGACCATTTTTTAACGCAGCTATGGGCAAATCGGGGCGTGAGCTGAATAGTTACAAAAAAACAAGGTTTCTAACTCTGCCCTACCGGCCCTGGTTCCAGTTGCAGCCACTGACTCGCGCGCAGCAGGTAAACGCTCCTGTTATCCGACGGTTATTGTTCTGACTCAGAAGCAGCACTGATCAAAGGCACAGGCCGAGGAGTGACCTACCGATGAGCAGTAGCAGGGAGAATTGCGCCCGTGTCAGATCCAGCTTTACTCGACCGTACCACCAAGCTCAGCCTGCGTGAAAAACTGGGCTATGGCGTAGGCGATTTTGGATTCAATTTATACTGGACCACGATTGCTTCGTTTCTGGCAGCCTTCTATACCGACGTCTTCGGTATTTCAGCCGCAGCAGCCGGCACAATGATGCTGGTCACCAAAATTGTCGACGCCTGTACCGACCCGGTTATGGGAGCCGTCGCCGACCGCACCAGAACCCGTTTCGGCAAATTCCGTCCCTACCTGCTTTGGGCTGGCCTGCCAATGGCTGGCGCGGCTGTATTGACCTTTACTACACCGGATCTGGACGAAACCGGAAAACTCATCTGGGCCTATGGCACCTACACCATGATGATGCTGATGTATACCGTGCTCAGCACACCGTACTCGGCATTATCCGGCGTGATGACAGCTCGCAGCCAGGAGCGGACGTCGCTGATCAGCATCCGGTTTATCTTTGCTTTCAGCTGCGGATTCGTGGTCAATTACTATACGCTGGACCTCGTCAGCCATTTCGGCGACGGTGACGACGCACAGGGATGGCAAACGACCATGATGCTATACGGCCTGGTTGCCGCGCTGGTATTTCTGGTCACCTTTCTGTCTACCAAAGAACGAATCGCGCCGCCGCCCAGTCAGAATTCCAATCCGGCGCAGGATATTCGGGATCTGGTCGCCAACAAGCCGTGGGTGATCCTGTTCGCGCTGGCGATGATTATCATGATGACAATCACCATGCGCGGCGGCTCTGCCTACTATTATTTCACCTATTTTATGGAACGGCCCGATCTTCTGGGGCTGTATCTCGGCCTGCAGGCGGTAGCCTACGCCGTTGGCGCCGCCACTGCCCCGCTGATGACCCGCTACATTGACAAGGCAAAGCTGCTGATTCTACTGATGTGTATTGTCGGCGTACTGTCCTTTGTTTTTGCCTTTGTGCCGAAACCGGATGTCAATGGCGTGATTACTATTTCCACGAACGATCCCGTCACCCTGCAGGCCGATACGCTTATCGGCTCGACGCCGGACGGCGACGCCGAATATCAATGGACGCGCTACGAGAACGCCTGGTGGGTTTTCTCCCGGCAGGTCGCCCTGCCCGGGCAGACTGAAGCCGAAGCGCACTTCGAAAACGCCAAAGGTACCGTGGTCAGCGTCATCAAGACATATGAGGATGGCCTGGTGCTAAATAGCGGCGACTTACCGATAGAGGTCATGGTGATATTCCTGCTGAATGTATTGATCAGTCTTGCCCTGGGTCCGAAATCTCCGCTCACCTGGTCAATGTACGCTGATGCCGCGGATTACAACGAGTGGAAAAACAACAGGCGGGCCACCGCAATGACTTTTTCCGCCGCGACTTTTTCGCAGAAACTTGGCGGCGCGCTGGGATCGGCGGGCATGCTCTGGATCCTCGCCGCTATTGGTTATGAGGCGCACCAGGCACAAAGTGACGCATCGCAAAGCGGTATCGTTCTTCTGCAAACAGCGGTACCCGGTATATTTGCCATTATCGCGGCTGTCATTGCCCGTTTTTATTACCTCACTGGCGATCAACTGGAAATTATTCAGGCGGATCTAAAGGCACGCCAGGCAGAGTATAGCCAGGCACCCTGAATCCGGCTTGCCGGCATCGGGCAACGATGCCGGTATTACTTTCGGTTCGACCTGCCGCCGGTCGCCACCCCCATTGAATCAGTCCTCTGGAGTTATAACCCCCATGCTGCATGCAGTTGATAACGGCGAACGTTTTGACCTTCTGTCACCCACCGCGATGCCCCGCGCCGCGGGGTTTCTGTGGAACCGGCAGATGATGTTACAGGTGAACTGCCGTGGGTATGCCGTCGCCATGTTCATGCAACCGGAACCGGCCAAATATGCCTATGCGCCCAACCTGGAAGCGAAGTCATTTATGCAGCCCGAGCAACCGTATTACAGCCACCATCCAGGCCGTTTTTTTTATATTAAAGATGAGGACACGGGGGAGCTGTTCTCGGCACCTTATGAGCCGGTTCGACTGGCAACGGATCATTACTGCTTTTCTGTGGGCAAAAGCGACATCAGCTGGCTGATCGAACACAACGGCATTCGCATCAAAATGACCCTGACTCTGGCACCGGAAGATGTGGTAGAGCTGTGGCAGGTGAAAGTGACCAACATCTCGGGCCGCCCGCGCCGAATAAGCCTGTATCCCTACTTCCCTATCGGCTATATGAGCTGGATGAACCAGTCAGCCGAGCACCGTGGCGACCTGAGCGCAATCGTCGCAAGCTCTGTCACCCCCTATCAGAAATATGCGGATTACTTTAAAAACAAGTTTTTCAAAGACAAAACGTTTTTTATTTACGATCGCGAACCGGCGGCATGGGAAACCATACGGGAGGTCTTCGAAGGCGAAGGCGGTCTGCACAACCCCGACGCAATTCAGAACGCACGTCTCGGTAATGGCGATGCCCGCTATGAAACCCCGGTGGCCGCGTTACAGTATCCGCTGGCACTGGCCGACGGGCAAAGTGAGGATTTTCGGTTTCTGCTGGGACCGGCCTTCGACGATACCGAAATCCAGCGAATAAAGGAACGGTACCTGGCTGACACCGATTTTGTCGAAACGCGCGGCCGGTATCGGGATTATATAAACCAGGGACGCGGTGTTATCGAAATTGAAACGCCGGATAACCATTTCGATCAGTTCGTCAACCACTGGCTGCCGCGCCAGATTTTTTATCACGGCGACGTGAACCGCCTTTCAACTGACCCTCAAACCCGCAATTATCTGCAGGATAATATGGGTATGGTCTACATCAACCCGGACGCTGCCCGCACGGCATTTCTGCATGCGCTGAGTCAGCAGGAGCAGTCCGGCGCCATGCCCGATGGCATCCTTATGAGAGAAGATGCCGAACTGAAGTACATCAACCAGATTCCCCACACCGACCACTGCGTCTGGCTGCCGATCTGCCTGAAAGCCTATTTCGACGAGACGAATGACTACGGTTTACTTGACGAAATGGTGAAGGATTTTCAGGGTGACAGGACCCTGACCGTCATGCAGCGAGTGACGCACGCCATGCGCTGGCTCCTCGACGCACGGGACGAGCGCGGGCTTTCGTACATTGCGCAGGGCGACTGGTGCGACCCCATGAATATGGTGGGTTACAAAGGCAAGGGTGTGTCAGGCTGGCTGTCGGTGGCCAGTGCCTATGCGCTCAGCATATGGGCCGATATCTGCGAGCGGCTGGACCTGGAAACAACGGCCGCTGAGTTTAGATCCGGCGCTGCAGACCTCAACCGGGCAGTGAATGAACATTTGTGGGACGGCCAGTGGTACGGTCGGGGGATCACGGACGACGGGGCCATATTCGGAGTGAGCGATGATGAGGAAGGCCGCATTTTTTTGAACCCTCAAAGTTGGGCGTTGCTGGCAGGCACCGCAGATGCCGAAAAGCAGCGTTGCATGTTACGCGCCATTGAGGAGCAACTGGAGACCCCCTATGGTGTCATGATGCTGGCCCCCGCTTATACCCGCATGCGTGAAGACGTTGGCCGTGTAACCCAGAAGCACCCCGGCTCGGCGGAAAATGGATCGGTTTACAACCATGCGGCCATTTTCTATGTGTACAGTCTGTATACCAGGGGCGAAGGCGACAAGGCCTGGCAACTGATGCGACAGATGCTGAGCGGTCCAGACTACCCCGATTACCTGCAACGCGGACAGATGCCCGTTTATATTCCCAATTACTACCGCGGCGCCTATTATCAGTTCCCCCGCACCGCAGGGCGCTCCAGCCAGCTCTTCAATACTGGCACTGTCGCCTGGGTCTATCGTTCAGTCGTAGAGGGTCTATTTGGCCTCAAGGGTGACGGAGGCGGTCTTCGCCTTGAACCCCAACTACCGGCCCGCTGGCAGTCTGCCAAGGCGGTACGTTACTTCCGCGGCGCGATATTCGATATTCAAATATTCCGTACTGCTGATGTCAGTAACATGGAAGTCTACGTGGACGGGCACAGGTTAAGCCGTCCACGCATCGAGAATATCGAGGTCGACAATATTTACCAGGTGGAAATCCGTTTGCCTACGGCTTAGGGTCTATTGACCGGCGATAAAGCACTCGTCATCAGCCACTGAATCATCGACGATCTGCGTCGGCCTGTTCGCGCGATGGTTATCCAAAAGGAAGGTTTGGTATTATGACAACTGCGATGGGAGAGAAACTTGATGAGCAGCATGACAGATCCACCCACGACTCCAGTACTGATCATCTGCTTTGGCGTAAGTGGTAGCGGCAAGACAACAATGGCCGAGTATCTTGCCGAACAGTTCCAGTTTAACTTTGTTGAGGCTGACGAATTCCACCCAATTGAAAACAAAGAACATATGCGCGCGGGCAAGTCGCTTACCGATGCGATGCGGGAACCGTGGATAGCGAGTCTGTGTGAACATCTAAAACAACAGCGGGCCCGGAATCAAAGCTGCGTGATGGCAAATTCAGGCCTGCGCCGAAAGCATCGGCAGCGCTTTCGGGAACTCGGCTACCCCACACTGTTTCTGCACCTGTGCGGTCCTAAAGACGTGATTCGCCGCCGCATGGAATCACGCTCCAACCATTACATGCCGTCCACCTTACTCGATAGCCAGTATGAGGCGATGGAACCTCCGGGCGATGAACCCGATATCCTGGTGGTGGATGTGTCGGAATCCCTGCCGCAGGTCGCTACCCGCGCCCAGATGCTGGTGCGGGAATTTTTAAAGAAAAGCGATGTGTAATTATTCCGCTCACGCCTCGACTTGCCCATGGTTGCGTTCAAAATGGTCACAAACCTGGCGAGAACAGGTTTGGACGCCTGCTACTTCTCGCGGTCCGCAGGGTTGCCGGGCAAACAAAAAAGGGGCGGTTAAGCCCCTTTTCTTTTTCAACGCTTGATCAAATTACCGGCAATCTACTGGCTATTGCAGGTTTGTGCGCCAATACAGCTTTGATTGTTTTCGTAACCCCAACCGCTGGTCTGGTTGGCACAAAGCGATACGGTTTGACCGTACCAGTCACACTGACCACCGGCGTTGGCAGGCTCTTCTGGCTCAGGCGTATTGTTACCACCCCCTGACGAACCACCATTCTGCGAGTCACAGGTACTTTGTGATACACAGCTCTGATTGTTCTCATAGCCCCATCCACTTGTTGTCTGGCTACACAGTGGCGTTGCGGTACCATACCAATTACAGGTTCCTCCGTTACCCGGAGCAGGCTCGGGTGTCGGCGTAGGCTCTGGTTGCGGCGTAGGCGTTGGCTCGGGCTGTGGCGTTGGCTCGGGCTGTGGCGTTGGCTCGGGCTGTGGCGTTGGCTCGGGCTGTG